>NZ_JARBDC010000068.1:0-29619 GCF_036577625.1 Paenibacillus sp. GYB003 | reverse complement strand
TTTGCCTCCGGCTTCCTTCAGATTCTGCCTCACGACAGACACCCTTGCCCTTAGCTAACGGTAGGCGCTCGCCAGCCCCCGTTCAGGACTTACACCCTAAAGATGACGCCCATGCTGGGCGTACAATAGACAAAAAGCACCTTCATCCAGGTGCTTTTTTTTCGTTGCTCCGAACCGTGCCGACATCTCGTTTCGCGCGGACGAACGCCGGCAGGCGTAGGGCATACGTTCATCGGCCGGCAAGGGAGCCGGGATTGTCCGGTACGAACAAGGAAGCGCCGGCTGCTGGATCAATTTTTGCTGAACGAATTCAAGATCGCCTTCACGACACCACCCAAAAATTTCGGTAGCTTGATCGTGTAAAATTTCATTTCTACCCCTCCCTCGCATGTTCCGCGCGGCCTTTGTACGCCCGCCGTCTGTCCCGTTTTCGCCGCCGCCGCGCGGATCCACCTTATGTCACTAGCTTATTCGCCGCCTGCGGAAAAGGTGATGACCCGAACAAAAAAACTACAAGAGCGGCAACTCTTGTAGTCATCTATATGCGACGCGAAAAGAAAACATACCTGCGCGGCGCGTTATTGCTCCACCTTGAGGCCCGGCGGCTCGAGGTTCAATATCGGAATTTTGCCGATGGCGACGTATACGACGGTCAGGACGACCCAAAAGGCGAGCGACGCGAGCACGAAGCCGATCCGCAGTCCTTTCGATTCGAACGTCTTGAAATAGTAGATGCCGATGAATAACGCCCCAAGCGAATAGACGTACCGAAATATCGAAAAGTCGCTCCACGAAAAAATAAGAAGCAGCTGGCCGACCAAAAAGCTGCACAGCAGCAGCATGAACGTGTTCCTCAAAAGCGGCCTCCTCCCGGGGTTGCCGCGCGGCGAATGGCCGAAATCGCCGCCCGGCGGTCCGGCTGCGCGAATACCGCGCTGCCGGCGACGAGCGCGTTCGCTCCCGCCTGCGCGACGAGCGGCGCCGTCTCCTCGTTGACGCCCCCGTCGACCTCCACGTGGACATGCGACAAGCCGCGTTCGTCCAGCATGCGGCGCAGCGCGGCGATTTTCGGCACGACGGAGCCGATAAACCGCTGGCCGCCGAAGCCCGGGTTGACCGTCATGAGCAGAACGAGTTCGACGTCTTCCAAAATATGCTCGAGCGCGGCCAGCGGCGTCGCCGGATTGAGCACGACGCCCGCTTTCGCCCCTTCGCTTTTGATCAGCTGGACGGTTCGGTGCAAATGCGCGCACGCTTCCGCGTGAACCGATATATAATCCGCTCCCGCCTGCGCGAACGCGCGAATGTATTCGTCCGGGCGCGAGATCATCAAATGAACGTCGAGCGGCAGCTTCGTATGGGGCCGAATCGACTGAACGATCGGCGGCCCGAGCGTAATGTTCGGCACGAAATGGCCGTCCATGACGTCCACGTGAATCCAGTCGGCGCCGCCTTGCTCGACGTCGCGAATTTCATCGCCTAGCTTCGCGAAGTCCGCGGACAATATCGACGGCGCGATCAACAATTCCGGCATGTCAGTACCTCCGTTTCCGTTCTTTCATTTCCTGCAAAAAGACGAGGTAATGCTTGTAGCGGCTCGGGGCGATTTCGCCTTTCTCGACCGCCGCGAGCACTTGGCAGCCGGGCTCCTGCTGGTGCAGGCAGCCGCGAAACTTGCATCCGGCCGACGCCCGCTTCATCTCGACGAAGCAGGACGACAGCTCCTCCGCCTCCATCTGCAAAAAGTCGAGCTGGCTGAAGCCGGGCGTATCGGCGACGAGCGCGCCGTCCTCCCCGCCGAGCGGGATCAGCTCCACGTGCCGCGTCGTATGCTTGCCGCGGCCGAGCTTCGAGCTGATTTCGTTCGTCGCGAGCGTTAGTCCCGGCACAAGCGCGTTCAGCAGCGACGACTTCCCTACGCCGGATTGGCCGGAGAAGACGCTGATGCGTCCCGCCAAGAGGGAGCGCAGCTCGTCGATTCCTTCCTTCTTGTTCGCGCTCGTTACGACGACGGGATACCCGATCCGCTCGTACAAGGCGATCACGTCGTCGAGCGCGTTCAATTGCTGCTGCGGGCTTTCCAGCTTGCCGTCTTCGGGAAGCAAATCCCGCTTCGTGAGGCAAATGACCGTCCGAAGGCCGGCTTTTTCGGTATGGACGAGAAATTTGTCCAGCAGCTGCACGTTGAGCGCCGGCTCGGCGAGCGAGAAGGCGAGGACGGCCAAATCGACGTTCGCCACGGGAGGCCGAATGAGCTCGGTCGTGCGCGGCTTGATCTCGTCGACCGTGCCTTCGCCGTTTTCCGTCAGCCCGAATACGACCCGGTCGCCGACGAGCGGCGTGATCCCTTTCTTCTTGAAAATGCCCCGGGCCCGGCATTGGACGGCTTCCGAACCGGCATCGTCCGGCATTACGTAATAATAGCCGCTTAACGCTTTTACGATTACGCCATCGTGCATTCAGTTCCGTCCTCCCGTCCCGGTATTCGTACCGGACGGGGTGCCGGAACCCGCGCCGGTCGCGCCCCCTGTCGTGCCGCCGCCGGTCGTCGTGCCGCTTCCGGTCGTCGTGCCGCTTCCGGTCGTTGCGCCGGCGCCTCCCGGCTTGCTGCCGCTTCCGGAGCCGCCCGTCGAGCTTCCCGTCCCGCCGGCGCCGGATCCGCCGCCCGGCTGCTGACCGCCGGTTCCCGTCGTTCCGCTCGGCGTGCCGGATACCGGACTGCTCGTCGTCTTGCCGGAATACGGCACCGTATCGATGTCGATTCGTTCGCCGTCGCGGAAATATTGGATCGACCCGTCTTTTTCCGGAGAAAGCACGAGCTTGATGTCGAACGTTTGGGTGTCCGTAATTTTGCGCGGCTTATCCCAATCGAGCTCGTCGCCCCGCGCGTCGCTGTATTTGATTGTGATCGTACTCTCCTTGCCTTTCTCGGCCGGCGAAATCACTTTCGTGACCGTCACTTCTTTCGCCGTTTCCGGATAACCGGTGCTTACGAATATTTTCACTTCCGCGCCGGGAGAGACGAGCTGGTCCGGCTGATACGGCCATTGATTGAATACGACGCCTCGCGCCTGCTTGTACGAAGGCTCGCGCTGCACTTCGAGCTTCAAATCGTTCAGCTTCGCCCGCGACTGCGCGGCGGCCTCCGTCAAGCCGATCAAGTTCGGCATCGGGATTTGATCCTTGCCTTTGCTGACCGACAGCTTGATCGATACCGTCTTCGGATCGAATTCCTCGTCCGGCGCCGGCGTCTGGGTCAATATCGTCCCGGCCTCTTCGTTGGCGTGCGTCTCCTCTTTCTTCACCTGCGACGGGTCGATGCCGAATTTGATCAGCTCCGTATTGAGCACGTCGTTCAGCTGCTTGCCCCGCCAATCCGGCATTTTTTGCTTTTCCGGACCCGAGCTGACGTACAGCGTCACGGGATTCGCCACTTTGACGCGCCCCGGCGCCGGATCCTGCTGGATGACGACGTCCTTCGGTATTTGCGCGTTCGTTTGCACGACGACCTTGCTCTCCAAGCTTTTGCCCGTCAACGTATTTTGAGCGTCCTGCACCGTCATTCCGACGACGTTCGGAATATCGATCTCGGGCACTTCGATCATCTTTTTCACGTACAAGACGCCGGCGTACATAAGCCCGAGCAGCAGCAGCGTGACGATCGTCCAGACGAACGGCTTCACCCAGCCTTTCTTCCTGCGGGGCGGGTCCGGCTCCTCGTCGTCGCGCGGCTCCTCCGGCGTATAATCGCCGCGGATGGCCGGCAGGACGCGCGTCTTCTCGCTGTCCTCGTACTCGTCGTCGTCGTGCGAAAACACGATTTTGGACTCGTTCCGCCGCTCCGGGTTCAGGCACGTATCCAAATCCTGCAGCATCTCTTTGGCCGACCGGTAGCGCTCCTCCGGTTTTTTGCGCATCGATTTCAAAATGATGTTTTCGACGCTTTGCGGGATGAGCGGGTTCACTTTGCGGGGCTCCTCGACGTCCTCCTGCAAATGCTTCAGCGCCACGCTGATCGGGCTTTCGCCGAGAAACGGCAGACGGCCGGTCAGCATCTGATACAGGACGATGCCGAGCGAATACAGATCGGACTGCGCTCCCGTGAGCGTTCCTTTCGCGTGCTCCGGCGAAAAATAATGGACCGAGCCGACGACGGAGCCGGTTTGCGTAATTTGCGAGGCGTCCGCGGCGCGGGCGATGCCGAAATCGGTCACTTTGACGCGGCCGTTTTTGCCGATCAAAATGTTGTGGGGCTTGATGTCGCGGTGAATGATTTGGTTCAGATGGGCATGATCGAGCGCGTCGCAAATTTGCGAGGCGATCCGCACCGACTCTTCGACCGGCAGAGGCGCCCGTTCCTTGATCAGGTCGTTCAGCGTCTTGCCTTCGATATATTCCATGACGATGTAGTGCGTCTCGTCCTCTTGGCCGACATCGTATATGCTGACGACGTTCGGGTGCGAAAGCGACGCGGCCGCCTGGGCTTCCCTGCGGAACCGGCGAATGAATTCCTCGTCGTGAACGTACTGCTGGCGCAGCACTTTAACGGCGACTTTCCGATTAAGTAAACGATCATGCCCTTTGTAAACGAGCGCCATGCCGCCGCCGCCGATCCGATCGAGGAGCTCGTAGCGTCCTCCGAGAACGTGACCGATCATGCTCCATCCCTCCTCTCCGCCTTGTTCGTCCCGCGACCTTCGGCTTGCTCGTCGTTCGCCAGCAGCACGACCGTAATGTTGTCGCCCCCGCCTTCCTCGAGCGCCCGCCCGATCAGCCGGTCGACCTTCCACGACAGCTCGCGGTCGTCGGAAATAATCCCGAGCATTTCCCGCTCTTCGATGTCTCCGCTCAAGCCGTCGCTGCACAGCAGCAAAATGTCGCCGCACTGCCAATCGCAATGGACGATGTCGACTTCGACCTGCTTATCGGTGCCGAGCGCGCGGGTGACGACGTTGCGCAGCGGATGGACGTTCGCTTCTTCGGGCGTAATTTGCCCCGATTTCACCAGCTCGTTGACGAGCGAATGATCCTCGGTCAATTGGCGGATCGTCCCGCGGGACACGAGATAGGCGCGGCTGTCGCCGATATGGCCGATGACGACGTCGCGGGACGTCGCCAGCGCCGTGACGACGGTCGTGCCCATCCCTTGGTAGCGCGCCTGCTTGGAAGCGAATTCGTACACTTGATCGTTCGCCAGGGCGATCGCCCGGCGAACGGCTTCCTTGCGCTCCTCCAGCGTCATATCGATGCCGACCGCGCGCATTTCCGTTTCCACGAGCTCGATCGCCATCGTGCTGGCGATTTCCCCCGCTTGATGGCCGCCCATGCCGTCAGCGACGATGGCGAGGGTAAACCCGTTCCATTCGTCTCTTACCGCGGCCCGGTCTTCGTTGATCAGCCGGACGAGTCCGGCATCGGTACGATACGCCGTTTGCATGATCCCCTCACCTCTACTTCGACTCCAAGTGCTTGGCGCGCAGCTGCCCACAGGCGGCGGCGATGTCGCTGCCGTGCTCGCGGCGGATCGTCGCGGGGATGCCCGCCTTCTCCAAAATGCGCTGGAAGGCGAAAATGTCGTCCCGCTCCGTTCGTTTGAAATTGCGCTCCAGCACGAAATTGACCGGAATCAGATTGACGTGGGCGAGCGGCAGCATGCCTTTCAGCACGTTCGCCAGCTCCGCGGCGTTTTCCGCGGAATCGTTGACGCCGCCCATCAGGGCGTATTCGAACGTGATGCGCCTGCCCGTCTTGCGCAAATAATAGTTACACGCCTCGATCAAATCGGCGAACGGATACCGCCGGTTGACGGGCATCAGCTTGGAGCGAAGCTCGTCGTTCGGGGCGTGGATCGAAATCGCCAAATTGATCTGCATATTTTCGTCGGCGAACCGGTAAATGTTCGGCACGATGCCGCTCGTCGATACGGTGATGTGGCGCTGGCCGATGTTCAACCCTTTGGGATGGTTCATCAGCTTCAAAAACTTGAGCATCGCATCGTAGTTTTCGAACGGCTCGCCGATCCCCATAATGACGATGCTGCTGACCCGTTCGCCGGTCGCGTCGAGCAGGCGCTGGGCTTGTACGACCTGCGCGACGATTTCGCCGGCCGACAAATTCCGCTTCAGCCCGCCGAGCGTCGAAGCGCAAAACGTGCAGCCGATCCGGCAGCCGACCTGCGTCGTGACGCACACGCTGTTGCCGTAATCGTGCTTCATGATGACCGTCTCGATCGCGTTGCCGTCGGCCAGCTCGAACAAAAATTTGACCGTGCCGTCCTTCGACTGATGACGGGCGATTTCCTTCAGCGACACGAATTCGAACTCGCCGGCCAGCTTGTCGCGCAGCGTTTTCGATAAATTGGACATTTCCTCGAACGATCCGACCCGCTTGACGTACAGCCAATCGAACAGTTGCCCGGCCCGAAACGCCGCCTCGCCGTTATCTTTCAGCCAAGCCTGCCATTCCTCGAGGGAAAGATCGTAGGCGGAAAGCTTCTCGGGTACGTGGGGCTCAAGTGGTTTTAACGGTTTTAAAGGTTTCAGCAAAAACATCCCTACCCGTTTCGTTAGTTTCGCATTCATGCGGGAAAGCCGGAACTTATGGCGGTTCCGGCCGCGTTCCATTCCATTCTAGCATAACCGGGACGATAGCTAAAGTTTCGCCCGGTCCGGCCGCAGGGCAATCGCATTGGCCCGAAAAACGAGCGCTTCGCCGAAGCTGCGTCGATTTGGCGGGAGTTTTTCGCGTTTCGTCGAACCGGCGCCAAATGGGCGGCGATTCGGGGGCATCAACGGGGACCAAGCAGCGACAAAAGATCGGTCTCGGGTCGCTTCAATGCGATTGCCTTGCCGCCAACGCTTTCGCCTATTCGCTCTGTTTCCGCAGCCGGGCGATGAAAAATCCGTCCGAGCCGAACATATGCGGCAAAATGGCGATCGTCCCGCTCGGCGCGACCGCCTCCGCGGGCAAGCGGCGGCGCAGCGGCTCGGGCGGCTGCTCCAGCCGAAAGCCGGGATGGGCCGCCAAAAACGTTTCGAGGACCCGCTCGTTTTCCGCCTCCGAGATCGTGCACGTGCTGTACACGAGAACGCCGCCCGGCGCCAGCAGCTTGGCCGCTCCGTTCAGCAGCTCGGCCTGCAGCCGGGCGATGTCCTCCGCATCCTCGGGACGCTTCGTCCATTTGATATCCGGCTTGCGGCGAACGACGCCGAAGCCCGTGCACGGCGCGTCGAGCAAAATGCGATCGAAGGCGGAGCCGCGATACGCCTCCGGCAGCTCGCGGGCGTCGATCGTCCGCGTTTCGACGCTCGTCAGCCCGAGCCGCTTGACCTGCGCCTCGATCAGCTCCCGTTTATGCTCGTGCAAATCGCACGCGACGATGCGCCCGGCATCGTTCATCCGCTCGGCCATATGCGACGTTTTGCCGCCCGGCGCGGCGCAGCAGTCCAGTACGCTCATGCCCGGCCGCGGATCGACCGCCTCCGCCACGAGCATCGAGCTTTCGTCCTGGACGGACAGCAGCCCGTCCGCATACCATGGCGTCAGCGCCATATTTCCGCCGCTTTCGACGACGATGCCCGCCTCCGACAGCTCCGACGGCCGGGCCTGCATGCCGGCGTCCCGCATCAACCGCAGCAGCTCGTCGCGGGACAGCTTGACCGAATTGACCCGGACGCTCGCATGCGGAGGCTCGTTGTTCGCCCGGCATATCCGTTCGGCCGTTTCCGCGCCGAACCGGCCGACCCAATCGGCCACCAGCCATTCCGGATGCGACGTTTCGAGCGCGATCCGTTCGATTGGGCCGAGCGTTCGCGGAACGGCCAGCTCCGCCTTGCGCCGCACGGCGTTGCGGAGCACTCCGTTCACCATGCCCGAAATGCCGGCATGCCCTTTGCGCTTCGCGATATTCACCGACTCGTTCACGGCGGCGTGCTCCGGAATGCGGTCTAGGTACAGCAGCTGGTACAGGCCGAGCCGGAGCAAATTGCGCACCCACGGCTCCAGCTTGGCGACGCCGGCCGCGACGAAGCGGTTCAAATAATAGTCGAGCGTGTTTTTGCGCTGAATCGTCCCGTAGACGAGCTCGGTCGCGAGACCCGCGTCCGCCCGGTCGAGCGGATGCTTCTGCAGCAGCCGGTTCAGCAGCAAATTGCTGTATGCGCCTTCCGTCTCTACTCGCGTCAGCGCCTCAAGAGCGAGCTCCCGGGCCGATGCCGGTTTGGGAGCGGACGCCGACCGCTTCGATCCGCCGACCGTTCGTTCGCCCGGGCCTCCCGGCCGTTTGCCGCTCGGCCGCCTGCCGTCGTCCCTTCCCTTGCTTCCCGCGTTTGCGGTATATGTCGATTGCCGTTCGTTTCGCTTCAAAAGACGTCAAACCCCCAATACGGTTCCGGGCGGGATCGTCGTGCCGCGCTTCCATTCGGCCACGCTCATCGCCTTTTTGCCCGCGGGCTGCACCTGCGTCAGCCACAAGGAGCCGTCTCCGGTTTTCACTTCGAGGCCGTCGTCCGTCATTTGCAGGACGGTGCCCGGCGCTCCGGAGCGGCTGCTCGCGCCTTCCGGCTTGCGGCTCGCCCAAACTTTGAACACTTCGCCGTTCCACAGCGTAAAAGCGCCGGGCATCGGATTCAAGCCGCGGATCTGGTTGAACAGCTCGCGCGACGTGCGGCTCCAGTCGATTTTCTCGTCCTCGCGGCTGATGTTGGGCGCGTACGTCGCTTCCGCCTCGTTTTGCGGAACGGCTTCGATGCGCCCCTGCAGCAGATCGGGAAGCGTCGCCCGGAGCAGGTCGGCACCGGCCGCGCTCAGCTTCTCGAACATCGTTCCCGCCGTATCGTCGTCCGTGATCGGCACTTCCACGCGGCTGATCATGTCGCCGGTGTCGAGTCCGGCGGCCATATACATGATCGTCACTCCGGTCGCCCGCTCGCCGTTCATGATCGCATGCTGAATCGGCGCGCCTCCGCGATATTTCGGCAGAAGCGAGCCGTGCACGTTGATGCAGCCGTGACGCGGCAGCGCCAAAAGCGATTTGGGCAAAATTTGCCCGTACGCGGCGGTCACGATCAAGTCCGGTTCAAAGGCGCGAATGGCGTCGAGCGCACCCGGATCGCGCAGCTTCTCCGGCTGGAGCACGGGGATGCCCCGCTTCGTCGCTTCCGCCTTGACCGGCGGCGGCGTCAGCTCGCGCTTCCGACCTTTCGGCCGGTCGGGCTGCGTCACGACGGCGACGACGTTGTATGCTTCCTCCAGCAGCGCCAGAAGGGAAGGAACGGCAAAATCGGGCGTTCCCATGAAAACGACGTTCATGTCTTCACTCCTCGCCTTTCTTTTGCCGTTCCTCTTCGCGATATACGCTTTGGGCCAGATCGGTGAACAGCACACCGTTCAAATGATCCACCTCGTGCTGGAACGCGCGGGCGAGCAGCTCCGTTCCGGTTATGACGATTTCCTCGCCGTCGCGGTTCAGCCCTTTCACCGTCACCTTCATCGCCCGTTTGACATCACCCCGCAGCCCCGGAATGCTGAGACAGCCTTCCGGTCCGAGCTGCTCGCCTTCCATGCTGACGATTTCCGGATTGATCATCTCGATCAAGCCGTGCTCGTCGCCGACGTCGATGACGATCACCCGCTTCAAAATGCCGATTTGCGGAGCGGCGAGCCCCACCCCTTCGGCGTCGTACATCGTATCGGCCATATCGCCGAGCAGTTTCACGATGTTCGGCGTAATTTTCGGCACCGGCTTCGCCTTCTCGCGGAGCACCGGGTCCGGTTCTTTCACTATGATTCGGATGGCCACTTGGCAACTTCCTTTCCGTTTGAACATGTATTTATCATACGCATCACGCATCCGCGCATGTTACGAGTAGAAGTCTTTTGCACCGTTTATTTTTCGCAAAATCGACCGCAAGGCGTAATCAGCGGACGTTTGGAGCTGCTATATTCACCGAAATCGTTCGTTAACGCCGCGAAGAAAACCCCGGAGCAGCAAATAGAAGAGCCGTAAAAGACCGTTTAACCTATTTATTGACGAAAATAGCCGGTTTAACATCCTCCAACAACTTTTATTCGGCCGATTCCGGCATACCCGGGTCGATTCGCCGAATGCGCATCACGTAACGCTACATAAGCACCTGCGGGTTGACGTCGATGCTGATTTGCAGCTTGTCTTTGCGCACCGTTTCGTCGAAGGCGGCCGCCGTTTCGGCGAGCAGCGCGGATACGTCGACATTACCCCGATATTTTATCATGCATTGGAACCGATATCTATCTTTGATTCGCGGGATCGGCGACGCGACCGGGCCGTACACCTCGAAGTACGGCTCCTCCGTTTGCCCGCCGCCGGCCGCCTTCGGCCGCAGCCGCTCCCAGCCCTGCTTCAGCCTCGACGCAAACGATTCGCCGGCCCGTACGAGCAGCGGCACTTGCTCGTGAGACAGCGTAATGAGCACGAGCTCGCAGTATGGCGGGTACCCGCGCTGCCGGCGCATCTCCAGCTCGCTATCGAGAAACGCCTCGTAATTATGGCCGCTCGCCGTCACGATGCTGTAATGGTCCGGCGTGTACGTCTGGATGAACACCTCGCCGGGCAGCTTGTGCCGTCCCGCGCGTCCGGCGACCTGCGTCAGCAGCTGGAACGTTTTCTCGGCGGCGCGGAAGTCGGGCAGGTGGAGCACCGTATCCGCGGCGATGACGCCGACGAGCGTCACGTCCGGGAAATCGAGCCCTTTGGCGACCATTTGCGTGCCGAGCAGCACGTCGGCCTGCTTGCTTCGGAACCGGCTCAGCAGCTTTTCGTGCGCCCCTTTCTCCGACGTCGTATCGACGTCCATCCGGATGACGCGAATGCCCGGAAACAGCTTGCCGAGCTCCTCCTCGACCCGCTGCGTCCCGGTGCCGAAATAGCGGATATGCTCGCTTTCGCAGCTCGGGCACGTTTTCGGCTCGGGCTGCGAAAGCCCGCAGTAATGGCAGCGCATCGTGCGCGACACTTGATGGTACGTGAGCGATATGTCGCAATGCGGGCATTGGACGACGTGGCCGCACGACCTGCACATGACGAACGTCGAGTAACCGCGGCGGTTGAGCAGCAGCACGGTCTGCTCGTTTCGCCGCAGCCGCCGCTCGATCGCTTCGTACAAGCCGCGGCTGAACATGGAACGGTTGCCCGCCTTCAGCTCCTCGCGCAGATCGACGACGTGCACCTCCGGCAGCGGGCGCCCTTCCACGCGTTCGGACATCGTCAACAGCGTATACGAGGACGCATCCTCCCCGTCCCGCCCGGCTTTCCCCGATACCGATTTCGCGTAGCTTTCCAGCGACGGCGTCGCCGAGCCTAGCACGACGACGGCGCCCTGCCGGGCCGCCCGTTCGATCGCGACGTCGCGCGCGTGGTACTTCGGACTTTCCTCTTGTTTATAGGAAGCTTCGTGTTCTTCGTCGATAATGACGAGACCGAGATTTTCGAACGGCGCGAAAATGGCCGACCGCGCGCCGATGACGACTTTCACCCGCTTCAAGCCGATTTTGCGCCATTCGTCGTACCGTTCGCCCTGCGACAGCCGGCTGTGCATGACGGCGACGGCGTCGCCGAAACGGCCTTTGAACCGCTCGACCATTTGCGGCGTCAGCGAAATTTCCGGCACGAGGACGATCGCCTCCCGGCCTTGGTCCAAGCACGTTTGGATCGCCTGCAAATACACTTCCGTTTTGCCGCTGCCGGTTACGCCGTGCAGCAAAAAGACGCGGTGATCGCGCCGGTCGAGCGTCTCGGCGATCGGCTTCAGCACGCCGCGCTGCTGCTCCGTCAGCGGGAGCGGAGCGGTTCTGGCGAACGCTTTGCCGGCATACGGATCGCGGAACACTTCGCGCTCCTTGACGGCGAGCCAGCCTTTTTCCGCGACGCTCTTCACCGTTCCCGCCCCGACGCCGAGCTTGTCCGTCAGTTCGGCGAGCGGAACCGGCTCGGGATGCTCGGCGAAAAAGAGCAGCAGCTCCTTTTGCCGCTTCGCGCCGGCCGGCAGTCTGCCGCTCGCCGATACGAGCGTGCCCGCATCGGCGGCCGGCTCGACGACGAGCAGCTTTTTCGCGTTCAGCCGGTCTTTCACCGTCTGCTCCCAGGCGAGCTTGCCCTGCTCCAGCAGCCGTTTCAGCAGCGGACCCGCTCCTGGAAACCGGCTTAGCATCATATCGGTCGTCACGCTGCCCTTCTGCCGGACGAACGCCAAGATCGCTTGTTCCTCCGGGCTTTCGGGCAGCAGCATCGCTTGACCGGGCGCGCCGTGAGGATCGTCGCCGCCGTTGATCCCGTTATGCTCCGCCACGGTGATCCGCTTCTCGTATTTCGCTTTGAGCGCGCCCGGGATCATCGCCTGCAGGGCGGTTATTTCGTGGCAAATGTACGTCCGGCTCATCCAGCGCGCAAGCTGCACCAGCTCGGGATTGAGCGGCGGCATGAGATCGAGCACCTGTTCGATCTTTTTCAGCTTGGACGCGTCCATCGACGTCGCCTCCGCCAGGCCGACGACGAACCCTTGCAGCGTGCGCGGCCCGAACGGCACGCCGACGCGGCTGCCGATGCCGACCCACGTCCGCAGCTCCGGCGGAACGATATAATCGAACGGACGGTTCGTCTGCTTCGCCGGAACGTCCACGATCACTTGCGCGAACAAGAACGAGCCTTCCGGACGTTCGTCGTCCAGCAGCCCGTTCTCGTACAAATCGGCCGGCGCCCGTACGCTGCCGCTCCGCATCACGCCTCACTCCCGCCGCGGGCGTTCAAGCGCTCGGCTACGAGGGCGAGCAGCCGCTCGGCGACGGCAAGCTTGCTCATTTGGGGCAGCGAGGCGACGAGGCCGGAGCCGTCGAAAACGGTAACGATATTCGTGTCGACGCCGAAGCCCGCACCCGGCACGGTCACGTCGTTCAGGACGAGCAGGTCGCATTTTTTGCGCTTCACTTTATCCATCGCGTACCGCTCGCCGTTGTCCGTTTCCGCCGCGAAGCCGACGATGAACTGCTTCGTCTTGCGCTCGCCGATCGTTTGCAAAATGTCCGGATTTTTGACCAGCTCGAGCGTCATCGTCTCGTCGTTTTTTTTGATTTTTTTGTCCGAAGGGCGAGCGGGCCGGTAATCGGCGACCGCGGCCGCCTTGATGACGACGTCGGCGTCGGAAAAGCGGGCGAGCATCGCATCCAACATGTCCAGCGTCGAATCGACCGGAACGACCTCCACGCCGGCCGGCGGGACGACGGACGCTTTGCCGGTAATGAGCGTAACGTGCGCGCCCATTCGTTTCGCCGCCTCGGCGACGGCATAGCCCATTTTGCCGGACGAGTCGTTCGTGATGTAGCGGACCGGGTCGATGCGCTCGATCGTCCCGCCCGCCGTCACGATCACTTTTTTGCCCGCGAGCGATTGGCCGGAATCGAACATCCGTTCGATCGCCCTGACGATCTCTTCCGGCTCGGCGAGCCGGCCTTTGCCGACGTAGCCGCAAGCGAGCTGGCCTTCGCCCGGCTCGACGAACGATACGCCGCGGCTGTGCAAAATCCGCATGTTTTCGGCGACGGCGGGGTGCGCGTACATATGCACGTTCATCGCCGGAGCGACGAGGATCGGCGCCTCCGTGGCGAGCAGCGTCGTCGTGAGCATATCGTCGGCGATGCCGTGCGCCAATTTGGCGATGACGTTCGCCGTCGCCGGTGCGACGACGACAAGGTCGGCGCTGTCGGCCAAATCGATATGCGAGACGACCGAAGCGTCCTTCTCGTCGAACGTGTCGATCGCGACATCGTGGCGCGACAGCGTCTGGAACGTCAGCGGTGCGACGAAATGGGTCGCCGACTCGGTCATGACGACGCGAACGTTCGCGCCCGCCTGGGCGAGTTTGCTGCAAAGCGCCGCCGCCTTGTAGGCCGCGATGCCGCCGGTTACGCCGAGCACGATCGTTTTTCCTTTCAGCATGCGCATCTCCTCCTTTATATCCCCCGCGCTTTAACCCCGATCAACGAAGCGAAAGCCCGGGTGCTTTCCCCAGAGAAAAAAATAACAACCTGCCAGAGGTTGTTGTCATGCGGAATTGCCTTTTAACCTTGCTTCAAGCTTTCTTTCGGCTGGTTTTCCACTTGAATGTGGTCGCCGTATATTTCTTCCAGCGCGACGCCGACGAACTTGCTCGCCACCGGGTCCTTCAATTCCGTTTTCGCCCCGTCCCGCAGCATTCTCGCCCGTTTGGACGCCGCCACGACGAGCGAATATTTACTGTCGATTTTATCGATGAGCCGGTCGATCGATGGGTACAGCATCGTTTATCGCACCTCTTCCATCCAAGATTTCACATAAGGCAGTATGCGTTCGCGCTTGCAATGCTCCGCGGTAATAATCGAAAGGATTCGCTCGCAGGCCGATTCGACGCGGTCGTTGACGACGGCATAATCGTAATGCTCCAGCAGGCGGATTTCATCCACCGCGACGGACAGCCTGTTGCGAATCGATTCGTCGGTTTCCGTACCGCGATTTTCGATCCGGGTTTTCAGCTCGTCCAGCGACGGCGGCATCAGGAAAATAAATACGCCTTCCGGAAACCGCTGCTTCACCTTCATGGCGCCCTGCACTTCGATTTCCAGTATGATGTCTTTGCCGGCCTGAATCGTCTCGCTGACGAAGCTGCGCGGCGTCCCGTAATATTGGCCGACGTATTCCGCCCATTCGAGAAGCTCGTCCCGTTCGATCATCGAGCGGAACTGATCCTTTGTTTTGAAAAAATAGTTGACGCCTTCCGTTTCGCCGGCACGCGGCGCGCGAGTCGTCGCGGATACCGAATACACGAGTTCCGGCGCTTGCTTCCGAAGCATGGAACAGACGGTGCCTTTGCCTACACCGGACGGGCCGGATAGCACGATCAAAAGGCCTTTGTCCGCATTACTCGTCATGATCATCGTCCTTATTGTTCGTAAGTCGGTGCGCCACCGTTTCCGGCTGCACGGCGGATAAAATCACGTGGTCGCTGTCCGTGATGATGACGGCGCGCGTGCGTCTGCCGTACGTGGCGTCGATCAGCATATGCCGGTCGCGCGCTTCCTGGATGATCCGCTTAATCGGCGCGGATTCGGGACTTACGATCGAGATGATCCGGTTTGCGGACACGATATTTCCGAAGCCGATATTGATCAATTTAATGGCCATCATTGCCCTCCTACGAATTCAAGACCGCCGGGTCCGTTTCTCCTTCGAGCCGGCAACAGCCTTGCACTATTCTTGCCAAATCCCGCTAGTCTCATACTCTAGCAAGCGGCCATTCATTCGATATTTTGCGTCTGCTCGCGCAGCTTCTCCAGCTCGGCCTTCATCTCGACGACGGCTTCCGCGTATTCGAGACGGTTCGATTTCGAGCCGATCGTGTTGATTTCCCGGTTCATCTCCTGAATCAGGAAATCGAGCTTTCGACCTGCCGGCTCGCTTGACCCGAGCAGCCTCCGGCACTGGGCGAAATGGCTGGACAACCGGCTCAGCTCCTCGCCGATGTCGGATCGTTCCGCCAGGACGGCCGCTTCCATCAGCAGCCGGGGATCGTCGCGGCTGATCGCGACCGCCCCTTCCAGCAGCTCCGTCAAACGTCGATGCAGCTTTGCCCGATGCTCGCCGGCCGAACGCCGGACCGCCTCCTCGACGTCGCGATGAAGCGCCTCCAGTCGCTCGAGCCGCTCCAGCATATACGCTTCAAGCCGCTTTCCTTCCGTCTCCCGCATCCGCAGCATGTCGCCCGCCGCTTCGCGCACGCATTCCAGCAGCGGCTCCCGCAAAAGCTCCGCGTCCTGCACGTCTTCGCGGCGCACGAGCAGCCCGGGATACGCCAGCAAATCGCGAAGCGTCGGCGAATCGCGCAGCCCGAATCGTTCCTTCAGCCGCTCCGACGCCTGCATGACCGCCTCGGCTACCGCCCAGTCGATCTCGATCGACGCCGGTCCTTCGGCTTCCTTCTCGATCGCGACGAACGCGTCCACCTTGCCCCGGCCGACGACGCGGCCGATTTCCCGCTTCAATTCGTCTTCGAGCGCAAGCCATTCGCGGGGAAGCCGAACCGAGATCTCCGTATACCGGTGATTGACCGACTTGATCTCGACCTGCAGCCGGCAGCCGCCTGCGGAACGGCTGCGCTGGCCGAATCCGGTCATGCTGCGAATCATGGGATCACATCCATTACCCTATTCTAAAGCATTTTGCAAGTGCGGACAAGTCCAAATCCGGCTTCCCGCGCATGTTCCCTACCTGCCGATTTTCTCCCATACGTACCGGGTCAGTTGCGCGCTCACCTCGTAAAAATGCATCGGCGTCATCAAGTAAATGCCGTTGAATTTCGGCATCGCGGCATCGAGCAGCTCCTTCGCGATCTGGACGCCCATCGCCCGCCCCTTCTCGCCGCTCAGACCCGACATGCGCCGCCGCACTTCCTCCGACAGCTGGATGCCCGGCACCTCGTTGTGCAGAAACGTCGCGTTGTTCTCGCTGACGATCGGCATGAGACCGATAAAGATCGGCACGTTCAAATGCTTCGTCGATTCGTATACGTTCTCGATCAGCCTGGCGTCGTAAACCGGCTGGGTCATGATGAAGTCGGCGCCGGCTTCGATTTTTTTCTCGAGACGCTGCACCGCCTTCTCCAAATATTTGACGTTCGGGTTGAACGCCGCGGCGACGATAAAGTTCGCCTTGTGCTTGAGCGGCTTGCCGGAGAAAGCGATGCCTTCGTTCAGCTGCTTGATGAGGCGGATCATTTCGAACGAAGTCATGTCGTACACCGAGCTCGCGCCCGGCAAATCGCCGAACCGCGACGGATCCCCGGTGATGACCAGCGTATGGTCGAGGCCGATCGCGTGCATGCCCATCAGGTGGGACTGCGTCCCGATCAAGTTGCGGTCCCGGCAGGCGATATGCAGCAGCGGCTTGACGCCGAGCCGCTCCTTGAGCAAAAAGCCGAGCGGCAGGTTGCTCATCCGCGTTACCGCCAGCGCGTTGTCGGCCATCGTGATGGAGTCGACGCGCGCTTCCTTGAGCGCCTTCGCCCCTTCCATAAATTTGCCGATATCCAAATCGCGCGGCGTGTCCCATTCGACGATGACGGTATGGCGGCTACCGACCAGTTCGAGGAGCGTCGGCTCCTTTGCCACGGGGGCTGGTTCCTCCGCCGCCGCGGGCCGAGACGCCGCGACCTCGATCGTCCCGGTCGCCGGTTCCGCGCGTTTGCGCTTCCCGCCGTCTTCCGCCGGCGCCGACTTCGGCTCGTACGCTTTCATCGCCTTGGCCATCGCCGCGATATGGTCCGGCGTCGTGCCGCAGCAGCCGCCGACGATCCGGGCGCCCAAATCGGCGAACTTCGGCGCGTTTTCGGCGAAATAGTCCGGCTTCGAGCCGAACACGTATTTGCCGTCCACGTAGCCGGGCAGCCCCGCGTTCGGAAAGACGGAAAACGGAAGGCCGTCGATCGGGCTCAGCTTTTCCATCGTTCTCAGGATGCCGTTCGGACCGCTGTGGCAGTTGAAGCCGACGACGTCAACGCCTTCATGCTTCAGCGCTTCGAACGCCGACTGGTATTCGACGCCGTCGTTCGTCGTCGTTCCGCCGTCGGTGGCGAACTGGCCGATAATCGGCAGCGACGTGAGCGAGCGCGCCACGCGGACGACGGCGAGCATTTCCTCCAGATCGTAAAACGTCTCCAGCAGCAAGCCGTCGACGCCGCCTTCGAGCAGCGCCACGATCTGCTCGCGGAAATCGCTCTCCAGCCGCTCGAGGGCGATGTTGCGGCGCCGAGCCGCCCGGATCGAGCCGACAGCCCCAACGACATAGGCGTCGTCGCCGACCGATTGCCGGGCGATCGCGACGCCCGCCTTGTTGATCGCCGCGACTTCCTGCTCCAAGCCGAACTTGGACAGCTTCTCGCGGTTCGCCGAAAACGTGTTCGTCTCGATGAGCCGCGCGCCTGCGTCGTAATATTGCCGGTGCACGTCGCCGATCACGTCCGGCTTCAGCAGGTTATATTCCTCGTAGGAAACGCCGACCGGAAAACCGAGCTGGTACAAAAACGTCCCCATCGCCCCGTCTCCGATAATAACGCGCCGACGAAGCGCCTCCCGCAAATGTTCTCTCATCCTCGCTTCTCCCCCGTGCTTTCTCTGCTAGTCGCCCTGCGGAACGGCGCATGGGAACGCGGCGTCCCCGGCATAAGCCGAAGCGCCGAAGCCTCCCGACCGCTCGTCAGTCCAGTACGCCCCGGTAGACGATCTCCGCCGGACCGGTCATATAAACGCGGTTGTCGGCCTCGCTCCACTCGATGTCCAAATCGCCGCCTTCGAGCGAAACGGTCGCCCGCCGGTCCGCGCGGCCGTCCAGAACGGCGGCGACCAATGTCGCGCAAGCGCCCGTGCCGCAGGCGAGCGTCGGACCGGCCCCGCGCTCCCAAACGCGCATGGCGATATGCGAGCGCGACAGGACGGTGGCGAATTCGACGTTGATTTTTTTCGGAAACAGTTCGTGCGTCTCCAGCTTCGGCCCCCAGCGGCGAACGTCGAAGCTCGTCGCGTCGTCGACGTAGATGACGCAGTGGGGGTTGCCCATCGATACGGCGGTAAAGCGGAATTCCGTGCCGTCCGCCTCGATCGGATGACGAACGACCGGATTGGCGTCGACCGTCGTCGGCACGTCGAGCCCGTTCAATACCGGGGCTCCCATATCGACGCGGACGGACCGCACTTTGCCGTCGACCACGTTCAGACCGATCGGCTGGGCGCCGGCGCCGACCGTTTCGATCGACAGCTCCGTCTTGTCGGTCAAGCCGTTGTCGTATACGTACTTGGCGACGCAGCGGACGGCGTTCCCGCACTGCTCCGCTTCGGAACCGTCGGAATTGATGATCCGCATCTTGAAATCGGCTATGTCGGACGGCAAAATGTATACGAGACCGTCGGCGCCGACACCGAAATGCCGGTCGCAATATCGCAAAGCGAGCTGCGGCGCGTCGTCCGGCAGACGCGTCTCGCCGGAAACGACGATGAAGTCGTTGCCGAGCCCGTGCATTTTCGTGAAAATCATAAGGCATCCCCTGCTTTTCATGCGATGAGTTAGAACCATTATAGTGCAAAACGGCGGGTCTGCCTAGTGATTTCGTTCGCAAGCGCGTATCCGCGCGAGAAAATCGTCCGTCTATCCGCGGCAACCGGCCTAAGACGGCGGAAACGGCCGGCAAACCGACTTTTTTCCGTTCCGTTACAGCCGCTTAATCAAGCTGACCCGCTCGTGCTCGTCCCAGATCGGTCCCCGCCGGACGACGCGGTACCCCATTTTCTCGTTGAGCTCGATCACATGGGCGTTCGTCGCCAGCGTATGCGTGTAAACGAGATTGACGCCGAATTCGGCGGCGGCGTCCTCGGCTTTGCGCTTCAGCGTCGTCGCCAAGCCACGCCGGCGGCAGTCCGGGCGCACCCATACATTGAAAATTTTCAAAAAGCGGCCGTCGCTCTGAAACAGTCCCCGGTCCAGCTCGTGAAACGCCGTTCTCCACGGATAGACGGCGTCCCGGTTCGCGACCTCGTACTGGATCGCGCCGGCCGGAGCCCCGTCTGCGTCGAGAGCGATGACGGTCCCTTTGTCCGGCTCCGTCACGAACTTCGCGATTTTGTCCCGATGCTCCTTGAATGCGTCCGGGCTCCAGGGCGGCCCGTCCTCCGGCGTCGCGTAGTAGCCGTCCGCCTTCAAATCGATGCGAGCGAGAAATTCGATATCGCCCGGCCTTCCGTTGCGAAACGAAAACATGCTGCCCCTCCTTCCCGGCGCCGCGCATGATAACGCCGGCTCTTCCGGAATCGTACCATACGGTCGAAGACGCGGGAAAGCGTCGCGTCATTTCGGGGCGTCCAGCTTCGGTATCGAATCTCGCTACGGTGTAAGCCTCCGGAACTCGGTTTAATGCGATTCCGTGAACGACAGAAGCGGCATCCGCGTCCAGGAGGCTCCGCTAGATCCGCAGCTTGGCAAACGCGTTCAAAAAGTCGCCCTTCCGCCCTTCCGACGTTCCCGATTAAGAAAAAGCCTCTGATCGAAGCCTCTCCGATGATGCACATCCGTGTTTAGCTGTAGCTTGTTCTTGGCAAACAATGTCGCTCTTCGCTTAGGTGCCTTAACGAAGTTTTACCGATATAAAAAAGGCCTTTCGCGCTCTATACGCGAAAGACCAATAGCCGCGCCCGTCCGGTCAAGCCTGCCGGGCCGGTTCGGCGAGCCGGTTCAGCAGCGTTTCCGCCAGCGAAACGAGCCGCTCGCCGGTTTCTTCGGGAAACCGGTTGCGGAACGTCATCTGCGGCTCGTAGCCGCCTTGCCGGAACGCCTCCCGCGTGCAAATGTACGCGCGAATCGTCCCGTTGCACATCGTATCGACCATCGTATAGCCGAACGGGGACCGACTTTTGAGATCCAGTCCGAACTCGACGAAAATTTCGCCGGGCAGCCCGACGATCGCCAGCTCGCCGATCCGCACCGCCTGCACTTCGACCGTCGCCGTGTCGGCCGGACGCTCGTCGGCGATTTTGGCGATTTCCCGGGCATAGAAGGCGGCTCTGATGTCGTCCGTTCCGATTTCGATCAGACGGCGGGCTTCGGCGATCTGCTCCTCGGTCGGGCGGCGCAGCGACACCGTGAATTGATCGCTGACCGCGGCCACTTCGGCCGTATCGGTCGTCGCGATTTTGTCGCGCACTTTCACCGTCTCCGCTCCGAGAATGCGGCCCATCCACCGGTAGTGATCGGCGCCTCTCCGATAGTTGCCCGATACGTCGATATGATTGATATTGCCGCACGCACCGAACAAAAACAGGCTCACCGTCTTCTCGCCGAGCTCGCGCTTCACGAACCGGCTCAGCTCGCCCGGATAGTCGGCGCTCAGCTCGGTGCCGCCGACGGTGTCGGTATGGCAGGCGTAATTCGTCACGACGCCGATCGGCTGCCCGGACGCATCGTCGATCCGCATGACGAGCACGTCCGGATCGATCGGACCCGCCGGCCGGTCGATGAGCGGGTTGCCGACGCCGGGATTCGTGCGAAGCGTGCCGTCCTTCATCCAATACCGCCGGTTGAAGGCGATGTCCGGCTCGTGTCCGCGCCCGAAGCCGATCCGCGCTTCTTTGCGGGCGCGGTACGCGAGCAGCGCGCAGTCCGCCGCCCGCTGCGCCAGCCATTCCAAATAGGCGGGGTCCTCCGTGCAGCCGAAGCCGGTCGACACGGGACCGCCCGTATGCGTATGCGTCGCGGACACCAATATGCCCGCAGGCGCGATGCCCGTCTCGGCCGCCACGCGTTCGCGGATCGTTTGCACGACCGGCCGCGGCACCGAGATCGCGTCCACGACGATCAGCGCCGCGGCGCCGCTGTCGGCTTCGATAACGAGCGCTTTGGCGTACAGCGGATCTTTCACGCCGTCCGCCGTCCTCGGGCCGAAATAGCCCGGAATTTGGCCGCCCAGGACGGGCGTAATGTCCACTTCCGCCATTCCGCATCGGATCATCGTCGTTCCTCCTTGTTACGGCTCGCTGCCCGGCAAACCGGCTCCGTTCAAATCGGCGATCATCAAATATTGCGTATACGCCGTTTCGAAGCCGGCCGCTTCCAGCCATTCCGTCAATGCCGGATCGGACATCGTCACATTGTCCGTCGCTCTGGCGCAGTCCGCCTCCGCCGGCCCGAACGCGGCGAATAAAACCGCGTTCAGAAGCGGCCCGCGCTCGGGGTGAGACGGATCGGCTGCGGCTTGGAGCAGCGTTATCGACTTCAGCGCGCCGGCGTCGTCGACCCGCCGGATCGCCAGCGCGTAAGCGGCGGCCGCGCCGCCGCGATCGAATACGACGAAGCCGGCCGCCTCCGGATGATTGAACCAGGACGCCGACCATGCCGTTTCATGGCGGTAAAAAGGCAGCCGCGCGATTTGGTGCGGCTTCGCCTCGCAGGTCCGGTATTGCGGCGCGGCCGCGGCCGCCTCGCGCAGCCGGTCCGGCAGCGGGCCGGTCCGTTTCGCGCCGATCAAGCCGTCGCGGATGCGGAAGCCGGCGCTTTCGTAAGCGGCGATCGCGCCCGCATTTTTTTGCACGACCTCCAGCAAGCCCGTCTTCGCCCCGCCTTCCCGCATCGCTCGGACCGCCTCCTGCATGAGCCGCTTCGCCAGCCCTTTGCCGCGGTGCCGCGGACTGACTCCCGTTCCGCCGTTCCAGGCGAGAACCGTGCCGTCGACCGACTTGATCGCGACCAGCACGAAGCCGGCCGGCTCCCCGTCCACGAAAGCGGCGACGGAAAACTCGGGACGGATCGAATCCCGCCCGAGCCTCGGAACAAATTTCTCCAGCGTCGTCGTCATATCGGAGTAATACCCGGAAAAACCGAGGTTCCACAGCTCGACCGCCTCGTTGAACGTGCAATCGGCCAGACGGCGTATTTGTACGGCCTGAAGCTCCTCTGCCATTCGCATTCGCCTCCGCTATCGGATTTACGCGTCGAAGCCGGCTTCGGCGAGAAGCCGCGTCAAGTTGACCCGGGCGGCCCCGATGCGCTCGTCCAGCCGCTCGATCGGGATTCCCGCATGAAACTCGCCCCGCGCCCCGTCCAGCCTTTCGACGATGACCGGACCGGCGAAGCCGGCCGAACGAAGCGTGCCGAATATCGACCGGAAATCGACGTCGCCTTCGCCCGGAATCGGAAAGTCCGACTCGGCGCGCGCGCCGCGATGATCCTTCGCCACGATCGATGCGGTTTCGGACGCGATGATCGGCAAATCCGCCGCCGGATCGACTCCTTCGTAAAAGCGGACGTTGCCCGGGTCGTAGCTGGCCCGCACATGGGGCGAGCCGATCGTCCGCAGCGTATCGGCGATGACGGCCGCCGTCGCCGTATTTCCCGTATGCGGCTTGATCGTCACGACGATGCCGCGCTTGCCGGCTTCCTCGCCGACCCGCCGGTATTTGTCCGCGAACGCCGCGTTGATCGGCTTCATCTCTTCCTCGCTCTTCGGCTCGTCGGGAAACCGTTTGTAGCTCGTCGTGCCGAGCGACAGCAGCTCGGTAACGCCGATCGCCCTCGCGAACTCCAGCCGGCTGATCGCCCTCTCGAGCGGCAAGCCCGGCAGCAGCACATCCGTGCTGACCAGCGAAACGGGCTTCAGGCCGTACCGGTTCAGCAGTCCGGAGATGCGCTTCGCCTCCCCTTCCGCCGTATCGTCGAAAGCCGGCTTGCCCTCGTGAGGCAAGCCGAACGATACGTAGCGATAGCCGGTCCGGGCGATCGATTCGAGCGCGCGTTCGAACGAATGCTTCGAATATATCCACGTCATGCAGGCAAGCTGCGCCTTCGGTTTCATCGTCACACCCCGGTACGCGCCGCGCTGCGCAGCGCGGAGTAATCGACCGCCACTTCGCGTCTTTCCTTCAAGGACCGGTACGCCGCTTCCGAGACGGCGATGACGCGCAAGCCGTCCTCGAGCGAGATGAGCGGCTGCTTGTCGCCGCGGATGCACTCGATGAAATGGCTGTTGAGCCGGACCCACATATCGTTGTCCGAAAACGACGTTTTGCGCTCCGGCCCGTCGTCGTCCTTCACCAGCAGCTGGCCGTTGTTGTTGACCGCCGTCAACCGCTCGGTTGCCACGCCGGTTATGTCGTACTCCACCCGCGTCACCCACGGGGTGCTCACCTGTCCGATGCCGCCGCCGGCAAAGCGGAGCGAAACCGTGAAGGCGTCGGCCACGCTGCCGGGCGGGAGCAAGTACGTTCCGCCGTAGGCGAACACCGATTCGATTTCCCCGCACATCCAGGTCAGCAGATCGTAATCGTGCGACCCGTGGGAAAAAATCGGCCCTTTCGCCGTAACGTCGTCGAAATACCAGCTCGGCGTATCGTAATAATGATCGCGGTATTTATCGTAAACGCGCTGATTCGGGTCGAGGAAGTGGGTGCGCATCGACCACGCCTGGATCGGCTTGCCGGCATCGCCTCGCGAAACCGTCTCCTTCATCGCCCGGTAAACCGGCGCGAATCGGAGCGGGTACGCAACCATCGCCTTCAGCTCCGGATGCTTCGCTCCGGCTGCGACGATTTCGGCGCCGTCCTCCACGGAAGTGGCGAGCGCTTTTTCCAGAAACAGATGCTTGCCCGATTCCAGCACCGCCTTCGCCGCATCGACGTGAAGATGGTCCGGCGTCGCCACCCAAACCGCGTCGAGCTCCTGCTCGAGCAGCGCTTCGTACGAATCGTAAACGGTCGCGCCGACTTCGGCGGCCAGCGATTCCGCTTTCGCCCTCGTCCGGTTGTGGACGGCAGCGACTTTAACGCCCGGAAGCGCGTGAAGCGTGCGGGCATGCAGCGATCCCATAAGCCCGCAGCCGATAATCCCTACTTGAATGGTCATCGATCTTGCCCTCCTTTTATCGTGAAGCCGCCGCTACAGCGTAACGGGAACGCCCCCGCTGCCGTACATCGCCCAAATGGTCCGGTGCGACTTCAATATTTCGTGGCCGTCCGTTTCCGGACGCTGTCCGGTCGCGATGCATTCCAGGAAGTGCTCGATTTCGAACAGCACGTTTTGCCCGCGGCGAGACGGATATTCGGCCGGCCGCTGGTACAGCGTTTCCGTTCCGTCCTTCGAGATGGCCGTAACCGTCCACATGCTGTTGTCCAGCTCCAAAAACCCTTCGGTCAGATGGATTTGGAATTTCGCCGGCGTTTTCTTGTACTTCATCCCCCAGCTCGTGACGAGATGGGCGAGCGCGCCGCTTTTGAACTCGATGATGCCGTGCGACGTCCCTTCGCCTTCCATCCAGTCGGTTCCGACGCGCGTGCCGAAATGGGATACTTTGTCGGGCTCGCCCAGCAAATACAGCAAAATGTCGATATAGTGGCAGCCGTGGCTGAACAGGCAGCCGCCGCCGAGCTTTTCCTTGCTCGCGAACCACGTGCCGGGCGCCGGGGTCAAAAACGCCTCCACCCAGCCTTGCGCGCTGATCGGCTTGCCGTACTTGCCGCTGTCGACCGCTTCCTTCAGCTTGCGAACCGCCGGCAAAAACCGCACGACGAAGGCGAGCATCAGCGTGACGTTGTTTTGCTCCGCGGCGCGGATGACGTTCAGGCAATCGTCCTCGGAGTTGGCGAGCGGCTTTTCCAGCAGCACGTGCTTGCCCGCGGCGATCGCCGTCAGCGCTTGCGGCGCGTGCAGATGGTGCGGCGTGCACAAGCTGACCGCATCGACATCGTCGATAATTTTCGTCCAGTCGGTCGCGTAGCCGCAGCCCAGTTCTTCCGCCACCTTGGCGGCTTTCGCTTCGTCCAGGTCGACGACCCAGCGCAGTTCGGAACGATCCGCCAGCTTGTAAGCGTGCGCGTGATCCAGTCCCATGTTCAGGCCGACTACGGCCGTGCGAATTTTGCTCATTGACCCTTCCTCCTTTTCGGCGGGAAACCGTTTTCTAACGTAATCATAACGGGAGAGGCGGCGAAAAATCTTTGTCATAAACGACGTAATAGTTGCACTTTTGGCAACGGTTTGCACTTATTGACAACGGTCCCCGCCGCGATTACGATTAAGGCAAAATCCCCGTTACGGCAAAGGATGGGAAGCCGTGCAAAAGAGATACCGGCACATCAAATTGCGCGAACAAATCTGCATCGACAAAATTTATTCGTTCCATTACAACGAGCTGAACAAGGACTACATCTATAAGGGCGAGCAGCATCATTTTTGGGAGTTTCTGTATTTGGACAAGGGCGAGCTCGAAGTGACGACCGGCGACAATACGTTCCATCTGAGGCAGGGGGAAATCGTTTTTTATTCGCCGAACGAGTTTCACACCTTGCGCTGCAACCGGAAAACGGCGTCGAACATTTTCATCATCGCGTTCGATTGCAAATCCGAGGCGATGCGCTTTTTTACGGGCAAGGCGCTCCGGCTCGGCAACGGGGACCGGGAAATGCTGACGATGCTCATCGAGGAGGGGAACAAGCTGTTCGTCCTTCCCGTGGCGAGCCCTTACGTCTGGAACAAGCCGACCAAGCCGAAGCATCCGCTCACCCGCAAAGAAAAACCGGAATTCGGCTCGGAGCAGCTCATTAAAATTTATTTGGAAGCGCTGTTAATCCGGTTGATCCGCAGCAATCAAAACCGCGAAACGAAGCCGAAGCTGTCCTCGATCACGAAAGAAAAAGGCGATCGCGAGCTGGCCGCCCGCATCGGCGACTATTTGGAGGCGCATCTGCTGGAGCATCCGACGCTCGACCGGCTGTGCGCCGAATTCGCCGCCAGCAAAACGCATTTGCGCACCGTTTTCCGCGAGTACACCGGCTGCGGCATCACCGAATATATCGGCCGGCTCCGGATCGAGCGGGCGAAGCAGCATATTCGCGAAGATTCGTGCAACGTGACCGAAATCGCGGAAAAGCTCGGCTATTCGAGCATCCATTATTTTTCCCGGCAGTTCAAAAAGGCGACCGGCATGGCGCCGTCGGAATATTTGAAGACGATGAAAGCGCGGATGTAGCGCCGGGAAACCGCGCTAAGCGGCGCGATTCAAGGGACGAGGCGGCGGCTTCGGGTTCGGGCACCGCGGAGGTGCCGGGCCGAGGAACGAGGCCTACGTACGTTCCCATGTACATTCCCATGTACATTCCGATGTACATTCCGATGTAGTTCCCTATGCAGTTCCCTATGCAGTTCCCTATGCAGTTCCCTATGCAGTTCCCTATGCACGTTCCTTTCGTCCGTTCTTCCGCTCCATCGTTACCGCGCTCATCAACAACAAACCGGGCCGATTCGGGCCCGGTTTCGTTTTATCCGTCGGCAGCCGTTATCTCGCCACCGTGCCGGCGCCATAGCCGGAGACCAGCTTGCGGCGCTTGCGGCGCTGCGTCGTCATGACGCTGCCGAAGCCCATCAGGAACGTCGGAATGCCGGCGAACACCAGCGAAATCGCCCATTCCTTCCAGCCGAGCGGCACCGTTTTGAAAATCGGCTGCAGCGGCTCCGCGTACATGACGACGAGCATGAGCGCGAGCGAAGACAGCACCGCCAGTACCAAATATTTGTTTTGCAGCGGGTTCCGGTGGAAAATCGAACGCGAGCTGCGGCAGTCGAACACATGAATGAGCTGCGCCATGACGAGCGTGGCGAACGCGACCGACTGCGCCTTGGCGAGACCGGACGCGCTGTCCGGGTTTTCCCGAAGCACGAGCCAGAACGCCGCCAGCGTGCATACGCCGATCAGCAGGCCGCGGCTGACGATTTTCCAGCCGAGACGCCGCGCGAAAATGTTTTCCTTCGACTGGCGCGGCTTTTGCTGCATCAAATCTTTTTCCGGCTGGTCGACGCCGAGCGCCATCGCCGGCAAGCCGTCCGTTACGAGGTTGACCCACAAGATTTGGATCGGGACGAGCGGCATCGGCATCCCCATCATCATCGCGAGAAACATCGTCATAATTTCCCCGACGTTCGAAGCGAGCAAATAGCGGATAAATTTGCGGATGTTTTCGTAAATGCCGCGCCCTTCCTCGATCGCCGAGACGATCGTGGCGAAATTGTCGTCGCTCAGGACGAGCGAGGACGCCTCCTTCGTCACGTCCGTGCCGGTCCCGCCCATCGCTATTCCGATATCCGCCGCCTTGATCGCCGGCGCGTCGTTGACCCCGTCACCGGTCATCGCCACGACATGGCCCTTGCGCTGCAGCGACTTGACGATGCGCAGCTTATGCTCGGGAGACACCCGCGCGTACACGTACACGTGGTCCGATTTTTCGTCGAGCTCGTCGTCGGACATCGCCGACAGCTGCTGGCCGGACATCGATAAGCCGTTTTGCGGGATCATCCCGAGCTGCCGGGCGATCGCCTCCGCGGTCGCCTGATGGTCGCCGGTTATCATCACCGTCTTGATGCCTGCGCGCCGGCACGTTTGGATCGCGTCCCGCACCTCTTTCCGCGGCGGATCGATCATCCCGGCCAACCCGACGAAGACGAGCTGGCTTTCCAGCGTATGCGGCGTATCTTCGCGGTCGGTCGCTTTCAGCTCCTTGTAGGCGAGTCCGAGCACGCGCAGCGCGGAACGGGCCATCCCTTCGTTCGCGGCGATCACTTTCTGCTTCAGCGTCGGCGTGAACGGAATCACTTTGCCGTCCCACAGCACATAAGCGCATTTATCCAGTATGACGTCCGGAGCGCCTTTCGTGAACAGCAGCCGCCCGCCTTGGTGCTGCACCAGCACGGACATCCGCTTCCGGTCGGAATCGAACGGCAGTTCGCCTTTCCGCTCGTACAGCCCTTCCAGCGATTGCCGCGTAATGCCCGCCTTCGCGCCGAGCACGACGAGCGCGCCTTCGGTCGGGTCGCCTTTTATCGAAAATACCGGCTTCAGCGGCGTTTTCGACCCTTTCCGTTTTTGCTCCGGCATTTCTTCGTGAAGCACCGCGTTGTTGCACAGCACGCCGATTTGCAGCAGGCGCCGCAGCGTCTGATTTTGCCGGAGATCGACGAGCGCGCCGTCCTTGACGATTTGTCCGGACGGCTCGTAGCCGTCGCCCGTCACTTCCAGCACGTCGCCGCCGAGCCAAATATGGGTGACCGTCATTTTGTTTTGCGTCAGTGTGCCGGTTTTATCCGAGCAAATGACGGACGCGCAGCCGAGCGTCTCGACCGAGGGCAGCTTGCGGACGATCGCTTTTCGTTTGATCATTCGCTGCACGCCGAGCGCCAGAGCGATCGTCACGATGGCCGGCAGCCCTTCCGGGATGGCGGCGACGGCCAGGCTGACGCCGGCCAAAAACATCGCGTACGGCGGCTGGCCGTGCAAAATGCCGGCCACGACGACCATGATCGTCAGGCCGATGGCGACGGCGATCAGCACTTTGCCGAGCTGCTCGAGCCGATGCTGCAGCGGCGTCTCCGTCGCCTCGGTGTTTTGGATCAGATCGGCGATTTTGCCCATCTCCGTAGCCATGCCGGTCCGGACGACGATCCCTCTTCCCGTCCCCCGCGTCGCCATCGTTCCCATGAAGCCGATGTTTTTTTGGTCGCCGAGCGGCACGTCGTCGCCTTGCAGCGCTTCGGTATGCTTGCCGACCGGCACCGATTCGCCGGTCAACGCCGATTCCTCGACGTACAGGCTGTTCGCCTCGATAAAGCGGACGTCCGCCGGGATGCGGTCGCCGCTTTCGATGACGACGACGTCCCCGACGACGAGCTCCCGGGCCGGTATTTGCGCCAACTGCCCGTCGCGGATCACTTTGGCCGTAGGCGCCGACAGCTCCCTCAGCGCGCGAAGCGACCGTTCGGCCCGAAACTCCTGGACGAAGCCGAGAATGCCGTTCATGACGATGATCGCCACGATCGTAATCGCGTCCAAATACTCGCCCAGCAGCCCGGAGATGAGCGTGGCCGCCATGAGCACGAGCACCATGAAATCTTTGAACTGATTCAAGAACAACGCGATCAGCGACACGTTCCGCTTCTCCGTCAGTTCGTTATCCCCCCCGCGCTCCCGACGCGCCTTCGCCTCGTCCCAGGCCAGCCCATGCGCCGGCACGACGTCGTGCGCCCGGGCCGCTTCCTCCGCC
>NZ_JARBDC010000067.1:0-309 GCF_036577625.1 Paenibacillus sp. GYB003 | reverse complement strand
TTACGCTCACATCCCGCGCGGTCGGCGGTTTGTTCGGCTTCTCCGTGACGCCGACCGTCACCGTCGATGTCGCCGTACCGCCCCGGCCGTCGCTCACCGTTACCGTAAAGCTGTCCGGGCCGACATAACCTGGGGCCGGTACATACGTCCACGTGCCGTCCGGATATACCGTCACCGTTCCATGCTGCGGATCGCTTCCTTTCGTATACGTCAACTCATCCCCGTTCGGGTCGGTTCCGCGCACGCTGCCGCTTACCGGCATGTGGTTCGGCGTCGTGACATTATAATTCGGTACCGTCGGCGGCTCGT
>NZ_JARBDC010000066.1:0-201914 GCF_036577625.1 Paenibacillus sp. GYB003 | reverse complement strand
CGGAGGAGCCGAAGCCGGAGCAGCCGAAGCCGGCGACGGTGCAGGCGATCGTCAAGGGCGAGCTGGGCGTTGCGCTGCTGCACGCGGTTAACGCTTCGGCGAGCCAGCTGCAGGAGGGCGTCCGCGTACCGGGAATCGGCGGTGTGACCGTCAGCGTGTACGAACCGAACGGCGCAGACTGGTACCGGCTGGAGCTGAGCGGAGCGGCGTACGACACGACGTATACGCTGCAATTTGCCGAAGGGATCGTGCTGACGGAAGGGCTGTCGCCGACGTTGAGCTGGCCGAGTCCGGAGGAGCCGAAGCCGGAGGAGCCGAAGCCGGAGCAGCCGAAGCCGGCGACGGTGCAGGCGATCGTCAAGGGCGAGCTGGGCGTTGCGCTGCTGCACGCGGTTAACGCTTCGGCGAGCCAGCTGCAGGAGGGCGTCCGCGTGCCGGGAATCGGCGGCGTGACCGCCAGCGTGTACGAACCGAACGGCGCAGACTGGTACCGGTTGGAGCTGAGCGGAGCGGCGTACGACACGACGTATACGCTGCAATTTGCCGAAGGGATCGTGCTGACGGAAGGGCTGTCGCCGACGTTGAGCTGGCAGAGCCCGACGGTGACCGGGCTCGTCTATGCTCCGGCTGCGGTCCGGCTTTCCAGCTTCGGCGCGACGGCCGCGATTCAATTGAACGCCAAATGGAGCGACGGTACGGAACGGAATGTGACCGCCGAAGCGTCGTGGTCGTCCGCCGACGAACGGGTCGCGACCGTGACGGATGGGATCGTCCAAGCGGCAGGTACCGGTTCGACGCACATTTCGGCGGCGTACGGCGGACGTTCCGCTCGTATCCCGATCACGGTAACGTTCGATGCTTACCAAGCGGCGGCTTCGGCCGATAACGCCGCGCCGGCCGCCGGGACGGCGAATGCGATTCGCCTCGTCGTTCGAAAGTCGGACGGCGAAACGGATACCGGCTTCAACGGCATCAAGACGGTCACCGTGTCCGGCTTGCAGCCGGCTCCCGACGGCAGCTTCGGCCTTTGGGGCGGCGTAACGGCCGCGGGAACGACCGCGCAAGCGGCTGTCGAATTCGCGAATGGCGAGGCCGAGGCGCAGCTGGCTTTGAACGGCGCGTCGCTGCAAACATTGACGTTTGCGGTCGACGGCGTCGTACAGCCGTCGGCGCCGCTTGCGTTAGCCGTAACGGCGGCAAGCCCGGCCGGACTGCATATTCAAACGCAGCCGGCCGGCGCGGTTAACGGCAAAAAGCTTGCGACGCAGCCGATCGTCCGGATCGTCGACGCGCACGCCAACCCGACGAACGCAAGCGTTCCGGTGACGGCGTCCGTAAACGGCCTGGTATTGACCGGCACGTTCACGGTGAGCGCGGTCAACGGCATTGCGACGTTTACCGATCTCGGTCTGAACGGCGTATCTCCGGCAGTGACGCTTTCTTTCACGGGGGCCGGTTTGACTGCGGCCGTCAGCGATCCGTTCCCGGTCGAGGATCGGTTCACCGGGGGGAACGGCTCGGCGCTAAGCCCGTATATCGTCACGCGGCCGGACCAGTTGGACGATATCCGAAACCATTTGTCGTCCCATTTCGTCCTCGGTTCGAATATCGATCTGAGCGGATACGCCGCCGGCGCAGGGTGGGAGCCGATCGGGACGTTCGGCCGTCCGTTTGCGGGAACGTTCGACGGCAAAGGCTACGCCATTACCGGCTTGAAAATTAGCACTGCGAATTCGGACGCAGGTTTGTTCGGCAGCATCGTGGCTTCGGCGAAAATCAGCAATATCGGACTCGAGAACGCAAACGTGGAAGGCGGTTCCAACGTCGGCGCTTTGATCGGATATATGCAGGGCGGCATCGTCGAAGACGCCTATGCGACAGGCGGCAGCGTAAGCAGCCGCACCGGTTTTTACACGGGAGGTCTCGTTGGCAGAACGTCAAGCGGAGCCGTATTAAGATGCCTGTACACCGAGACGACGGTCTCCGGTTACAATGGGGTTGGCGGCGTTATCGGCTCCAACGAAGGGTCGCTTTACGAGTCGTTCTCCTCCGGCGCCGTTTCTTCCAACTTCGCCGGTCTGGGCGGTCTTGTCGGGGAAAACTACGGCTTCGTTCAGCAGTCGTATTCGCGGGCATCCGTGACGGGCGGAACGATGAATGTCGGCGGACTCGTCGGCTATAACAAAGGGACGGTGGACGAAACTTACGCCGCAGGACCCGTAAGCAGCAGCGCATCTGCAAAAGGCGGCTTGATCGGTTTCAACGACGGTTCGGCTTTCGTGACGCGGTCTTATTACGATCAAAATGCGGCCGGCCAAAGCGACACGGGCAAAGGCGTTCCGCTGACCACGACCCAAATGAAGCAGCAGGCTTCGTTCGCCGGCTGGTCGTTCGGCGGGCCCGTACCGGTGTGGGGGATCGTCGGCGGCGATTATCCTTATTTGATGTGGCAGCGCTAGGTGAATAGGCAGCGGAAAAGCTCCGGCCGATTGGTCGGGGCTTTTCAAATGCAGGTAGATAACTGGCTAACGAACTCAGCCATCGTTATCGGGGCCGAATACGGAGGTTAGAATTGAACTTCAGTAACGTTATTACCCGCGAATCGGATCGATTCCTTCCATTTTCGGCTGGATAACGATACCTGGATTCGTAAGCTTGAAAACCTATCGTTTGGCCCGCCGTTAAGCACGGTACGGTTCGTAAGCCGCCGACCCGTTGCCGCCGGTTCCTCTCCAATCGCAGATAAAGACCGGCTGCACGAAAACAAGAACCGCCGGATCTGTTCTCCGGCGGTGTTTCATTGTGAGCATACGGTTGAAATGGTCGTCGCACCTGTTTCCGCTGGAAGCCCGGGCTGACATTTTCCGTGCACCTGTTCTTCGCCTCGCGCGCAATAGCCCGCAATGCAAAACAAACCGGTCCCTTTCGGAACGGCTCCTATATGGAGTAACTCAGCCAGTCGCCGAGCGCTCCGCCCATTTTGTCGTAGAACCGTCGGGCCCGTTTATTGTCCGACGCGGTAACCCAGGACATATAGGCGTATCCGTTTTCTTTCGTATAGGTCTCGCACGCTCTGAAAAGCCGCTCGGCCACGCCCGTACCTCTCGCCTGCTCGATCACGAACAAATCGTTCATGATCGCGACTTTATTCGCTCTGAGCGTACTGAAGCTAAAGTATAAGGTCGCGAATCCGAGTAGGTCCCCTTCCCGTTCGGCGACGAACTGAATGCCTCGATGCTTCTCCAGCATCAGCTCGATGAGCGCATGGATGTTTTCGACAGGCGGCTTCGGCTTTTTGTAAAAGTCCGCGATGTATCGATAGATCAGCTCGGTCAGTCGGTCTTTGTCTCCGGCCTGGGCGTTGCGAACGATTAACGGCATGAAGACTCCTCGCTTTCAACGGTCATTTCGCATAAATATACTATATAATGCAAATATATTCAACGTCCTTTTTTATATTGAAAATAAAAGATAGCAGGGAAGGGGAAGAAGAGGGGCTGTTGAATTTTAACAATAAACAGAACCAATAAAGATCGGAAGGATGTGCCGGACATGACCATCGAACAACGATCGCTCCCCGATCCGCTGATCGGCTCGGACGGACGGAAGGCGACGACCGCGGAACAATGGAGCGGCGTCCGCAGGCCGGAAATTTTGCAGCTGTTTCGGGACCATGTATACGGGCGCGAACCGGTCGGGCGCCCGGAACAAATCGGCTTCCATGTCGAGACGAAGGAAGGCTTCATGGACGGCGCCGCCATCCGCAAACGGGTCGATATCCGGTTCGAAGGACCGGGCGGGACCGGCGCGTTCCGGCTGCTGCTCTTCGTTCCGGCCAATGCGGCAAAGCCGGCGCCCGCCTTTTTGCTGATCAACAATCGCGGAGCCGAAGTGGCCGATGCGGAGCGGACGGCGGTATCGCCTTTCTGGCCGGCGGACTATATCGTGTCCCGGGGATATGCCGCGGCGGTGTTTCAAACGGAGGAGCTGGATCCGGACCACGACGACGGGTTCGAAAACGGCGTTCACGGCATATTCGACCCGGCTGCGAAGCCGCGCTCTCCGCACGCGTGGGGGACGATCGCCGCTTGGGCATGGGGAGCGTGCCGCGCTATGGACTATCTGGAAACGGACAGCGACATCGACCCGAACCGCGTGGCCGTCATCGGTCATTCCCGGGGCGGAAAAACCGCGCTGTGGGCCGGCGCGATCGACCCGCGGTTCGCCATGGTCGTCGGCAACAATTCCGGCTGTACCGGCGCCGCGCTTTCGAGAGGGAAGCGGGGGGAGACGATTCGCGACATTAACGCCCGTTTCCCCCATTGGTTTTGCGAAACGTACAAGTCCTTCGGCGGCCGGGAGAGCGAGCTGCCCGTCGACCAGCATATGCTGCTGTCTTTAATCGCGCCGCGGGCTCTGTATGTGTCCAGCGCTACCGAGGATCGTTGGGCCGATCCGGAATCCGAGTTTTTGTCGGTGATCGCCGCGGAGCCGGTTTATCGTTTGTTCGGTTCGGAAGGTCTCGGCGCGGCGTCGCTTCCTCCGGCGGATACGCCGGTATTCGGCGGCGGGATCGGCTACCATATACGGACGGGCAAGCACAATATGGAGCTGTCCGATTGGCGCCATTTCATCGATTTCGCCGACCGATCGATGTAGGAGACTTGCCGCAGTCGAACAAAAGCTTTCGGGGACGAATCCTCCGAAAGCTTTTTTTGGTTTGCACTACTTTTCGGCGTGTAAAATTGTGCATAACGAATTCAGATTGTGCATGTCGCCGGGCGGCGAGTTCCGGTAAGCTGGTTTTATCTAGGCAGGCAAGGCATGCATCCAGGGCAATCGCATCAAACTTATGAACCGGGCGCCGGGTAATGTTTCAACACATTGTTGCAGCAGGAAAACGTCCATCTACTTTTGCCGGTTTCCCTTTAGCGGCGGCATTTAGCGGGAATACCGCCCGGCAATTTTACAGCGGACCGCTTTTTCGCCGGAGCGAAGCTATTTTACCGGGAGCATTTCCCGGTACAACGATTCGATGCTTAACTGGAGACGAAACAGCGGTACCTATTCCCGGTTCCGTCCGTTCGTGCGATTGCCCCGGGCATGCAGCCGCATCTTCGACTACTTGGGGGGGACGCGTTTTGACCGACTTTACCAATTTACGCTACTACGTACCGGCCGCGAAACAGGAACGGCCCGAGCAGGTGAGCGCCGACTTGTGCATTTACGGCGGTTCGCCGGCGGGAATCGCCGCAGCGCTGCAGGCGAGCCGCATGGGGCTGCGCGTCGTCATCGCCGAATTCGGCCGCCATCTGGGCGGGCTGACGGCGAGCGGGCTCGGCCGTACCGATTTCGGACGCAAATACTCGATCGGCGGCATCGCGCGCGAGTTTTACCAGACGCTCGGCCGTCATTACGGCAGCGACGAAGAGGACGGAACGGCCTGGTTTATGGAGCCGCACGTGGCGGAAACGATATTCGTCCGGTGGATGGACGAGGCGGGAGTGCCGGTCTATTTCGAGCAGCATTTGGCGAAGGTGGAAAAGCGCGACGGCAAAATCGTGCAGATCGAGATGGAAAACGGGAACGTTTTCCGCGCGGGCGCTTTTATCGACGCGACGTACGAAGGGGATTTGCTGGCGCGCGCCGGCGTTTCGTACGCGGTCGGCCGGGAGGCGAACACGGTATACAAGGAAACGTGGAACGGCATCCAGTTCGGCTCGCCGCACCATACGTTCCGGGCTTGGGTCGATCCGTTCGTCAAGGAAGGCAAGCCCGACAGCGGCTTGCTGTACGGCGTTTCCGATGCGGCGCCGGGCATCCAGGGGCAGGGCGACCGCTCCGTCCAGGCGTACAACTTCCGCATCTGCTTGACGGACGCGCCGGACAACCGCGTCGCTTTTCCCGCTCCGCCGAACTACGATCCGAGCAAGTTTACGCTGCTGTCCCGCTACATCCGCGCCGGCGTTTGGGACGCCCTGACGCTGCATAAGCCGATGCCGAAGGCGAAGACGGACTTGAACAATTTCGGAGCGGTCAGCACCGACCATATCGGCATGAACCACGACTGGCCGGAAGGCGATTACGCGACGCGCGAGCGGCTGTTTCAGGAGCACGTCCACTACAATCTCGGCATGCTGTACTTTTTGGCGAACGACGAGAGCGTCCCGCGGGCGATTCGCGAGGAAGTTGGCCGGTGGGGGCTGCCGGCGGACGAGTTTACGAGCACGGCGAACTGGCCGCATTATTTGTACGTGCGGGAAGGCCGGCGGATGATCGGCGACGTCGTGATGAACCAAAACCACTGCCTCGGCTACCAGGCGGCGGAAGATACGATCGGCTTCGCTTCGTACGGAATGGATTCGCACAACTGCCGCAGGATCGTGCTGGACGGCCGCTGCGTCAACGAAGGCGACGTGGAAATTCCGGTGCCGGCGCCGTATCCGATCTCGTACCGGGCCATCGTGCCGAAAGGGGACGAATGCACGAATTTGCTCGTGCCCGTCTGCCTGTCCGCCTCCCATATCGCGTACGGCTCGATCCGGATGGAGCCGGTGTTCATGGTGCTCGGCCAATCGGCGGCCACGGCGGCCGCGCTGGCGCTGGCGGACGGCCGCGCCGTGCAGGACGTCGATTATGCGCGGCTTCGGCAGCGTCTGCTGGCGGACGGCCAAATTTTGTCCGTGTGACGTACGGTTTGACGATTGTATAAAAAAAGAATAGGGGTGTCCAACATGCATGCATCATTCCGCAAAGCAAGTTCGTTGACGCTCGCCCTTTGTTTGACGGCCGCATCGCTTGCGGCCTGCTCCAAGGGCGGCTCGGGAACGTCCGGCGAGGGCGGGGCGGGCGACGCGGGGCCGGCGAAGCAGCCGGCCGCGCCGAAGGAGCCGGTCGAGCTCGTCTTTTACGCGATCAACGGCGATCCCGAGGACAGCTTCAACTACCGGTTCGGGGACGCGATTCGCAAAAAGTTCCCGGATTACAAAATTTCGTACATTTTCAGCCAAAAAGGAACGACGCTGCCGGAAATGATTACGTCGGGCACCCGGTTCGACATTACGTACCATTCGATCGGCTTTTACGAAAACTTTTTGATTCCGAACGGGCTCCAGTACGATATGACCGACTTGATCAAAAAGCACAACGTCGATTTGAACCGGTTCGAGACGACGTCCATCGAAGCGATCAAGCAGCTGGGCGGCGGAAAAATATACAGCTTGCCCGTATACGGCAACAATCTGGTGCTTTATTACAACAAATCGATTTTCGACAAATTCGGCGTTCCGTATCCGAAGGACGGCATGACGTGGAAGCAGACGACCGATCTGGCCAAAAATTTGACCCGCCAGGACGGCGGCGTGCAGTATATGGGCTTCGGCATGAACCCGACGCTGCTGACGCGGATGAACCCGCTGTCCATCCCGAACGCCGATCCGGCGACGAATACGCCGACGATTAACAAAAACGATCTTTGGAAGCGTTTTTATCAAACGTTTTTCGTCGATCCGCAGCTGACGCCCGGGGCGCTCAAGACGATCCCCGACAATTCGCCGTTCGTGAAAGAGAAAAACGTGGCGATGATGGCGTATTTGTCCAGCCTCATTACGATCTGGACCGACCAATTGAAGGAGGTCGACTGGGACATCGTCTCGCTGCCCAGCTTCGAGGACAACCCGGGCGTCGGCTCGCAGATCAACTCGATCAACTTCGGCATTACGAGCATCGCCAAAAACAAGGAAGCCGCCATGGAAGTGCTGGCGTACATGACGTCCGACGAATTCCAGACGGGCCTGTCCAAGAAAGGCATCATGCCGGTACTGAAAAACGAAGCGGTGCGCTCGGTGCTCGGCCAGGAATCGGTGTTCAAGGATAAAAACTTCAAGGCGGTTTTCCAAAACAAGCCGGCTCCGATTCCGCCGAAAACGCTGTACGACGCCGACCTGGTGACGATTTACGCCAAATACGGCACGCAAATTTGGCAGGGGGCGACCGACATCAACACCGCCGCGCGGCAGGCGGAGGAGGAGGCGAAGAAGAAGATCGAGGAGCATTTGAGCAAAGCGAAATAGAACACGGGAAAAAGCGGTCCGGAGCGGGAAAGCGGCGTCCGGGCTGTTTGTTTTGGCGAAGGGAAGCGAGCGGCGGGCCGGCGATTGGCCTTTCCGCCGCGCGAGCGAAACCCAGACGCGCGTTTCGGCGCTGCGCGGCAGCTGGCGGGCGGTCGAGCCCGCGGAGGCGGTTGCGCGCGAGTGCGGCACGGTCGCAAAGGCGGGCCGGTTGCGGGGGGCGCGGGCGTTGCTAGCGAGGATTTCAAACTAAGAGACGTTGAGACTCTTCCATAGCCATAGCCACAATCGCAGCCGTAGCTGCGGCCGCCATATCTTTTCGCATTCGGGGGTGCGGCGACTGACGCCCAACTGCACGCGGAAACCGAATCGGCGATTTACAATTCGCCGAATTTTCTTTATCATTAAACTAACTTGATCGCGTCAAACCGATACGAAGGGGAGGGGACATCGGTGAACATGCCGTACGGATGGAACAAACGAACGTCGACTTACGTTTTGGACCGTTACCCGCAGGGCGAGCGAACGTTTTATCGGACGGCGGACGGACTGCCGTCCGACAACGTGACGCATTTGGCCGTCGCCGGGAACGGGGACGTATGGGCAGCCACGTCGGCCGGGCTGGCCCGGTACGCCGGAGGGCGGTTCGAGCCGGTCCGGGACGGCGGCCCTCCCGCGGCGCCGGCTTCAATGCTGTACGCCGACCGGCAAGGCGGCCTGTGGGCTTCCGTCGCCGGCGCCTTGTACCGCTTCGAAAGCGGGCAATGGCGCGAGGACGCGCTGTTCGCCGCCGCGGATGCGATGGCGGAGGACGACGCCGGAACGCTGTTCGCCGCCTCCGAAGGGATGCTGTTCAGCCTGCGGTCCGGCACCGGCGGCTGGCGAAAGGAGCGCGGCTACGGAGACGTCCGGGTGCGCGCGATGGCCGCCTTCGGCGAGCGCAGCGTGTATATGGCGACGGACCGCGGACTGTATGCGCTGCTCGGGAAACGTCCGCGCTGGTACGATATTCCGGCCGGGGACACGGGCATGATCAGCAACGATACGCGCTGCCTGTTCGTCGACCGGTTCGGGCATATTTGGGTCGGAACGGACATCGGGGTTTGCATCCACGACGATACCGACTTTTTTTACCGGCTGGACGGCTCGAAAGGGCTGCCGCACGAAGACGTGCGGGCGATGGCGGCGGGAGAAGACGGGGTGCGCTGGTTCGGAACGCCCGCCGGGGCGATCCGGCTGCAGGACGGCAAATGGAACTATTTCGCCTCGAAACGGTGGCTTCCGCACGATCGGGTGCAGGCGATCGCGCTCGGAACGGACGGCGCCGTATGGTTCGGCACCCCGGAAGGGCTCGCCAAACTGACGTTTCGGCCGATGACGCTGCGGGAGAAGGCCGATCATTACGACGAGCTGATCGAGAGGCACCATAAGCGGTTTCATTACGTGAACGGCGGGAAGCTGAAGGAGCCGTGCAGCCTGCCCAGCATCGTCGTGGAAATATCCGACAACGACGGCTTATGGACCGGAGATTACGTGGCGGCGCAGTCGTTCAAATATGCGGTTACCGGCGACGAAGCCGCGCGCGAGCGCGCGAAGCGTTCCGTTCATGCCATGCTCGACCTGCTCGATGTGACCGGGCGTCCGGGCTTTATGGCCCGGTCGATCATTCACCGCAGCGAGCCCGAGTTCGGCGTCAAGGGACCCCGGCACGAATGGCGTCTGTCCGCGGACGGCGAATGGGAATGGAAGGGCGATGCGTCCAGCGACGAAGCGGTCGGCCATTTTTACGCCTACGCGATTTATTACGATCTGGCCGCGGACGAACGGGACAAAGAACGGATACGCTCCGCCGTCCGGGCGATAACGGATCATATTGCGGAAAACGGCTTCTGTCTGACCGATATCGACGGTTTGCCGACGACGTGGGCGGTGTGGGCGCCCGAGAAGCTGAATCACGATTCCAAATGGTGGGAGCAGCGCGGCATCAATTCGCTCGAGCTGCTGAGCTTTCTGAAAACGGCGGCTCACGTGACCGGGGACGACAAGTACGAGCGCCTGTACCGGGATCTCGTCATCCGGCATCATTACGCCCTCAATACGCTGGACGAGAAAATCGCGAAGCATCCCGCTTCGGGGAGCATCGACGACAATCTCGCCTTTCACGTCTATGTGCCGCTCCTGCTGTACGAAACCGATCCCGACCTGCGGTCGATCTATTTGATGAGCCTGGAGCGGCACTGGCAGCTGGAGAGGCCCGAGCGCTCGCCGCTCTGGAACGCCGTATACGGGGCGCTCGCCGGCCGGATGTGCGATATCGAGGCGGCGGTGCGAAGCCTCGCGGAGCTGCCGCTCGATCTCGTCTGCTATTCGATCGCGAACAGCGTCAGAGCCGATCTGCGCGAAGGGAAGGAACTGCATCTCGGGCTGGCGGAATCGCCGCTTCCGGCGGACGAAAGGCCGCTGCACAAGCCGGACAAATCCCCGTACCGGCTCGACGGCGGCAGCGACGGATGGGCGGAGGACGGGACGATGTTTTTGCACCCGTACTGGCTGGCCCGATATTTCGGTTTGATCGCGGAGCCGGACCTGTAAAAGCGGAGCCAAGCGAGCCGCCCGCCGGTTCAAAGCGACGCGAGGCCGTACAGCTTGCGGTATTGCGACGGGTTCATCTTGCAGTAGCCGGTGAAGGCGCGGCTGAAATAAAAACCGTTCTCGTAGCCGCACAGCCGGGCGATATGGTCGATCGTATACTCCGATTGCACGAGCAGGCTTTTCGCCTTCTCCATCCGGATCGAGGTCAAGTAGCGGGAAGGCGTCACGCCGAATATATGCTGGAACCGGCGGCTGAGCTGGACCGGATGGATATGGAGATGGGCGGCGATGTCCTGCAGCCGGACCTCGCGAAAGGCGTGGCGGTCGATGAGCGCCTTCGCCTCTTTCATGAGCCGGTCTTCGGCGAGCTTGCCGCGGAGGGCGAGACTCTCCGCCTCCATATGGAGCATCAGCCAAATGTCGTTGGCGAAATGCTGGATCCGGCTTTTGCTCTGCCCGTCCTGCGCGCGGACGAGTCGGTTCAACTGCCGGAAATTGCTGTACAGCCTCTCCCGCTCGCTCGAGGTGAACTTGAACGCGAGCAGGCGGAGCAGCTCGATCGTTCTGTCCGTTTCCATCTCCGTGCCGTCCTCGTAACGAAAAACGAAATAGTAAAACGAAAGCGGGGCGATCACCTCGCGGCGGAAATCCATCAACGGCGGGCAGACGACGACGTCCCCGGCGGCCGCGACGCCCGCGACGTTGTCGATTTCGTACGAAAACCGGCCGTCCTCGACGGCGAACATGAGCCATAACGGCACGTTGACGGCGGTTTTGAGAAATTGCTGCTTCCGCTTCCAATATTCCTGATAATTGACCGAAATGGGATATACCGCTTGCACAGGCTCCATCTCCCGCAATGTCCGCATAAGTTCCCCTCTTTTTCGACGGTACGCCGGCGAATTCCTGCTTGGTCCGGGGACCCGTGCAACCCGGACGTCTCTGCGGAGAGGCCCCCGCCTCCGTATCCGAAAACGATGGGACGGCCGCAAGGAATCGAACCGCTTCCGGCGAATAGGTATACGGGAAGCGGGGCGCTTCCTTTCGCGCCGGCCCGCGGGCCGGATGCTTGTATGGGGCCATGCCGGCCGGACGACAAGGAAAGCGCGCGGACGAAGACGGAACGAAGGGACGGGGGAAAATGGGACAAGCGTTCGACGCAGGCGAGCTTTTGACGTTTTACGAAGATCATTTGAAGCGGGTGCTGCTGCCGTTCTGGCTGCGGTCGACCGACCGGGAGGACGGAGGGTACTTCAATTGCTACGACAATACGGGAGCCCGCCTCGTATCGACGGACAAATATACGTGGTCGCAGGGCCGGTTCGTCTGGATGTACGCCAAGCTGGCGTCGATGAGCGCCGACACGTTCGGTCCGGGCGAAAAAAAGGAGTTTCTGGAGCTGGCCGGGCACGGCGCCCGGTTTTTGATGGACCACTGCCTGCTGGATAACGGCCATTGCGCGTTCGTGATGGACAAGCGGGGCAAGCCGAAGCTCAACGCGCCGGGCGACCGGTACGATTCGAGCATTTTCGCCGATTGCTTCGTCGTGGCCGGTCTGGCCAAATACGCGGCGGTGTCCGGAGACGGAGACAGCATCCGTTTCGCCCGCAGGCTGTACCGCTCCGTCATCGACCGGATCGATCGCGGCGATTACGAGATGGCGCCGTATCCGACGCCGGAAGGCTACAAGTCGCATAACATCCCGATGATATTGCTGAACGTGACCGACGAGCTGCTGCAGGCCGAGGAAGCTTGCGGCGGCGACGAGCGCGAGACCGGGCGGCTGCGCGACAACATGAGGCGGTTTTTGCGCGAGATTACGGAGCATTTCATCGACGGGGACGGCGTCTTGAATGAAATGATCGGAACCGACAACCGAAGGGTCGACTCGCTGCTGGGACGGTACTGCAACCCGGGCCACTCGATCGAAGACATGTGGTTCGTCATTCACGCCGCGCGGAAGCTGGGCGAGGAGTCGTATATCGGGAAGGCGGCGAAGACGGCCCGCAAAATGGTCGAGATCGGCTGGGACGACGAATACGGCGGCTTGCTTCTGTTCGTCGACCGGGACGGCGGAAAGCCGCGCGGCGACACGACCGGAATCGAGCATACGGCGATGGTTCGGCAAATTCGCGAAAACTGGGACAACAAGCTGTGGTGGCCGCATTCCGAAGCGCTGTATACGACGCTGCTGTGCTACCGGCTGACGGGGGACGGGGCGTTTCTCGACGATTACCGGCGCATCCACGAGTACACGTTCCGCACGTTTCCGAATCCGGACGAAACCGTCGGCGAATGGATCCAAATCCGGATGCGCGGCGGCGAGCCGATCAGCAAGGTCGTCGCTCTGCCGGTCAAAGATCCGTATCATATTATCCGCAACGTGATTTATATCATCGAGCTGCTCGATTCGATGGAACGGACTGGCGGAAGCGGCTCCTGCGCGTAACGGAACCGTATTTAACCGTATTCCGCTATTCCGAATATTTCCCGGCATTTCCCGAAAATAAGGGAGCCGCGTTTAGCCGCGTTCCGTTATTTGGAGGCGTGTCGACGTTGCGCCGCTTTTTTTCGCTTATTAGCGGAATACCGTTTAATACCGTTCCGTTATGAGGCGGAAGCGGCTGAACGGACCATCCATGCGAACGCGCGCCGCAGGCCGGACGTCGCGAAAATGCGAACTTGGCAGCAGATCGAAATAAATGGAATCGCGTTTCGCGCAATCGTCGGCAGCGCAGGCCAGGGCTTCGTCCATTCGCCCGAAACGAGGCCCGGGTACGGGCAGAGCGATGCTTTCGCGCACGAAGCGGCGGATTGCTTGTTGAAGTTCGTCCGCCAATCTGAAACGGACGTGAAAAACCGGATCGAAATGCATTGCAAAGAGTCTCCTTCCGAGGAGGCTCTTTTTTCGGTTCAACTTCTTGAGATGGAAATTCTGGTTCCCATAGATCGATATTTTGGGAACCAGTTTTTTGGTTATAGGTCCAGGCAATCATGAGCGCTCCGCATGGCTGATATGGATAAAATCCTTTATCAACGAGGGTTTGTCCATCGTCCTGCAGAGTCGTTCGAATTTTTTCTGAATCATGGAAATAAACCAGTTGACAAAAATATAAGCGCTTTCTAAAATGAAAGAGAAATGAGTTGGGAACCACAAAAAACCAATTACAGCGAGAGCGCGACATCCGAGAAACCAAAGGGAACCGGGAGGTGATCGAGGGCATACACGGCTTCAACGTTAATGTAAGCGCAAACATGTTTACCGAAGTACGGGCAGTTGACGATGGATGATCAATGGGGGATAGGTGCGATGAAAATCAAAGCTGGATTGACAGCGCTTACGATGATGGCGCTGCTCGTCTCCGCCTGCGGCGGGCAAGGAAACGGATCGGGAGGCGGATCGGCAAGCGGTTCCGATAAGAAGCCGGAAGAGAAGCCGAAAGATCCGTACACGATGGTCGTGTTTACGTCAGGGGTATCGGAGAAGGAATTCAACGACCGGTTCAGCGAAACGCTGAAAAAGAAATTTCCGCACGTGACGATCGAATACATTATGAGCGGCAAAGGACAGACGCTGGCCGACCTCGTCGCGGCGAACAAAATACCGGACATTATCCGCATCGACGTTCCGACGCTGCAGACCGGCTATTTGGACTACAAAATCGGCTACGACATGTCCGAGCTGGTCAAGAAGTACAAGTACGACCTCAACCGGTTCAACAAAGTATTTATCGACGAAATCATCGACGCCGGCGGAACGGGCGCCCTGTACGGCTTGCCGGTGCCTCCGTACTTCCCGCAGGCGCTTTATTACAACAAGGATTTGTTCGACAAATTCGGCGTCGCCTATCCGAAGGACGGCATGACGTGGGACGAATTGTACGAGCTCGCCAAAAAGATGACGCGGGTCGACGGCGGAACGGTATACCGCGGCTTCAGCGCGAATCCGGTCAACACGCTGCGCGACAACGTGCTGTCGCTGCCGATTCTCGATCCCAACGTGGACGGCTTGGCGGACTCGGGCAAATGGACCACGCTGTTCCAAAACCTGCTCCGGTTTTACCAAATCCCGAACAACACGATCGAGAATACGTCCAGCCTGGAGGACAAAGCGTTCAACAAAGGCAACGTCGCGCTGATGACGAACCAGCACAACATTTATCTCGTCATTCCGCCCGAAGTGAACTGGGATCTGGTGTCGTATCCGAAATTCAAGGACGGCCCCGATCTGATGCCGCAGCGCGGACCGGCCTACTGGTCGATTACGAATGCGAGCAAGCATAAGGACGAGGCGTTCGAGATGATCATGGAGATGCTGTCCGACGAGTCGCAGCTGGCCGACTCCAAGCGAGGTATCCCGACGACGCTGAACAATCCGGAAATCGCCAAAGTGCTCGGCCAGTCCGACCCGATTTACAGCAAGAAAAACATGAACGCGATCAACGTCTACAAGCCGGCCAATTACACGCCGAAGCGCAAGCAAGGGCTGACCACCGTTCCGGGAGCGACGCAGCAAAATCTGGTCGGGAACGCCTTCATCGAGGTGGCGCAGGGCAAGAAAGACATCAATACGGCGCTTCGCGAGGTCGACGAGAAGCTGAAGCAGGAACTCGAGAAAGAAAAGGCAAAAAACAAATAGCTTGTTCGCGGACAATAGGATAGGAGTGGGAGCGCATCATGAGTGTAAAAATAGCCATACTGCCGGAACCGGCGATCCAAAAACGGATTTTCGGCGACTCGCAATGGAGGCAGCTGGAAGCGATCGGCACGGTCGTCCGCAACGAGACGGCCGGCTTGCCGACGCCGGATACGCTCCGGAGCGTGATCGAAGGGGCCGACTTCGCGATCACGTCGTGGGGTTGCTCCAAGCTGACCGGGGACATTTTGGACCGGGCGCCGAAGCTGCAAGCGGTGCTGCACGCCGCGGGAACCGTCAAGGGCATCGTGACGCCGGAGCTGTGGCGGCGCGGCATCCTCGTCTCGAGCGGCAACGGGCCGCTCGGACAAGGAGTCGCCGAGACGGCGCTCGGCCTGACGATCGCCTCGCTGAAAAACATGTGGCAGCTGACGCAATCGACGCGCGGCGGCGGCTGGAACGCGGGCAAGGACCGGATCCGGGAGCTGTACGAGGTGACGGTCGGCGTCGTCGGCGCCGGCAAGGCCGGACGGCATTTCATCCGGCTGCTCCGCAATTTCGACGTCTCGATCGTCATTTACGACCCGATCCTGACTTCCGAGCAGGCGCAGGCGCTCGGGGCGGTCAAGGCGGACCTGGACGAGTTGATGCGCGTCAGCGACGTCGTGTCGATCCATGCGCCGTCGATCCCGGAAACGTACAAAATGATCAATCGCGAGCGGCTGGCGCTCATGAAGGACGACGCGATCCTGATCAATACGGCGCGGGGATCGATCGTGGACGAGGAAGCGCTCGTCGCCGAGCTGCGGAAGGGCCGGCTGTTCGCCTGCCTGGACGTAACCGATCCGGAGCCGCCCGCGCCCGATCATCCGCTGCGCGGCTTGCCGAATTGCGTCATCACGCCGCATATCGCCGGCGCGGTCGGCAACGGGGTTCGCCGGCTCGGCCAGTTCGCGATCGACGAGCTGAACCGCCTGCTTGCCGGCGAAAAGCTGGAAGGCGAAGTGAAGGAAGAACAGCTGAGCGTCCTGGCTTAAGGAAACGACATCGACGAATCGCTTGCCTATACCTTTCCGGAAAGAAGTGATTCGATGCACGTTCGAACGTTAAGAACGATAGGAACAATGATGAAAAACGGTTTGCTTGTTTCGCTCGGAACGCTTCTATGCTTCATCTCGGTTTTCGTCCCGGTTCGCGTCGGAATGGCCGCTTCGTCGGCCGTTCCGATCGTGAACGCGGGTTTCGAGCAGCAGGTTGTCGGCGGCGTCATTCCCGGCTGGAGACAAACGTACGGCAATGGCGTCACGACGGCTACATACGGAATTTCAAGCGCGGCGAAGCATACCGGCAGCTTCAGCCTGCGGCTGGACGACGGCTCCGCCACAGCCGCGCTCGGTCTGGAGAGCGACCGGTTTCCCGTAACCGCCGGGATCCATTACTCCGCCTCGGCCATGTTCCAGGTGGAACGCGGGAGACTGGCCATCTATTTGCAGTTTTTTAACGCGGCGGGCACCCGCATCGGCAATACGTCCGGATGGGTCGACCCGGCGGAAGGCGCCTGGATCGCGGGGAGCGTCTCCGGCATGGCTCCGGCGGAGGCCGTAACCGGCTCGGTGCTGCTGTATTCTTCCAGTACGGGTCAAGGAGCGGGATATGTGGACGATGTAACCGTGGACGTGAATCCGGTCGGCACGTTCAAAAATTTGGGCGAGCCGATCACGAACTTCATTAACCAGGACGCGGCGATCGGCCGGGAGCAGGGCAAGGATGTGGCTTACTCGGTCGTGAAGGGGGCCGGCGACAGCACCGTGTTCGCCGTGGTCGACCTGATGAGCGCCGAAGTGGTCAAAACGATCCCGATGCCCGGCGTCACCGGGGCCTGGGGCGTCAAGGCGGCCGGCGACGGCAAAATATACGCGGGCACTCACTACGACGGTCACCTGTACCAGTATACGCCGGGAAGCGACAGTCTCGTCGATTTGGGACGATTGGGAACGGAGACGCATATATGGGCGCTGGTCGCCGGGGCAAACGGCAAAATATATGCCGGCACGTATCCGAATGCGCACGTATTCGAATACGATCCCGTCGCGAATCGGGTGAACGACCTCGGGCGGGTGCATCCGACCGAGAAATATGTGCGCTCTCTCGCTTACGATGCGGACCGCAACGTGTTGTACGCCGGCGTCGGCGGATCGACGGCCGGCATCGTCAAGATCGATTTGGCGACCGGCGCCCGGCAGGAACTATTGCAGAAGCTGCTGCCCGACGCGTATTCGAATTACGATTTCGCCTACAATATGGGTTACGCGCTGGGCAAGCTGTTCGTGAGGCTGGACAAACCGGATCATCTGCTGATCGTCGACACGGCCTCGGAAACGGTCGAATATTACGATCCGAACGGCCTCGGCATGGGATCGCGGACGGTGGCCACGATGCCCGGCGACGACCAAACCATTTATTTCGGCGGTTACGTGCTGCGTTCCTACAACATAGCGAGCCGGACGTTCGCCGTCGAGTTTTCCGATCCGGCCGCGAGAGCGTTCAACTTTTTCGACGGCAAATTTTTGCAGCTGAACGATCCGGCATGGCCCGGCTATACGTTTGTCGGCGTCAGCGAAAAGGGCCAAATTTTCCTGAACAATAAACAGACCGGGAAACTGTCTGCGTCGAGGGTGGACAATTTCGGCTCGCCGGTTTTGATTCAAAGCTTGCATACCGGGTTCGACGGCCATATTTATATCGGCGGCTATTTGGGGGCTACGGGCTTTACGTCGTACCGTCCGGAGGACGGCTCGTTTACGGAAGTTCAGCAGTTCGGCCAGGTGGAGTCGGTCGCGAGCGTGAACGATAAGCTGTATATCGGCACTTACGGCAACGCGAGAGTGTACGAATACGATCCGGCCGAGCCGTGGAGCTCCTCCAACCCTCGCCGGGTAGCCGAGCTGATCAAGGACGGCCAGGACCGTCCGTTCGCGATGGCGGGCGTCGATTCGCTGCAGAAGCTTTATATCGGCTCCGTCCCCGATTACGGCTCGCTGAGCGGGGCGCTTACGGTATATGACGTGCCGACGCGGAAAACGCAAGTGTTCAAAGATATCGTGCGCAATCAAGGCGTCGTCTCCCTCGTCTACAAGGACGGCGTCGTGTACGGAGGGACGACGATCTACGGCGGCCTCGGGACGAGCGGTCCGTCGGAGACGGAAGGCAAGCTGTTCGCCTTCGATACGGCGACGAATACGAAGCTGTTCGAGATCGTCCCCGTGCCCGGGCGCAAAGTCGTGAGCGGATTGCTGGCCGGACCGGACGGCATGATCTGGGGCGTGGCCGAAGATCATATTTTCAAGCTGGATCCGAATACGCGGCAGATCGTCTATAAGGCGGCGAAGCTGGGCCGATACGGCACGGGCACCGTCTGGGTCGACGCTTTCCTGGAGCTGGGGGCGGACGGCAACGTGTACGGGACGAACCGGCAAAAAACGTTGTTCATGATCAAGCCCGAAACGATGGAATTTATCGTCCTCAAAAACGGGGCGGGCAATTACTTGACTCAGGACGCATACGGCAACTTGTACATGGCGAACGACGCCACGCTGTGGAAGTATACGCTGCCGGCCGACGAGCGGTCGGTCGCCGGGCTGCTGCGAAAGTCCGCGGAAGCCGGGCGCATCCCGCCGCCGGTCGAGACGCAGCTGGCGAATTCGCTTCGCCAGGCCGTCGATCATCGCGGCAAAGGGCACCCGGATCAAGCGGTGAAGCATTTGCGCGATTTTTTGAAGCATCTGCATAACGAGGCGTTCGGCGCCTCCGTCTCGCCGGAGGCGAAATGGCCGCTGGATCAGCAGGTAAGGACGCTGATCGCCGATTGGGAATCATAGGAACGCCATAGGGCGGCCTGCATCTTGGAGCGGAACGGAAAGCATACGACGGGCTGTCGCTTTGAACTTGAATGGCGGCAGCCCGTTTGTTGCGATTATTCGGCAATAAACGGGCGCCGAAGAGGGATACCGACATCAGGAGAGAGGGCGAAGAGACGTTTTGGAAGCGCTTTTATGAAGCGAATTTTTTCAATCGGCAAGGAGGGATTTTGACAATGACGACGGGGAAAACGGGATGGCTTCCCAAGCGATGGCGCGCGGGGCGCGCGGCGTTGGCCGTGCTGCTGGCGGTGGCGGTCGTGTTCACGGGAGGATTCGGCGCGGGAGCCGGGCTTCAGGCGCCTCATGCGAGCGCCGCGGCGGGGGAAACGTTTTTCGATTTCGAAAACTTCGCCCTGGGCCCGCTGAACGGGCAAAACGGCTGGACGAACGCCGGCCCCGAGGTCACGGTCACGGACCAGGTGTACGCGGTCAGCGGCGTGAAATCGGTCAAAATCGTGGACAACGACAAGACGAAGGCGGTCGGGGCGCGAACGGCGTTCGCGCCGATTCAGAAAGGCAGCGTGGAATGGTGGGCGAAGGCGGATACGGCCGACCGGCTCGTCATGCTGCTCGAAAGCACCGGGCCGCAAGGCAGCAAGCCGGTCGAATGGATCGGCTTCCTCGCCAACCGGTCGTTCGAATATTACGACGGGGCGACCCGCGTCACTTCGAGCGAGCAGTACGAGACCGGGAAATGGTACCGGTTCCGCGTCGACTTCGACGCGGCGGCGGGGAAGAAGACGATTATGATTTTCGACGGCGACGATTTGCTTCTGCTGCGCAAAGATACGGCGTTCCGGGACGCCTCAGCCGGCACGGTCAATTTGTTCCGCTTCGCGACGATTTCGACCGGCGTCGGGACGTTTTATATGGACGACGTGCGCATACGCGATTCGCGGCTTGCGGACCCGGGCGAGCTGCAGCGGATGGCGTTTCATCCCGATTCGATGAACGTGGTCGTCGGGCAGACGCTGCCGGTCGCTTTGCTCGGCCACTACACGAATGGAGATGTGAAAGCGATGAACGACTCGTTGGTGTCGTACGCTTCCGCGCAGCCGGAAGTGGCGACGGCGGGAGGCGGAACGGTGAGCGGAATATCGCCCGGCTCGACCGTCGTAACGGCCACATACGGAAGCGTGCAAGCGACGCTGGACGTTAACGTATACAGTCCGAACGATATACCGCCTTACTATAATTTGCATTTGCGGCCGCTGCACGGGGATACGGACGTGCAAGGACTGCAGATCGTAGCTCCGGAAGAAGCGCAGTGGCAGGCGCTCGGCCAGCGGATCGCGTCCGGTCTGCAAAGCCGCTGGAACGTTCCGGTAACCGTGGTCGCCCCGACGCGCGACAAGTTCCGGAGCGGCTGGTCCGGCAATACGATCGTGCTAGGCACGCTCGGCAACAACGAGCAGCTCGCCCGTCTGTACGGCCTGCGCATGTCGTACGCGGACGCGATTTATCCGGGCGACGGAGGATACCAGCTGCAGACGATCATCGATCCGTTCGGACTCGGCGGCAATACGATCGTCGTCGGCGCGAGCGATCTCGCCGGGGCGGAGCTGGGCGTAACCCGGCTGCTGCAGATCGCGGGCTCGCAAAGCGCGCCGTCCTTGCCGTGGCTGCACGAGGCGAAGCTGTCCGACCAGGCTTCCTCGTATTTGCAGTACGACGGCAAGCCGACGCCGGAAAACATCCAAACCGCGCTCCGATCGGTCGACACATGGCTGTCGAGGCTGAAGCCGAACGCCTCCAGCGAAACGGACGCGGCCTCGCTGCATTACGTCTTGTCCCGCATCAAAATATTCGGGGAAAACTTCCTGCTGACCGGCGATCCCGGATTTGCGGAAGTGTACAAAAAGCTGCTGCTCGGCTATGCGAACTATGTCAACCGTTACCCGTCCGAAGCGAAAACGCAGCTGAACGAACGGCAAAACATGTGGACGGACGGCGACGCTGTGATCCAAAACTGGGCGGTGCTCGAGGCGTCCCCCGTCTTCGCGTCGGCTCAGCGCAAGCAGATCGCCTCCGCGATGAAGCTGACGTACGAGGCGAATGCGCGCGACGGCTACTTGACGGGCGCGCCGGCGACGGGGCCGCGCTGGAACCATCAAATTTTCCCGGCGCTGTCGCTCATCGCCGGCAGCGACTATTTCGCCAAATATTACAAGCTGCCGGAGGCGGCGGGCTGGAGGCAGCTCGGGGAACGCATTTTCACCGGCAATACGTCGTACATCAGTTTGGACGAAGGCTCCGACTATTTGATGCACGTGCCGATGACGAACATCGACTACGGCATGGCGACGGGCAATCTCGATTTCATCGCGAAAAGCTTGCGCCCGAGCGCCGATCTGAATGCGCTCATGATCGACAACCTCGGCACGATGTCGGGAGGCGGCGACACGTATCCGTTCGGCTACAGCAACGCGTACTCGTGGGGGCATTCGCAGGTAATGAACGCGGCGACGCTGTTTTACGGCGATCCGCTGTACCGGTTTTTGCTGCAGCGAACGCGGACGGGGCCGTTCCCGGGCCAGCGCATGAGCGATTTGAGCTACCCGATCCATATGTACACGTCCGTGAAGCTCGACGAAACGACCGAGCTGAACGAGGACGATTATCCGAAGCTGCAGGCGTATCCCGTCGAGCAGGGCATCTATGACGATTTGAAGGAAAAGGAGCAAAAGACGGAGCTGGACGTGGCGCTGCCGGACACGTTCCACAAGATGACGTTCCGCGAAGGGTTCGGGGCGGACGACAGCTATTTGATCGTGGACGGCTTCTCGGCCGGGGCGCACGGACATCAGGACGGCAACGCGATCTTGAACTACAGCGCGAACGGGCGGCTGTTCCTGACCGACCGCGACTACATCGAGAATACGCCGGAGCATCATTCCGGACTCGTCGTCGTGAAGGACGGGGAGCAGCCGAAAAAGCCGCCGCTCGCCAAGCTCGAGTGGTCGGCGGATATCGGCGGAACGGCGCTCAGCCGCAGCACGGTGCCGAACTACAACGGGACCGATTGGGAACGATCGATCGTCAGTCCGGACGGTTCGTTCTATATCGTCTATGACAACGTCCGGGTGAACGAAGCGGGCAGCTACATGCTGAAAAACAACTGGCAGACGCTCGGCACGCCGACCGTGCGCGGCGGCAAGTTCGAGGCGGAGCAGCAGGGCGTCACGATGACGATCGAAAGCTTGGACGATTCGGACTTGCGGACGCAGGACCGGTACGGCCATTTCCAAAAATATTGGAAATCCGAATATCCGTATCCGTACGCCGACAAGGAGACGGTGCTGAGCGAAGTGCTGGAGGAGCGCGGCTACGCGGCCGGAGAGCGGGCCGAATTCGTCAACGTGCTGTCCAGCCGCAAGGAGGACGGACCGCAGCTGAATGCCCGCCGCCTGAACGATACCACGGTAGAGATCAAGCGGCAGGGGCAGGCATGGTACGCGGTTCAAGGCGCCCTGGAAACCGACGAGGTCGGCTCCGACGGCAAGTTCCACCTGCTCGGCGAAGGCCGGCTGCTCGCGGCGGATGCGACGCGGGTGCGGATCGGCTCGCAGACGCTGCAGTTCGCCGAGCCGGTCATGTTCATGATGGACACGACGAACGGGCGATGGGAGACGTATTCGCTGCGCAAAGACCGCGTTCGCTACGACGCAAGCGGCGAGCCGATCCGCGAAGGCGCGCTCGAAACCGGCACCGCCGCGTGGACTCGTCAAATGGAGCATCGGCTCGTCAAAGCGGTAAAGGAGAAGGAGCATCCGCGCGAATGGGCGAAACCGGGCGGCGGCGACCATGAGGGCGGCGGACAGCCGCGCGATTGGGAGCGGGTGTATCGGTTTTCCGAGCAGGTGACGGATACCGCTTGGGGCGATTTGGACGGCGACGGCAAGGAAGAAATCGTCTTCGGCGGCATCGGCGGCAAAGTGGAGGCGATCGGCGAAACGGGCGACGTTCGGTGGACGTTCGCCGCGGCCGGGCGCGTCAACGAAGTGACGGTGCAAACGCTGAACGGCCAGCCGGTCGTGTTCGTCGCCACGGAAAATTGGTACGTGCACGCGCTGAACGCGCAAGGTCAGGAGCTGTGGAATTACAAGTTCCCGAGCGATGCGGCCCATCGCGAGCGCAAAGGCAATCTGCTCGGCATCACGAACGTCAGGGTCGCTTACGTGAACGGGGCGGACCAGCCGCCGTGGGTGATGGTCGGCACGCAGTTCCGGTATATTTACGGCTTGGACGCGGCCGGCAAGCTGCAGTACGAAGATTTGCTGTATTATTACGGCATCGAGGATATGGAATTCGCCGACTTCGACGGCGACGGCAAAGAGGAAGGCATGTACGCGCTGGAATACGCCTACTATACGTACTGGAACGAGAAGCAGCTGACCCGGGGCGGTACGGGCGGCGGACCGGGCTGGAAGGTGGCGACGCTGCTGAACGATCCGGCTTTCGGCGCGGCGCCGGCCATCGCCTTCGGCACGAAGCAGAGCGAAGTGCGGCTTGTCGGCTACGCCGGGAAGCTGCAGGAGCGATGGAAGCGGAACGTCGGCGGGGAAGTGAACGATATCCGGTACGGCGATTATAACGGCGACGGCGTTCCGGAAATTTTGGCCGGGTCCGACGGCTTCCAGTTTTACGCGCTGAACCCGGACGGCACGACCCGGTTCCGCGCGGCGCTGCCCGACCGGGTGCTGCAGGTCGACGGCGCGCGCCGGGACGGCGTCACCCGCTATTATGCGGCGGCCGATCACGGACTGCTCGTGCAGCTGAACGAGCAGGGAGCCGTCGAGGCGACGACCCGCTTCGCGCACCCGATCGCCGCCTTGAAAGCCGGGGAAACGCAGCCGCGCCCGTGGGCCGTGCTGGAGAACGGCGAACTGTACCGCGGGCGCTGACGCGGCGAAACGATGGGGCTCGGCCGATTCCGGGCCCCTTTTCGCCGATTCCGCAAACGGCTTCGAAAGTCGAAGGTTGCGGCGCGCTGCGGGGTTATTGATGCCGCCTTCAACTTCTAGTATGCTAGGATACATAATCTTAAGGCAAATGGTGGCGGTAGTATGGAAGAATTGGAAAAACCGAGCCGCAGAACGTTTCAGGCGCGGCTCGAAAGCATGGTCGATGCGATTCGCGGCGACATTATGAACGGCGTTTACCGCGAGGGCGATTATTTGCCTTCGGAGAAAGCGTTCGCGAAGCAGTACCGGATCAGCAACAAAACGGTGCGCCAAGGGCTCGAGTCGCTTGTGGCCGAACGGCTCATCGAGAAAATACCGCGCGTCGGCAACAAGGTGTTGGGGCTTGCCCGCGACGATACGACGGTGCTCAGGTTCGGCTGCCATACGTCGCTGTTTCAGGAAGCGCTGATGAAGACGCTGATCGCGGAATTTCACAAGCAGCATCCCGGCATCCGGATCGAGCTGTTCACGTTTCCTTCCGGGCTGCAAACGTATCAAACGGTGAAAACGGCGATCGAGGAGAAACGGATCGACGTGTTCACGATGAACTATAACAGCTTCGACGATTTCCGGCTGAACGGCGCCTTGGACGATTTGGAAACGCTCGAGCCGATCCCCGCCGTCTATCCGTTTCTGACCGAATCGGTAACGCTCGAAGGACGGCTCAAGCTGCAGCCGTTCGTGTTTTCGCCCCTTGTGCTGTGCTACAACAAGGATCATTTTCGGGAGAAAGGCGTCATGGAGCCGGACAGCAGCTGGCGCTGGAACACGCTGTTCGAGCAGGCGTCGAAGCTCGCGGTGGAGAACGAGCGGCTCGGCTTCTACTTCCATTTTCCGTCGAGCAACCGGTGGCCGGTCTTCTTGCTGCAAAGCGGCATCCGCTTCGATCGCGACCCGTCGGGACGTTCCGCCGGCAGCGCCGAGCAGCTTAAGCAAAGCTTGCGCGCCTGCCGCGATTTGATCTATTTGCAGAACCGGTTCCCGCTGTTTTTATCGGAAAAGGACGGGGACGCGGAGGAGCTGTTTTTCGGCGAGAAAGTGTCGATGATCATGACGACGTACCTCGCCTTGAACCATCACGAGCGCCGCAAGGAGTTCGAATACGATATCGCTCCGCTGCCGTACTTGAACGATCCGAAGACGCTGCTGCTCATGATCGGGCTGGCCGTCAACGCGCACTCGGAGCGGAAGGAGAGCGCCCTGCGCTTCGTCGATTTTCTTCTCTCGTACCGGGTGCAGCTGATGATCCGCCAGAAGACGCTGAGCATCCCGAGCTTGAAGCCGGCCGCGGAATGGAGCGGCAAGGAGACGATGTACCGGCCGTCGCGGTTTCCGATGTACCGGGACATTATTCCGACGTTTCGCTCGTTCAACGCCTTGAACATGTCCTCGTCGGAGCTGTACCGGTTTTACCGCGAGGCGAAGCTGTTTTGGTCGGGGCTGGAGACGGAGGAGGTCGCCGTCAAACGGCTGGAGCAGCTGCTGTACGAGGAACGCGCCGTGCAGGCCGGCAGCGCGACCTAGCGCAGGCCAATAGCAAGTCTGTCGACCGGTTCATACCGGTTGACGAAAAACAAGCTTCCTTCCCGTACCATGCGGGATGGAAGCCGGTTTACTTTTCACAGGATTACAACGGGACGTCGTTATGTTCGCCCGGAGCCGACGGCGACTTGTCCGCCGCGGGCTTGCGCCGGAGCAGCAAATTGTTGATGACGATCACGCCGATAATGACGCCCATCCCGGTCAGCGCCGACATGTCGCCGAGCGGCACGATGATGGCGCCGAGCCATCCGATGTAAGCGTACGACAGCGGGACGACGACGAGGCACAGCGAGCTGGCCAGCAAAAAAACGAAATAAAACAGCCGGCAAAACAGGCGGAACGCCGCAGGCTCCGCGCGGATGCCGAGCTTGAGCAAATCGGACAAGGCGAAGCACATGCCGGCCAGCGAGAAGCTGGCGATGACGGGAGTGTCGACCGCGACGATGTCCGCCGCTTTCAGAACGCCCAGAAGCAAGTAGCTGAGAGCGATCCCGAATAAAACGACATCGCCTTGGGCGGCGACCCGGCGTTCCGCTTTCGGACGCTTCGGCTTGGCGGGCGCGCGGTTTCGCCGCGACAGCTCGCCCGGTACGGAATGTTCCGGCAACACGATTCCTCCCTTGCAGGAATGCAGATTACCGTTATTTTAACACGGAAGGGTATGGGTGGGAACTGCGCCGGGCGACTCCTCTTTTCTGTCGAGATTTGCGGATTCATAGAGAAGGGGACTCGGCCGCAGCCGCCCAATAGCGGAGCCGCCGCTTCATAGCGGAAACGAAAGGAGCGGATCTACGATGAACGTCGTATACATCCACACGCACGATACCGGGAGATACATCGAGCCGTACGGGTATCCGGTACCGACGCCCCGCCTGCGGCAGTTCGCCGAAGAGGGCGTCTTGTTCCGTCAGGCGTATAATGCGGGACCGACCTGCTCGCCGAGCCGTTCCGCATTGCTGACCGGCATGGCGCCGCATTCGAACGGGATGATCGGACTGGCGCACCGGGGCTTTCGGCTGAACGATCCGAGCCGGCATTTGGCGTCGTTCTTGAAGAGCCGCGGGTTCGAAACCGTGCTGTGCGGCGTCCAGCATGAAGGGAAGGAGCCCGAGGCGCTCGGCTACGTCCGCGTGCTTCACGGTCCCGGCGGCGGGAAAAAAGACGGCTCGTGGGACGAACAAAACGCGAAGCGAGCGGCCGATTATATAAGGGGCTGCCGGCCGGACCGGCCGTTCTTCCTGTCTTTCGGGATGTTCAGCACGCACCGGGAGTTTCCGGACTTGGACGGCGGCGTCAATCCGAACTATGTGCTGCCTCCCCATCCGCTGCCGGATACGAAGCGGAACCGCGAAGATATGGCGGCCTTTATCGGCTCCGCCCGCATAGCGGACCGTTGCGCGGGCATCGTGCTGGACGCGCTCAAGGAGACGGGCCTGGAGCGGGATACGCTGATCGTCTTTACGACCGATCACGGCATCGCCTTTCCGCGGATGAAATGCAATTTGTACGATACCGGGATCGGCGTGGCGCTCATCCTGAAGGTGCCGGGCTTGCCGCAGCAAGGCCGTGCGATCGATTCGCTCGTGTCGCACATCGACCTGTTCCCGACGATTTGCGACCTGCTGGCGCTGGAGCAGCCTTCCTGGCTGCAAGGCACGTCGCTGCTGCCGCTGCTGGACGGGTCGGCGGAGAAGGTGAGGGACGACCTCTTTTCGGAAGTGACGTTCCATGCCGCTTACGAACCGATGCGCTGCGTCCGTACGGAGCGGTACAAATATATCCGGCTGTACGACGATCACGACGGGCACGTTCCCGCCAACATCGACGACGGCCCGAGCAAAACCTTTATGCTGGACAGCGGCCTGTTGGAAGAAAAGCGGGACCGGGAAATGCTTTTCGACCTGCATCTCGATCCGGTCGAACGCGTCAATCTGGCGAACGATTCGCGGTACGAAGCCGTCCGCGGCGATTTGTCCGCCCGTCTGCGCGCCTGGATGGAGCAAACCGGCGACCCGCTGCTTCACGGCAAAGTTCCCGTGCCGGAAGGCGCGAAGGTGAACCGGAGGGATGCGATCAGCCCCCGGCTGAACGAGTTCGAATAGCCATCGTTCCATATAAGCAAAAATCATTTTTCCGCCGGGTAAAACAACATAGATCGGTATGCGTCCGCGTAATCGCGGATTTTTTTTTTGTTCGAATGAAGAGGCGATAATGAATGTTGACAAACTTAATAGTAATATTTACTATTAATTCGTGATATGGATTAATCGTAATTAATACTATTAACGGAGGTGTCACAATCATGCGCACATCCAAAGCAATCGGGCTGTTGGCGGCGATAGGGTTCATTGTATTGTTGATCGGCTGCAGTGACGGCAAAGACGATATGGCGGGAACGCCCAATGAAGCGCGCGAGCTCGTATATGCAACGGCGAAAGATATTAACGATATGAATCCTCATTTGTATGCCGGCTCGATGGCGGCGCAGGGCATTGTGTACGAATCGTTGGTCGAAAACACGAAGGACGGCATCAAGCCGCTGCTGGCGGAATCCTGGGACATCTCCGACGACGGCAAGGTGTATACTTTCCATTTGCGGAAAGGCGTCGCCTTTCACGACGGAGCGCCGTTTAACGCCGACGCGGTCAAACAAAATTTCGAAGCGGTGCGGCGCAATGCGGGCAAGCACGCATGGATCAAGCTGTCGTCGAAGCTGGCGGATGTCAGCGTTATCGATGCGCATACCGTCCAATTGAAGCTGACGGAGCCCTATTACCCGACGCTGCTGGAGCTGTCGATGACCCGCCCGTTCGTGTTTCTGTCGCCCAACGATTTTGTGAACGGAGAGACGAAGGACGGTGTGGCGAGATACAACGGCACGGGCCCTTATAAGATGACCGAGCATGTGAGCGAACGATACGCCCGCTTTGAGGCGAACGACCATTATTGGGGCGGCAAGCCCAAGGTGAAGCGGATTACGGCCAAAGTGCTGCCGGCGGGCGAAACGACGCTGCTGGCGCTGCAAAAAGGCGAGGTCAATTTCGTCTTTACCGACGATCGCGGCGCCGACAGCATTGACGTGGAATCGATGAAGCGGCTCGTTGAAACGGGCAAGTACCGAATGGTTCGCAGCGAACCGATGAATACGAAGATGATCGCGGCCAACAGCAGCAAGTCGGACAGCCCGGTCAGCGAGAAGGCGGTGCGCGAGGCAATCTGGCATTCCGTCGACCGGAAAGCGATCAGCCAAAGCATCTTCAGCGGGACGGAAACGGCGGCGGACACGCTGTTCTCCTCCAATGTCAACTATGCCAATATGACCGGGCTGAAGAAGCGGGGATACGATCCGGAAGCCGCGAAGCGACTGTTGGAGCAGTCGGGCTGGATTTCGGCAAAAGACGGCGAGGTCCGGACGAAGGGCGGTCGTCCGCTAGCGATGAAGCTGTATTACGACGTCAACTCCTCCTCGCAGAAAGCACAGGCCGAACTGCTTCAAAACGAGGTTTCCAAGATCGGGATGAAGCTGGAATTGGTCGGCGAACAATCCGCCTCCATCGCGAATCGGAGATCGAAGGGCGATTACGATCTGCTGTTCAATCAGACGTGGGGACTCGCCTATGACCCGCAAAGCACGATCGCCGCCTTTGCCGCCGAGTCGTCCTATCGCTATACGACGAGCGGAATCCCGCAGGCGCAGGAGCTGTACCGCAAAATCGACGAAGTGATGGTGACGGCCGACGACAAAAAACGTAGTGCGCTGTATGCGGACATTTTGACCATTGTCCATGACGAGGCTGTCTTTATTCCGCTGACGAACGGCAGTGTAACGGTAGTGGCGCCTGCCGCTCTTCAAGGCGTTTCGTTCAAGCAAACGCAATTCGAGATTCCGTTCGAACGGATGTATTTCGAGTAAGGCGGCGACAACACCATTTTGCAGGCAGAAGGGTGCGATGGAGAGGACTATGGGCGGTTATATTTTTAAACGTACACTCATTGCGTTACCCATGCTTGTTGTCATTTCATTTTTGACGTTTGCGCTTAATCATCTATCGCCGATGGACCCGGCCGAGGTTGTACTGCGCGCGAAGGAAGTGCCGGTTGTCACCGAAGAATTGATCGCGGAGACAAGAACGGAGCTCGGCATGGACCGGCCGCTGCTGGTCAGATATGCGGATTGGCTGGTTTCCTGCCTTCAGCTTGACTTCGGAAGCTCTTATGTGACGGGAAAGCCGGTATGGGACCTGCTCGGACCGGCTCTGCTCAACACGCTCAAGCTGACGCTCGTTTCGGCGGCGTTCATTATCGTCCTGTCGATTGCGTTGGGCGTCGTCTGTGCCTTGAGGGAGGGGAAAGGGCTGGATCTTACGGTCCGCGGCGTCTCTTTCTTGCTGACTTCCATGCCGCCTTACTGGCTCGCGGCGCTGATGGTCTGGTTTTTTGCCGTCAAGCTGGACTGGTTGCCTACCAGCGGAATGGACTCCACCGGCAGCTATGTGCTTCCGGTAACGGTCATTGTCATCGGCTACGCGGGCATCTACTTCCGGATCATCCGCAGCTCGATGCTGAGCAATCTTCATGAAGACTATGTGCTGTACGGCAGGGCGTGCGGCTTGCCGGAGAGAAGCATCACGCTGCATATTTTGCGCAATTCCTTGCAGGTCGCCGTGTCGGTGTTCGGCCTTGCGATTCCCATCCTATTGGGGAGCACGGTTGTGGTGGAAAACATATTCGCATGGCCGGGGCTGGGGACGTTGACGGTCAGATCCGTTTTGAGCAGGGATTTTCCGATCATCCAGGCGTATGTTCTGGTGCTTTCGGCAGCCTTCGTGCTGTTCAATACGGCTTCCGACATCATCAACGGGGCGCTCAATCCCAAGCTAAGGAAGGAGCTCTAGATGAAGCTGCTTATGCATGCGATCAACAATAAGCTGGGCGCCGCTTCGCTGGCCGTCGTCGCGTCCACTCTTTTTATCGGCATTTGCGCGCCGTTCTTTGCGCCGCACGACCCGAACGAGGTGCAGATGGAGCTTCGTTTTGCAGGGGCGTCCTGGGAATATTGGCTTGGCAACGACCATCTGGGCCGCTGCGTCCTGTCCCGGCTCATTTACGGTATTCGCCCCAGCGTGTTGTGGGTGCTCGTCGCGCTGACCGCGTCGGCATGGATCGGGGCCGTGCTCGGCTTTGCGGCGGGCTACTTCAAAGGCAAAACGGACGCGATGCTCATGAGGCTGTGCGATTGTATGCTGTCCTTCCCGGGATACGTGATGACGCTCGCCATCGTCGGCATGCTGGGTGCGGGTCTGGAACCTATTTTGATCGCCTTCGTGCTGATGAAATGGGCATGGTTTGCCCGCACCATTCGTACCGCCGTGATGCAATATGCGGACGCCGATTATGTGAAGTTCGCCAAAACGCTCGGCGCCGGCCATATCCGCATCATGGCAAAGCATATCGTACCGGTTGCGCTTCCGGACATTGCCGTTATTACCAGCAGCTCCTTCGGATCGATGATTCTGCAAATTTCCGGCTTGTCCTTTCTCGGCCTGGGTGTTCAGGCGCCGCATGCCGAGTGGGGGATGATGCTGAACGAAGCGAGATCGGTCATGTTTTCCCGGCCGGAACTGATGCTGGCTCCCGGCTTGGCGATCGTCGTTGTCGTATCGGCGGTCCATTTTTTGTCCGATTCTCTCCAAACGGCTCTGGATCCGAAGTTGACGACTGCTCGTCGGGGGGCGCAATCGCGCTCGGGCGCAGTTGTGCCGAAACGGCAGGGGAAGGAGGTCGCCTGATCCGCTTATGAATGCGCTCGAAGTCCATCATTTAAAAATATGGGACGGCCTGACCGGCCGCGTGCTTGTTCGGGACAGCTCCTTCAACGTAAAGTACGGAGAATGCCTGGCCATCGTCGGAGAAAGCGGCAGCGGGAAGTCGTTGACCTGCCGGGCGATAATGCGGCTGATTCGGGCGGGGCTTCGCCAGTCCGGCAGCATCCTTGTGAACGGGGTCAATCTGTCCGAGCTTCCCGAGAAGGAGATGCGCCGGATGAGGGGAAGGCGGCTCTGCATGATCATGCAGAACGGCATGCGCGCATTCGATCCGTCCCGTCCCGTCGGCGCCCATCTGCGTGAGACGTTGGCCGTGCATGGGAAGCGGAGCCGCGAAGAGATGGCCGTCACCTTAAAAAAAGCAATGGAGAGCGTCGGCCTCGAGGACCCGGCCGCGGTAATGAGCCGCTATCCGCACGAACTGTCCGGCGGCATGCTGCAGCGGATCATGATCGCGCTCGCCATTGTGCTGGAGCCCGACGTTATTATTGCCGACGAGCCGACGACAGCGCTGGATGCCGTTACGCAATATGAGGTGGTGGAACAGTTCGTGCGATTGCGGAGCCGCACGGGCAGCTCGATGATTTTTGTTTCGCACGATCTGGGCGTTGTCAAACGTATTGCCGATGAGGTACTGGTCATGAAGGACGGAGAAATTGTTGAACGCGGCGAGACCGGCGACATATTCTCGGGGGCCCGGCATCCGTATACCCGTTATCTGGTGTCGTCCAAGCTGACGCTGACTCGTCACTTCATGCAGGTAATGGGGGGCCATGGCGGTGTTGAAAGTTGAAGGTGTGTGCAAATCGTACAAACAAGGCGGCTGGTTCGGCAAAGCGCGGCGGCAAGTGCTGTACGATATCGACTTTGAATGGAAGCGGGGCGAATGCCTCGGCATTATAGGCGAAAGCGGGTGCGGCAAATCGACGTTGGGGCGCCTGCTGCTCGGAATTGAAAAGCCGGATCGGGGCGCGATCACGTTCGCAGGCAAGCCGGTTTTGGATCGCGGTTCAAGAAGGGGAGGCATCAGCGCCGTCTTCCAGGACTATACGTCATCCATCAATCCGTTCTATACCGTAGAGCAGGCACTACTCGAGCCCTTGAAGCTTGCGAAAGAGACGCGCCGGTCGCGCAGAAGCAAAATCGAGCGCCTGCTGCGGCAAGTCGGCCTGGATGAATCCTATCTCCCGAAGTATCCCCACGAGCTGTCCGGAGGAGAAGCGCAGCGGGTATGCATCGCCAGAGCGGTTTCGACCGAGCCGGCATGCATCGTGCTGGACGAAGCGATCAGCTCGCTCGACGGCTCGGTTCAAATGCAGGTGCTTGAATTGTTGAAACGCTTGAGAGAAACGTACGGCATGGGCTATATCTTCATCACCCACGATATTCAGGCGGCGGCCTATCTGTGCGACAGGGTTATGATCGTCAAAAGCGGCCGGATCGAGGAGCTTGTCGAGGTCAATCGCTTGAGCGAAGTCGAGTCCCCCTACGCAAGGGAACTGCTGCGGAAGATCATGGTATGACGTACCGAAACAATGGGGAAGGAGCGCAAGCGGTGAAAGGAGCGTTATCCTGGGCGTTTCTGCGGCTGTATCTATTGACGCTATTGTATTTTAGCGCCAATTCGATTTTGAATGTGATGATCCCCTTGAAGGGGGAAGCGCTGGGCGCCTCCAATTCGACGATCGGAGTCATTATGGGGGCGTATCTGTTGACGACCATGATTTTCCGGCCATGGGCCGGCCAACTGATTCAGCGTCACGGGCCGATCAAGGTGCTGCGCGTCATTTTGGCCGTCAACGGGGTTGCGCTTGCGATGTATGCTTTTACCGGTCTTGGCGGCTATATCGTCGCCCGCATCCTGCAGGGGGTGTGTACGGCCTTTTTCTCGATGGCGCTGCAGCTGGGCATCATTGACGCCCTCCCCGACAAAGACCGTTCGCAGGGCATATCGATGTACTCCTTGTGCTCCTACTTGCCGGGCGTGATCGGTCCCTTGATCGCCGTCGGCATGTGGCAGACGGGGGAGATGAACGTGTTTGCGGCAGCCATGATCGCCATCGCGGTACTGACAAACGCGGCGGGCTACACGGCGAAAATCGTTCATAAGCCGGTCGAGGCGGCAGCGGAACGGCGGAACCAGGGCGCGGAGATGGTGAAATCGTTCGGCCAGCTGGTGCAAAACCCTCATTTGTTCAAAAGCAGCGTGCTGATGCTGAGCGCGTCATTGGTCTTCGGGGCGGTGACCGCCTTTATTCCGCTGTACGCCGCGCAGATCGAAAGCGGGAGCGCGGCCGTCTATTTGATGCTGCAGGCGGCGATTGTCGTTGCGGCACGCTTTGCGCTGAGGAAAAGAATTCCGTCCGACGGCAAGTGGCATTCCTTTTTTATGATGGGCACCATGCTTCTGCTCGCGGCGGCATCGCTCAGTATCAGCTTGGCGGCTGTGGGCGGAGCGCTCCTGTTATATATCGGCGCGCTATTGATGGGTGTCGCCCAAGCGCTGATTTACCCGACTTTGACGACTTACTTAAGCTTTGTATTGCCTAAGGAAAACCGCAATGTGCTGATCGGCTTGTTTATCGCGATGGCCGATCTGGGGGTATCTCTCGGCAGTATCGCGATGGGGCCGGTGGCGGATCTGTCGTCCTATTCCATGATGTATCTGCTTTGTTTCGCGCTTGGCATGGCGATGATGCTGGTTGCCTTCAACCGGCGTACAATGGGGGAAGTCGGATAGGGGAAAAGGGAAGCCCCCGCGCTCCTCCCGACAAACGGCGATTCGTATAAATTATTTATAATGAATGAATAGGGTGAATACGGCTTTGGAAAAAGAGTACCATTAGCTTGAGTCGGAGGGATGCCCGATGCGCCTCCTTCTCAAATACATGAAAATCGGAGCTGTATCATGGATCAAAAGAATCGTGTACGAGATGCTTGGAACGAATGGTCCGATACGGATTTTGCAAAATATCGCACGGACGAGAGGATTTCAAAGCTAATAGCACGCCCGGAATCGGCGTTTCACCCTACCACGTATTCAATGATTAAAGAGGTCTTCCCCAGCTTGCGGGGCAAACGAATTTGCGTACCTTCCAGCGGCGACAACCATGCCGTTTTTGCTTTTCATTTGATGGGAGCGACCGTTACTTCGGTTGATATTTCCGAACGTCAGCTGGAAAACGGTGCTGCAATTGCGAACAAACACGGTTGGGATATCCGCTTCGTTTGCGATGATACGATGGAGCTAAGGCATATAAAAAGCGATGAGTACGACTTTGTTTACACCTCGAATGGCGTTCATGTGTGGATGAACGATTTAAACGCCATGTACCGGCATATTTGCAGAATCCTTAAAAGCAAGGGTGCCTATATCATGTACGAGGTTCACCCGTTTACCCGTCCATTCGAAAATAATACGACGAAATTAGCGATAAAAAAGCCTTATGATGCGATCGGTCCTTTTGGAGAAATACCGGCTTATACATGGCGAATGCAAGATATCGTCAATGCGATCGTATCGTCGGGTCTCGGCATCAAGCATATGGAAGAGATGTACGCGGAGTACAATACTTATTGGTTTGAAGTTAGCGGCGAAAGAGAAACCATGTCGAAGGAAGAAGTCGATCGACTGTATCAATGGGAACACAATCCTTTGGCTGCGATTCCCCAATGGTTATCCGTTTATGCTGTTAAATGATTTTGACTATGATTGCATTTGCAGCGAAGAGCGAGACTTTCCATAGATTTATTATCAAGCTGCCGCTGAAGATAAACGGCAGCTTCGCTTCTATTTTGAACAGGGAAGAGCCGTGTTTACAGCACGGCTCCTTTTTTCGAATCCGTTGACTCGAGCCACATTAAGATTGTGATGTCGAAGCTGTCGGACTGACGCCCGCCTAAAACCATTTATGAAAAAATCGGAAATAAAACGAACCGAACGGCTCGCTGCCCCATCTAATGACTAGTTGCAAGAAAAGGGCAGTGAAAAGGAGGCTTCGGAATGTGCGGCTGGAAGACGATGTAATCCTGGCCCGGAAAGGCGACAGGGAAGCTTTTATCCGCTTGATCAAACGGTTGGAAACGAATTTGTATCGCGTAGCCCGGGCGATTGTGAAGCGGGATGAGGATTGTGCCGATGCGATCCAGGAAACGATATTGAAGGCTTATCAGTCCGTTAGCGCCGTTCGGGAACCGGCTTATTTCAAATCGTGGCTGCTGCGAATATTAATCAACGAGTGCAATCAGATCCTTAGAAGGCAAAAAAGAATGGTGCTGGCCGAACCCGATTTAACTCAGCCTGCTAGCCCATGCGAATATGACAAAATCGATGTAAAAGAAGCGGTCGATCGTCTGGAGGACACGCTTCGGATGGTGGTCACCCTGTACTATTACGAGGATTTGCCCCTTAAGCAAATCGCCGAGTTGTTGGAGACGACGGAAGGTACCGTCAAATCCCGGCTGCATCGCGCCCGATTGACTTTGGCGGAATGGCTCCGCATTCCCGCCGTCGAAAGGAAGGTCGGCTATGAAGGATAAGATGGATCAGGAGCTGAAGTCACGGATGGAGGGGCACGTCGTTGAGCTTCCGGACATAGTCAGGCTGCGAATCGACCAGACGCTGTCGTCCCTGCCCGCTGCAGGCGCGCAGACGGCTCGGTCCGGAGCGGCTTTTTCCCGAACAAGCCGAAGGACGTGGCGCCTCGCAATTGGAGCGGCAGCGCTTCTGCTTCTTATCGGCATCGTGTCCGTATTCGCCGTTCCTTCGCTGGCCGATCGTATACGCTCTCTGTTTACCCGCGACAATGTCGATATCGGATTGCTGCGGGCTCAAGAGTTCGGACTGGTACATCGCCCGAACATCAAGGTAAAGGACAAGGGGTACACCGTCAAGGTGGATGAAGTCGTGGCCGATCCGACGCGTATCGTGATGGCGCTCCAGCTTTTCGGACCGGACGGCCGGCATGACCGCAGAAGCCTCTTTTTTTCACGGGAAAACCAGGTGACGATTAAGGATGCTGAGGGGCGAATCGTCGGGACTATGTACGATATGGGACTTACCAACGATTTCTACTATATGGTCGCCTTTTTCCCCGAACCTCTGCAGACGGATTCGATTACACTGGAGGGCCAGCTTACGCAGCTTGGGAACGAAAATCGGAACATACCGGTTACCCGCGGGGATTGGAGCTTCCAATTTTCGGTCGACATGAAGGAAGCGAGGAAGCAAACGAAGGAAACGCCGTTCGAAGGCGGCTACACGTCGCCGGACGGAATGACGATCCGCTTGAAACGATTGACCCAAATGGTTCAGGGCGTTCGTCTGGAGCTGGAGACGGAGTTGAGTGAAGAAGCAATGATTCGTTCTCCGGGCGACCTGTGGAAAAAACAGATGCTGAAATTTCATTTCGAGGATGCCGAGGGGAACGAAATCCATAGCGTCAATACGCGGAAATCGCCTCATATGGACAGCTTAATGAGTCATTCGAAAATGCCGGGGAATAAACCGGGTCTGATGTACTGGAGCTTCATATTTCAGTATTTGCCTCACGATCAACCGTACCGGTTCGTGTTTGACGGTTACTCGATCGCGGAAACGGACGGAACTTCGGTTGAATTCGAGCCGGCCAAGCTGATCGATCAACCGGTTACGTTCCAATCGCACGGGGACGAGATCATTTTGAGGAAATTTACGGTCGAGTCTCCCCCCGACACGAACGGAAACGTTCCCGAAGGCGCTTTGCATATAAGCGGCAACCTTCGCAACGAAGATAGTTATAACGAGTATATCGTGCTGAGTGTTGACGGCAAGGAGTACGCGATTACCAAACGCGGCGTTTCGGGCGGAAGCGGAGCGGGGTGGAAAGATCAAAAGATTACGTTGTCCGGCGGCAGACCGGAGCTGTTCTATCAACTCCGCATGGCGCAGCTGCAAACGATACCGGATAAGCTCATCTTCAAGCGTACCGTCGTGGACAGGCTTTATAGCAATGTGGATTGGACGTTGCCTGCCCCGGATCTACGGAAATAGCGATCCCGGTGAATGTAATTCTAATGGGTATATGGAGGGAGACCGCGTGTTGGGGCTGCCGGGAAGATCAACGGCAGCCTCGTTATGTTAGCTGAGCTCTAACGGACAGTATTATGCAACTTTCCAAGCTTCGGGAACGTAAAATAAATGGAATGAATAACATTTTCAGGTGGGTAAAACTGGTGAAGTATATAGTTGTATTAATGGTCTTATGTTTCGCGGCATCGGGTTGTTCAAAGGAAGCCGAAGATCGAAGCGTGGAAATATCCCGCAGTTCGGTTTCGGTCGGCGCTGTATTTACCGGAGAAGAAGGCATGGACAACCAGAAGTTGGCTTACAGTATCGTGATGAATAATCCAAATAACATTAGTATCGTTGGCTCCGCAGATGTCATTTTCACAAAAAATATTAAAGAAAGAATAACCCGAATCCAATACGAGAGCGTTCATTACGACGACCGGGGAACGATAACTATAGCCGGCGAAATTATTTATGATGCAAGGGGCTTAACCAAGGATGAAGTTTCACAGTATGACTTTCTGAAAGGCGTGCAGTTCATTGGCGATGATAATGTAGAATATTTCCTTCCTATCATTCACTAACGGAGTACGAGTTCAAATCGATTGATGAGACGATACAATCAATTTGAATTTTCCCCTATCGCATTGCTGTGAAAAAAACAGGCCGGAAGTTCCCGGCCTGCTATATACTCGTTTACTGCTCACCGTCTCCCTTGGTCGGGATGAGGACCTCGAAGGGAGCGACGATTTTGTCATAGCCGTAGTCCACGATCGTGAACGTCAGCGGACTGACCAGATTCGTATCCGCGGTTTTCATCACATACCGGCTGCCCCCGTCGCTCGTTCCGCTTTGTCCGGAGCTCCCCAGTATACGTCTGCCTGCCGCATCGGAATCCGGCCTCATGATGATCGGACGCACGTCGGTATTCGCGTGATCCGGTTTGTCCATCGTGAATACCAGTTCATAAGCATCCGGCCAAAAGCGGCTTGTTACCAGGTTGATATCCTCCAATTTTAGCCGGTCGGTCGGGCTTTGTAGCAGCGATTTGTTATGGAGGTCGACCGATACTTGAAGCCGGTCTTTCTCCAATGCGCGTATACGAGAGGCGGATAAGGTCAACGACTGCGGTGTTTGAAAATACATGCTTTCAAAGTAAACCGTCCGGACATCGGACACGTACTCGGGGGAGTATATGCCCATCTCGATCGGCGCCCATTCGCGGCCAGTATTATCCAAAAGCCGCAAATCGTCGATACCGAAAATTTGCTTCTCGTTCTGTGCATCGTATTCGAAATCCAGCTGAACGACGGTAGGGTACAAGGTAGCCTGCCGGAAATGAATCCGCTGCCCGCCGACTGTGACCGTCTGCTGAATCGGCAGCGTTTTCCGCTTGCCGTAAAATTTCTCATGATCCACCGGCAATTCGACGACCCATTCCTCCATCAAAGGAATGCTTCTGCCGAGCTGCACCGGCTCGGCGCTCATTCCGGCTTTGATCTTAATACGGGTCGGGAGCTGCTGCGGGGTATTAAAGCGGTACTCGCTCTTGCCCTGAATGGTGTTGCCTTCCCGCATCAGATCCGCTTCCGGCGGCCACACCGAACCCGAAGCGTATCGTCCGATAACAGGTAACCGGTTATCCAAACCCAATCGTTCTTCCAGCGCATCGTAGAAATCGATCCCCCCCAGCCTTACATCGACGTATTTCTTCTCGTCGAAGCGCAGCGTGTAGAACAACACGACCCTCCACTCGTCAGCGATAATGCTGTCAATCGTCAGTTCGATGCCATCGCGCTCCGTCGAGGCCTTCACATGCTGTACGTAGTCATGCTGGGCGGCCAGCTGGATGCTGCGGTCAGCCCGCACCTTTTCTACTAATTGTTGGAGCAGCGGAATGTGGCTTAAGCCGGAAGCTACGACCGGGGATAAGCGGATCATCCCGATTAGGCCGAACAGCAATACAAGAACCGCCGCAGCTCCGTAGCAAACCGAACGTCTGACCGCTCGGATAAATCTGTATCGCCTCCGATATTTTCGGCCTTCGCTTATGCCGGCACGGATATAGCTCAACGCCTGATCCGGCACGCGAACATCCCCGGGCGGGGAAAGCATCGCCTCTACCTTCCGCATATCGTCCATCAGAGCCCGCTCTCCTTTCCCACTGTCGTTCGCAGCGCCGACAGCGCCTTATGCAGCCACGATTTTACTGTCCCGACCGGGCAGTCCAAAATATCGGAAATTTCCGTCAGAGTGTGCCCCTCGTAATATTTTAAAATGATGACCTGCTTCCAACGCGGATCCAATCGCTCCAGCTCTTGCTCCAATATATATTTGATTTCGTGATTATCTTCCATATACGCAAGCTCGGGCACATCCTGCGGGGCGAACCTTTTTTTTCGTTTCAACTCGTCCATGCAGACATTCAGCATAATACGGACGATCCAAGTGGAGAAAAATTCCGGTTTCTTGAGCGTACCGAGTTTGGCAAAAGCTCTGCAGCTTGTTTCCTGCAGCGCCTCCAGCGCATCCGGCTCGTTTCGCAAATAAAACCAGGCAATGCGGTACAGCTTGTTGACATGATGCTGCAGCAAATGGAAGATCGCTTGCTCGTCGCCCTCCTGGGCAAGTTTTACCAACCGGGGCAAATCCAAAGCTTCCCCTCCTTCCGGCTCGGATCGCTTTTGTGTTTCTTATGTTAGACTGCGCAGCGGTGAAAACGGTTTTTGTAGGATGGAAAGGGTTTTAACTTCTCTTGCTGTGTTTGGCGATGTATGCTCAAGGAGCATCCAAAGTCGAGTAGCGATCACACTGCGGTATCGGGCAGGAGAACGCAACTAAGAGGTAATATTTTGCGTCTTACCAACTATACGGATCTCGGCCGGACAGCGCCTTGGCATGGAAAGGGGGATAACGCTTTGAAATGGAAGGTCTCGTTCGGTATCGTATTGGTCGTCATCCTGATCGTCGCAAACTGGCTCTACCAGAACCGCAGCGAAGCGGTATACGAACGAATCACTAACCAAGACGGGTATACGTTGTCGCTTGTGAAGGAAGGCGTCGCAGCAGAGTTCTTCTTAAAGCCGGAATGGATTCCGAATCGGGACGGCGAAGAGAAGCGGTTGAATCTTGTCATCGAAGAGAAGTTCGACACGAAAATTGTATTGGAAAAGGTCGCGAAGCGAGAAAAGGACTTTTACATTCAACTAAATACGATCCCGCACCCGAACCGAGCCTCCGGGCAACTGCTGTCTACATCTCTCATTGCGGGCGGTTCTTTTACGAGCACAGGAAGTTTTACGAAATGGCAGGTTACCGACGCTGCGGGACGCGACCTGCTCGGGGGCAGCTTCGGCACGGGGGATGGGCCGGGAAATGTATCTTCGCTTTTCATTAACGATGCGGACCGCGGGAAGTTTGAGCAGGGGGCCAACGTACGTTTCTCGGGTTATTATTTATACGGATACCGACAACTGCCGGGGGAGTATGCAGCGTACTGGTTGCCGATCCTGTTTACGGCGATGTTGGTTGTCGTGCCGGCGGTGTTATATCGCAAGCGCTCGGAACCGGAGAACGGATTGGCGTGGAAGCTTATCGGCTATTTGCTGCTTGGAGGGTTTACGCTTTCGCTGAACGATACCCGGCTGCCGCTGGGCTTTGCCGTATACTGGTTGTTGTTCCGAAAGGCGAAGCCGAATCGCGGCATTAAGCATAAGGCGGCGTTGTTGGGTTTGCTGTTGTACGTTTCGCAGCTGATGATGCCCGGGATCGCCGGCGTTCTGGAGTCGCGACCCAGGGATACGGTCATTCGCAACGTATCGATGGAGCAGCTCGGGCTCGATGGGGTATGGAAGATGGTTGCGGCCCGAGTGGCGGTAAGCAGTCAGGCTAGACTTCTGAGCTACGAGACGGTGGTTGCGAGCGACGTCGGAGTGAAGGAGCTTTCGTTTCATTTGGTGGATCGGGACGATCGCGGGCGCTACATCCACACGGAAGCCAGTTACGATGTGTCGGGACAGTCGGTTGCGTTGAAGCGCAGCTGGACGGACGAGTGGCTGCAGTTCCCGCGGCAAATCATGGCGAAACATTTCTTCGAGAGGGCGCAGAGCCTGCATTTGATGGACTTGAAGCCTTCCGGCGGCGATCATCGGCTTGTGAAGCTGGAGCTCTTGGAAGACGGAACGCAGGTGAATTATGGAATGAAGGATGCACATACCCTCGGCGTGGATGAGCAGGGCGTCTTCAAGATCCGTGAGGAGCAACTGCCGGTTCAAGCCTATGTAATGATTGCATGCGGGGTGCCGCAATCCGTCCATCCGGTCTACGGCTGCGAGGATCCGGCGTATTATTTGTTTGATATCGCGGGAACGACGCTGCGATTGTCATAGGCTGGTAACGACCAGATACGCCCCGGAAAACAACAATAAGACGTAGGACAATATCCGAAACCCCCTCGGGCTGAACCGCGTAAACATCAGCTGTCCGCAAACGATGCCGAGGAGCAAAGCCGGAACGGCTGCGGCAGACGATACCCAGACCTGTTTTTCCGTCCCGCCGAAGCCGATTTGCAAACCGAGACTTACCGAGTACACGAGCAAATAGTAAGCAAGCGTTGTGCTCCGAAGCGTCGTTTTTTCGGTACCCGCGCCAGAAAAATAGAGCAGCAACGGTGGACCGGGAACGCCGATGCTCGTCGTCAGCAAACCGGAAATACCGCCCGTCAAATAGTCTCTGCCCGCAGTTTGCCGAATCGTGAATCGCATAATCAGCAGCACGGTCAGCAGGAGGATCAAGCCTCCGACGATCAGTTTCATCGCGCGGATGTCCATAAACAAATAAAGCAGCAAACCCGGAACAAGCATGATCAGGCTTCCTTTGATCAGCCTTGCCATCAGCGGTTTGACCACTTCTTTACCGACTTTAACCAACATAAACACGGAAATGCAGAGCGACAAGATAATGTTGATCTGAATCGCCGTATGCGCCGGATAAATCATCAGCAAGAAGGGTGTGCCGATTATTGAAAAGCCGAAGCCGGTGCCGGCCTGCAGCAAAGAAGCGGCAAATACGACGATCGCAAGCATGATCCAATCTTCGATACCAAACACCGCCTTCTACGGTTAAATTGTCTTTGCATTATAGGCATAGGTAGCCGGAAAAGGCAACCTCCGAATTGAACCGATTTCAATCGTTATCCCGGTTTACCTATTCCGGCCGGTGTTATCGCTCCGCTGTCATCGAATCTATAGTGCCGATCCCTTATCCTATGCCATTAAGATAAGGGATTCGAGGATCGCAAACCGCGATATCTAAGGATGAAATAAAAATGCTGAGGTGACAAAATTGGAGATACGAACGAGACTGGCGGCCGCGGAGGACGCGGAGCAGCTCGCAGCTCTGAATCAACGGTTTAACGGAGGGGACCGAAGACCGGTTGCGGAAATCGTAAAGAGTATGCGTACGTGCAGCGAATTGATTGTCGTGGCAGAATTGGACGGCAAAGTCGTCGGTTTTGGCTGCGCCCAAAGCTTCATGTCATTCTGTTATCGGGAGCTTCTGGGAGAAATAACGGAGATGTATGTGGAAGACTCCGTTCGCAGAAAAGGAATCGCGACGTCATTGATCGCTTGCCTGGAAAATCATTTGAAAGCTCGCGGAGTAACAGAGATTAAGGTGTTAACAGGAAGACGGAACGATGCGGCAATACGAACGTATGAGAACTGCAGCTACGTTAGGGACGATGAAGTGCTGCTAAAGAAAACGTTGACAATCGATCCGACAAATCCAATAACATCATAAGCGTCGCAACAAGGCGGGCGAAAACCGATCGCTTCGGTTCAGATTCCAAAGAACAAGCGGAAAGGCGGCTTCCCCGCCCGTTACAGGATTACCGGAGCGAGCAGAACGGCTGCAATAAGCAAATCCAAAACCGCGCAAAATTCCGCATACCCCCGCCGGACGACCTTACCGGTCCGAAAATGGGCCGCGTCCCAAATCGTATGGCCGATATAACCTGCCGCTAGAAGGATCAGCCCCGCTTCTCTGTCGACATACACGGACACTAACGCGATCACGCCGAATAAAGCCAATGCGACCGCTTGTATCAAGATGGTGCGAACCCCGCGGAGATGACCGCGAATTGCGCCTGAAATCGGATAGACAAGCGCTGCGAGAAACAGGATCAACGACATGGGATCCGTTGAAGCGGGGAGTCCCGTTGCGGCTATGGCCAACGCCGCGAAAGAGGGCCATCGTTTCTTCAGCAACTCCATCCCAAAAAACTCCGTTCTTTTCTTCTCTTCGATTGTTTCCTTTCCGGCCCGTTCCATTGCAATCACTCCTCGTTTTTGTTCTGCACACCAAAAGTATCACAATGCGATTCCTTTGACGTCCATCCGAGGTTGATTTTTATTTGGCGACTACATCGATCGATTGATGAGCAAGACGAATTCATCTGTTATGATGAAGGAAATCGCTCAATCGAAGGAAAGAACAATGAACAAAAACCTATTTCGGCACTTTGACGCGCGCGCCGCGCATATTACGTTTATCGTCGCCTTTTTCGTATTGATCTGGCCCGAGAATCCGGTTCCGCCTATTGCTGTTCTTATCGTTTACGTTTCCTTCGCGGCTTGCTGCTTATGGATGGCGGCGGCGCCAAAAGGATGGTGGAACGCTAAAAGGTACGTCATTGCGGTTTGCGTTCTTATAGCGATAGCCGTCATCGTTCGCTCCGTTCATTCCGATTCCCCCGATCACCGCATTTTCTGGCCGCTGCTGTACTTGCTGGGCGCAGCGGATCCGAAATGGAACCGTTCAACCGTTACTCTCGCCGTCGTCACGGTTTGCCTCATTTTTGGAATCATGCTGGTCGACGGGGTTTCCTACGGCGCCTTAATAGCGGCTGTCCTGATGTATATGGCGGTCCGAAACCAAAGCCTGCTTCGCGAAGCGCATCGAACGAACCGAAAGCAGCTTGACCAATTGCAAGCGGCGTATGCCGAGCTGCAGCGAACATCTGTCCAGGCAATGGGCTATGCTGCGCTGACGGAGCGTGCGAAGTTGGCGCGGGACATACATGACGGACTCGGACATCAGATGACCTCGCTTATCGTTCAGCTTCAAGCGCTGAAGCTGATGCTTCCAAAAGATCCGGTCGCGGCGGCAAACAGCGTGGACGAAATGTTGAAGGTAGCCAGGAAAGGGATGGATGAGGTCAGGCTGGCGGTAAAGGAATGGTCCGACGATGAGAAGGGTCTGGGACCGATTGCGCTGAAAGGCCTCGTCTCCCAAGTCGAAGCCAATTCGATGGTGCGGATCCGATATAAAGAAAACGGGCCTATCGGCGAGTGGCCGGTTGAATGCAGTACGATTCTTTACAGGATCTTGCAAGAAGCGTTGACCAATATTCTCAAGCACGCTGATGCGAATCAGGTCGAGGTTGCGGTAGAAGAAGCGAATGGCTATGTAAAGCTTCTCATTACGGACGACGGTCATTTCAGCGGGGAAAAGCCTCTGCATTTCGGATTCGGCCTGAGCGGTATGATCGAACGATGCCAAGCAGCCGGAGGAAGCATCGTTTTTTCCGCCAATTCGCCGAATGGTTTAAAGATACAAGCGATGATTCCGCTCGATCTTTCATCGAGTACGGTATAAGGAGACATGTTATGCAAACCGGAAAAACGATACGAATCGTGCTTGCGGATGACCAGCCTTTCATCCGAAAAGGGTTGCGTTACATATTGGATATTCAAAAAGATATGCTGGTGGTCGGCGAGGCTTCGACCGGCGAAGAAGCGATTGACGTTGCTTTACGGAACGTTCCGGACATCGTCCTGATGGATATCCGGATGCCGAGCGGAACGGGGATTATGGCGACAAGGGCGATTGTCGAAGCTTTGCCCGATACAAAAGTCGTCCTCTTAACGACATTCGACGTGGAGCAATACGTGTTCGACGGAATTCGGGCCGGGGCCTCCGGGTATTTGTTGAAGGATACGGATACCGATGAATTGCTGAGCGGCATACGCGCCATGCACCAGGGGGCAACTCTTTTCAACAGCAGCACGGCCAAACGGGCTCTAGACAAAATAGTGACCTCAGGGATGGAAGAGCCGACTTCCTCCGCGAGAGACCGGCTGCTTGGCGTCTTGACGGAGCGTGAAACGGAGGTTTTGCAGCTGCTCGCTTACGGGAAGAGAAATCATGAAATATGTGCGATTTTATGCATATCGGAAGGCACGACAAAAACGCACATCCACCATATCATGCAAAAACTTGGGGCGCAGGACCGCACACAGGCAGTAGTCACCGCAATTCGAATGAAGCTTGTGAAATAAGAGCAAGGGATACATGTCGGAAAACCGGCTTCCGCCCGGGTACCGCATCTTCCGCTCGCTTACACCGCCGTTTGCCGCTTGGACTTGCAGATTTTCCCGCGCCGTTGACAAGGCTGCCGGGCATTGATCGTCGGCCTTAGCTACCGCACAGAGTTCCATTTATGGTAAAATGAGGTTTAATCATGGGCGTCAGAGGAGTGTTCGAACAATGGAATTTATCATCGTGATATTAATTATAGGTTTCGCTTACATAATAAGTTACCTTAGAGCGATACATATTTCGCTTCAAAAAATATTAGATAAAAAATCTGGTGGAAACGAGTAGGCGTTGCAATGATTGATTAGGCTGCCTCGCTGCGATAACGGGCGGTTCTGTATAGCAAATTGTGTAAAGCGAGGTAATTAACAGTGGGAAGCTATGTATTTCCAGAGTTTATTTTTTTAAGACCAGTCTTTCTTACATTTATATTAGCATTACTTCTTGTGATGGTGATTGTTGTTTTCCAAAGGAAGAAATTATTTAACTTATTTTCAGTGTCATTCATATCAATCCTCTGCAGTTGTGTATCTGCATTAGCCATTTATGCAAGCGGCTACATTGTAGATGAATACAAGCGGAGATGAAATCTCATTTTTTATGTTCTTGGCCACCGTAGCTTTGTCCATCCTCAACGTATTGATTTATTTGTATAAACATATTCGTAAGGATGAAAATGGAGCTAGAACCTACTAAATATTTTGCACGCGTTAAGAAAGGTGGTTTGAATGGTAATGAGTGATATTCTGGTAAAAGCACGGTCGTTTATGCTTACACATGCCCGTTTGTTGGAACGCAGATTGTTTGAGGTTCGCTTTGAAGGCCAATCTCCCGTTGTCGTAGGTAATGTTGTGCGTGCCTACCAAAATGATGATGGCGGGCTAGGGCATGCGTTAGAACCTGATATTCGTTGCCCAGAAAGCCAACCGCTTTTAACTTCTTTTGGTCTTGGGGCTTTGGAAGAAGCAGGGTATCGTGACGTAGGATTTGCGGCTTCTATTTGTAATTATCTTAAGTCAGTCTCTGGCGAGAATGGTCTTGTCTCATTTTTCACAGAATCTGCATATCAGTCGCCTGTGGCAAGTCATTGGATAAACTACACTATATCTCCCGGTCTTAATCCTACAGCAGATATTTGTGGACTTCTACACTATCAGGGAGTTGAAGACGAATGGTTGACGTTGGCAACAGGGACCTGCTCAAAAATACTTGTCGAGGATCCTCCGTTTGAGGCTCACGCTCTTTTATGTGCTGCCAGATTGGCAGAATATATACCCGATAAGGTAATGGCAGAAAATCTGCTGGATGCAATCGCGACAGCTCTCCCACGAGCTAGATTTTTTAAGATAGATGTTTCTTCAGAAGCTTACGGCCTGACGCCTCTTCATTTCGCACGTAAACCCGACTCAATATGTCGACCATTATTCACACAAAGCCAGATCGACAGTCACCTTGAAGTACTTACAAAACATCAATTGCCGGATGGCGGGTGGCCCATTAATTGGAAGGCTCCAGGTCCATCTTCCGAGATGGAGTGGCGTGGTCGGCTAACCCTAGAGGCCATATCCAGATTATCTGATTATGGCGTAATAAAAGTTTGAAACTCCATAAATGCTTCGACTAACAGGTACGCTAGTTGAATGTTTTTAAACAACTTTATGCGTTGGAGTAACTTATAGGTATTATCTATTGAGCAAATTATTTTAATATATTTCACAAATATCGATGTCAGAGTTATCCTATTTAATAAAGGGAAACATTCAACCGGAGGGGATACAATGGTTATCTCAACAAGCGGAAGCGAAGCTTATATTAACGAGCTTTTTAACGGTACTTCGAAAATTTATTCCGATGTTGCCGAGGATAAGGGGGGAAGCGGCAACTATTTTGACCGCATGATCTAATAGAATCCGGTTTTGCTTCTTGTTTAACTATTACAACGCGAATGGTGTTGGATTCTATGAATTTATCTTAAGACGGGATTACTGTTAAAGTTGAATTAGATAGAAGAAATGAAGAAAAGACTATATTTAAGTATCAAATCGATATTTCCGGATCAATCGCTAAAGAAACCAGGGAGGAAGTATTGAAAAGGGTTGCGAACCGCCCCGTAAAAAAAACATTATCGAAACAGCTGGAATTTATTAATGTATGCAATATGATTTGATTTCTCCGGTTGCTTTACGCTTTTTGATTTTATTCAAGGAATGTTGGGTCACGAGAAGGCATCAACAACGCAGATCTACGCTAAGTTACGCGGGGAGATATGGTTTATGCAGTGCTTTCGAATTTTTCGGAATTCCTTAGGCGTAATGTCGCGATGCTTTTTAAAGGTCTGGATAAAATGATTGACGTGATTGAAACCTACTCTTCCGGCTATTTCGGTTATTGTATACTCCGTCGATTCTAACAACTCGCAGCTCTTTTTAATCCGATATGTAACCAAGTAATCGTAAGGAGTCATTTGGATGCTTTTTTTGAAGCTGCGAGCACACGCCGAGACACTCAAATGGGCCGCATCAGCGATTTTATTCAAAGTAATAGGGTTCGTATAGTTTTGATGGATAAAGCTAAGCATCAATTGCAATCTCTCTTGTTGGAGTCTGTTGCTTTTAGAGGATTCCTCCGATGATAACGAAATATTGGAGATTAGAATTAGCCATAGCTGAACCGTATAAATGGAAATCTCATACTGCCATCCCCATGATTCTTTTCCTATCAAATTTCTTCTTCATCTCCCATAAAATTTGCAGGATTTGCTTTTGCCACTCCCCGTCTCCTTTGATTACCATTGATACTAAGTGTGAATTCGTGTAAGGAAGAACATGGTTCCTTTCCATCGCGCTATCCGAATAAAAGGCGAGCAGCTTCTCCGGAAAATTAAAGCTCACATATTCACCGTCATGACTAAGGAATCTATAATTTGTTGAACAATTACTCTTTAACGGAATACGACGCCTCCGATTGGACTTATTTTTTGTTCTCTTTGGGCAATCTATTTTTAATGTATTGATGAAGTCGATTGGGGCGACTACCGTCTCGGTTGGCATTATCGGAGAACCTGGAAACTATTTCGTTGTTTCAGTTCATCGGAGGCCTGGGGACGCTATTCGGCATGGGAATGTATTTTTGGTCAAAATCTTTGATTGGGAGGAAGAAAGTTGGCAACCATGGATCATTTTTTGAAACCCGATATTCGTGTCGGAACTAAGGGAAGCGAAGTTTTTCGCCGAAGCTAAAGTGCCTGCCATAAACTTCATGTTGATTTTGTACCCGATGATCTCGGCGTGAAAACATCACATCGGTCAATACGCGAACGTATTAGCCGCTTTAACCGGTGTGGGCGATGAAGAATTTACTACGATAGCTCAAGGTCAAATACTTCCAATTGATTAAAGCTGACGGGTACGATATTGATGACGGCAGCCGGCCGGAATGGTCGGCTGCCTTTGTTCACCTAACGGACAGGATAGTTGAAAAAGTAAATCCGTGTCAGGGCAAACGCCATTGACAAATCATCTACTACGTGTTACTTTATAGCTGTAGTCAGTATCACTTCATACCTGTGATACAGAATAGCAAGGGGTGATTGTGCTGGAAAACCTAACGGAAATGCTCAAAGGGGTGCTTGAGGGCTGTGTCCTTGAAATTATAAGCCGCAACGAAACCTACGGCTACGAAATCACGCGGCGGCTGAACGCCCTCGGCTTCACAGATGTTGTGGAGGGAACGGTATACACCATCCTGGTCCGGCTTGAAAAAAACAAGTTGGTGGAGATCACCAAGAAGCCCTCCGACATGGGACCGCCGCGCAAGTTTTTCGTGCTCAACGACGCGGGGCGCAAGGAACTACAGCTGTTCTGGGAAAAATGGGAATTCGTATCATCAAAAATTAACGAGTTAAAGGAGAAGATAGAATGAATTTTTGGGAAAAAATCACCGGAAGCGACATGACTAAGGAAATGAAAAATTTTGAATCGCGAGCCAAAAAGCTGCCGGCCGATTATCAAGCCGCATGGGAAAAAATGAATGCCAATCTTTGGCCGCACTCCGATTTCACCGGTCGCAACCTCATGCCAATTCTTGACGGTGTGCTTGGCCTGCTCGAAGAAACGGCGGCGGACGGTCGGAGTGTCCAGGAGGTTTTGGGTGACGATATCAAAGGCTTCTGTTCAGCGCTGGTCGGCGAAGAAGGGGCGAAGTCTTTTCGCGACAAGTGGCGCGAGCAGCTCAACAATAATATCGCTAAAAAATTAGGTAAATAGGAGGATAATAATGAGAATAAAAGATATCATCGAAGGCAAAAAAGAGTGGCGGGCGCACGTGGCGCGTGTCAAAGCGCTCCCGCAAGATTATCAGATTGTTTATAAAGAGATACAAAAATATCTCTTTAAGGTCGGCCCTGTTGAGCTAACCGAGGGGACGGGTTTGCTCTCGGGGATTATCGATCTTTTTGAAGAGGGCGCGGCCTTGGGGAAAGGCGTGCTCGAAGTGACGGGCAATGACGTAGCGGCTTTCTGCGACGATCTGATCAAAGATTCAAAAACTTACGCTGACCTCTATCAAGAATCCGTTGGCCAAGAAGGTAACAAGGCCATGAAAAAGGTTACGGATCAAACAAAGAAAGAGGGAGATCGGGATGGAAAAAGCCATTGAAGTGAAAGGTCTGCGAAAGTCTTTCAAGGACACAGAAGTCCTGAAAGGCGTCGATTTCGAAGTGAAGCGAGGCGAGATTTTCGCCCTGCTTGGCTCCAACGGCGCAGGCAAGACGACGATTGTCAAAATCCTCTCCACGCTGCTCAAACAGGACGGAGGTACCGCCACCGTAAACGGATTTGACGTCGCGTCAAAACCCGAGAATGTGCGGCATGCGATCAGTCTGACCGGGCAATTTGCCGCCGTGGACGAGATATTGACCGGTCGGGAAAATCTTATCCTGATCGCCAAACTGCGACACCTTGCGAATCCGCGTCAAGTGGCTGACGATCTGCTGAAACGCTTCCGCTTGACCGAGGCCGCCGACCGCAAGGTGTCCGCCTATTCGGGCGGTATGCGCCGCAGGCTCGACATTGCCATGAGCCTGATCGGAAAGCCGCAGCTCATTTTCCTCGACGAGCCGACCACAGGCCTTGACCCCGAGGCACGCATCGAGGCTTGGAAAATGGTCAAGGAGCTTGCCGACGACGGCACAACGGTTTTCCTGACCACTCAGTATTTGGAGGAGGCTGAACAACTTGCCGATAAAATTGCCATTTTGCATAAGGGGAGGATTATTGCCAATGGCACGCTTGAGGAACTGAAAAAGCTGTTCCCGCCCGTAAAGACGGAGTACGTGGAGAAACAACCCTCATTGGAGGAGATATTCCTCGCAATCATTGGTAAAAAGGAGGGGAATTACTGATGAATGAGCATTTGTTCAGCGACATGAGCGTGATGCTTGGACGTTCCATGCGCCATATTTTGCGAAGCATGGACACTATCTTCACCGTTTGCATCACTCCGATTGCAATGATGCTACTGTTCGTCTATGTGTTTGGCGGCGCAATCCAAAGCGGTATGGATAACTATGTGAACTACCTGTTGCCCGGTATCCTGCTGATTGCGATTGCAAGCGGCATATCCTATACGGCTTACCGCCTGTTTTTGGATAAGCAACGGGGTATCATCGAGCGGTTTCACTCCATGCCGATTGCGCGTTCCTCCGTGCTGTGGGGGCATGTGCTGACCTCGGTGGTATCCAACGCCATTTCTCTTGTCGTAATCATTCTCGTAGCGCTTCTTATGGGCTTTCGCTCGTCGGCGGGGGTACTGTCTTGGCTTGCCGTAGCCGGCATCCTCGTGCTGTTTACGCTGGCTTTGACTTGGGTCGCGGCGATTGCCGGACTGTCCGCGAAATCGGTGGAGGGTGCCAGCGTGTTTTCCTATCCGCTTATCTTCCTGCCGTTTATCAGTTCGGCCTTTGTGCCGACCGAAACGATGCCATCCGTCGTACGCGTCTTTGCGGAAAACCAGCCGGTGACCTCTATCATAGAAACGATCCGTGCTCTATTGTCAAGTCAACCGGTAGGCAATGATATCTGGGTCGCTCTTGCGTGGTGCTTAGGGATCCTGATCGTCGCATATCTATTTGCGGTGCGCGCATACAAACGGAAAGCAGCTTAATGTTTGCAGGCATTCGTGGCCGACAAAAACATCAGGCCCCTCCGCCGGCGACGCTCTTTTATTGAAGTAGGCGTCATATCGTTGATGCCGTTAAGCTAACAGGTACGATAGCTCAATACCCAATTAAGTTGAGGCTGCCGAAACGATTCGGCGGCCTCAGTCTTGCTGTATTATTTCGGATCCAAGCGGTCGAGCCGGCTGTTCCCTTCCCACGCGTGGTTGTAATACAGTGCATCGCCTGCGAAGTAAAGTGAGTTCGCACGAGCGGTCGTCAGGCCGGTTTTCCCCGTACCGTCCATGCGGAGCTTGTCGATATAGCCGGTCCCCAGAATGCCGAAGCGGCCGCCCGCCATGTAAATCCAGCCCTTGCGGTATTGAAGCGTCAAAATACCGCGCTCCGAGGTGTACAGCGGAATATCGACCAGTCCGTCCCCGCTCATTTTGTTCAATTGCGTACCGTTATCGCAAACATAATAGATCCATCCGTCGATGACGATCGCACGGGTCACATCTTCACGAAGCTTCCGATTGTCGGAGCCGTCCAGGTTCATTCGAAACAGACTGTTTTGTCTTACATAATAGATCGTATCCCCGTCGAGAAAAAATCCGGAAAAGGACGAATTTTGGTCTTTGGCCAGGAGTACTTGATCCTCCGTACCGTCGATCTTGATCCTACGAATGCTGTCGGTCCAGTAATAGCCGCCGCCGTTTGTATTATGCATGTAATAGATCCAGCCGTTCTTCACCCAAAGCTTCTCGGCATGGCCGGCGAAAATCTGCGTGCGCCCTGTTCCGTCGGTTTTGATCTTGTAGATGCCGCCGGGGTCGTTTTGGGAGGGAATCGTGTAATACAGCCAGTCCCCTTCGATGTTGAGATACGCTGCATTGTCGTTCGACAGCTTCACTTCCTCGCTCCCGTCCATTTTCCGTTTCACCAGATGACTCGGTTCGAAATACTTATTCTCCGGGTTCATATAGATCCAATCGCCTTGAACGGCAAGCTGCCCGTTATTCGCCACATTGAGCGCATCGGCCTGCTTCGCTTGCGCATGCGTCCCGCCTCCGCAGGACTCAATCCCGAGTCCCTGTTCCGCATCCCAGCTCGTCGTCCATCCGAAAACGTCATGCGCAAACCGCCACGTCATCGGAACATACGTGATATTGCGGTAAAGCAGCAGCGGATACGGCTCGGCCGCATTGTCGATCACTTGACCATTCGCTATAACCGGAAACGGCGCAAGCTCGGCCGTTTGCGAACCGTCGTTCGAGTTGATGGTGGAAGTCAAATCCTGTTGGAGCGGTATGCAGGCGTTCGTGTTATGCAGCGACATCCCCAGCCCCGGGTCCCACTGAGCCGTAAGCCCCAGTGCGGACGTATTGTTCCAGGTCATCGGGAAATACGTGATGTCCTTGTACACGAGCAACGGATATTCGCTGTGCCGCACATCCAGCGCGGTACCGTTCACAGTCACGGGAAATTCGGGGAAGCTTACCTCGACGCGATCGGCCGCCGCATTGGAAACGGACGGCAGCAGGGCAAGCGATCCGCTCAATAACAATGCGCAGAGGCAAAGGCGGGCTTTGTTCATATCCGGTTCATCTCCTTATCATTTATGGTTAGGCGCGGTACCCCAAACGACATGATCTCAGAACCGTTTCCGTCCCGATTGGGCCAGTCGTTTTTCGGCATACCAGGAGCCACAGGAAAATACGATTGCGGTCGCGGCGTAGCAGCAATAAAATAGAGATGCTTCCTTAGAGAGCGGATTCATCAGCAAAGCCAGACCAAACGGGAAGGCGGCGGCCCCCATCGCCACAAAGCCGGGAATTAGAAAAGCGATGGTTTGCACAATAAAAGACGAGCGGCGAATCGCCCGCAAAACGAACAGGATAGCGGCATACACGGGGACGAGAAAGAAAAAGAAAGGAATGCCGATCCAAATCCAAAGCAACTTCATATCGCTGCCCATTCCTTGATCATAAAACAGCCGGAGCGCTCCCAAATAGCAGCCGACCCCCGTAAAATAACTAATTACGCTGACCAAACCGTACATCAGCAGTCGTTTAGCCATACTGTTTCGCTCCCCGCACCTAATACTTTTTTTAACGAAGCTCCTGGATAGACGTTTTTTTCATGATATCCTGGCCGGAGAGCGCCTACCAGCACTAAATTTTATAGTACTCCGGTTAAACCGAAAAAAACAAGCGTTCATCCTTCCGGATTACGCCTTTTGTGTGTTCGGATTCGCAAGGAGCGGGGATCATCTCTCACCCTTTGACATTAGAACAGAAGCGTGTTTGCGCCCGATGCGGCCGCCAGAGCCTGCTCCCCTGAATGCTGCCCGACCCATATTCGAATTCACAGGCCCGTTAAGCGATTAATTACATTTCAAGCACATCCGGAATGCAGTAAAATAGTAGAAACAATCGTCAATGGGTGATTTTATGCTTGGAAATTTTGTTTTTGTTGCTGAAAGAACAGCGCGCGGGTTCCTGACTTTGAACGAATTTCCGTTAGATGTGTCGATTTGTCTCGTATTCATTCGTTGTTGAAATAGAGGCCTGCCAAAGCGGTTTGAATACAACGTAAATTAGGTCCGCTAAAAATAAGGAGGAGCTTAAACATGAGATTTATGATGATCGTGAAAGCGACAACGGATTCGGAAGCGGGCGTAAAGCCGAGTCAGGAACTGCTCGACGCCATGCTGCGGTATAACGAGGAGTTGGCGAGGGCGGGGGTGCTGCTTGCCGCGGACGGTCTGCAGCCAAGCTCCGGCGGCTTTCGGATTTCGTACCCGGAGCCGGGCGGAAAGCCGAAAGTGGTGGACGGCCCGTTTACGGAGGCCAAGGAAATCATTGCGGGATTTACGCTGATCGAAGTAAAGTCGCGAGAAGAAGCAATCGAGTGGGCGATGCGCATGCCCGATCCGCATGGGGGCGGGCAAGGCGAGATTGAACTGAGGCAAATTTTTGATCCGGAAGAATTGTCTTCGGACGAAGCCACACAAGAAAAAATAAAGGGGCAGTTTAGGTTGTGAGCATTTCCGACACAGGACGGACAATCGATGCCATTTGGCGGATCGAGTCCCCGAAAGTAATCGCCGGATTAACGCGAATGGTTCGAGACGTGGGGCTGGCGGAAGATCTGGCTCAAGACGCCTTGGTAATCGCGCTTGAGCGCTGGCCGGAGTCGGGAATCCCCGACAATCCGGGAGCATGGCTCATGACGACGGCGAAGCGCCGCGCCATCGATCTGCTGCGAAGAAACAAGCTTCGCGACCGAAAATACGAAGAACTGACCCGAAGCGCCGAATTGTATACGGAAGAAGATATGGATCGCCACATGGACGGGGAGATCGGTGACGATCTCCTGCGTCTCATCTTCATGACCTGTCATCCGGTATTGTCGCAGGAGGCAAGGGTGGCGCTCACACTAAGGTTGTTATGCGGGCTTACAACGGAAGAGATCGCCCGTGCGTTTCTGGCGGCCGAAGCGACGATTGCGCAGCGGATTGTTCGGGCAAAGCGTACCCTTAGCGGCAAGAAGGTCCCCTTCGAGGTTCCCGCAGGCGAGGAGCTGAAGGAGCGTTTGGCCGCGGTTCTGGAAGTCATCTATTTCATGTTCAATGAAGGGTATGCGGCAACCGCGGGCGAACATTGGGTCCGGCCGCTTCTTTGCCGGGAAGCGCTGAGGCTCGGCCGCATGCTGGCGGAGATTGCGCCTGCCGAGCCCGAAGTGCATGGGCTCGCGGCTTTGATGGAAATTCAATCTTCGCGGCTGAAGACACGGGTCGGGGCGGACGGAGAGCCGATCCTGCTCATGGACCAAAACCGGGCCAGGTGGGACCAACTGCTGATCCGACGCGGGTTGGCATCCCTTCATCGCTGCCGGCAGTTTGGGAAGCCGTACGGCCCTTATGCGCTTCAGGCAGCCATCGCCGCTTGCCACGCGGAAGCGGTGACGCCTGCGGATACAGATTGGGTCCGAATCGCCGCCCTGTACGAAGCTTTGTCGCGCGTCATGCCTTCGCCGGTCGTAGAATTGAACCGTGCGGTTGCGATATCCATGGCCTTCGGCCCGGTTTACGGTCTTCAAATCGTCGACGAATTGAATCGAGAAGCGTCGCTGTCCGCCTATCATCTGTTGCCCAGCATTCGCGGCGATCTTTTGTACAAATTGAATCGGTTCGAAGAAGCGCGCCTTGAGTTTGAACGGGCGGCTTCCTTGACGAGAAACAGCCGCGAGCGGGATCTTCTGCTCGCACGCGCATCCGAATGCATGAAAGCCAAGTAAATGTTTTCCGGTTGTCGATCCGGCGGTCTCGTATTCGTCGTTCGGGTAGAGGCAGGTTAAAGGCAGGATGCTGCCAATCCGATCCCTGCCCGAGGGAGCGTGCTATATGAGATTTTTGCTGATGTTCAAATCGACGGCGTTTTCGGAAGCGGGCGTGAACTATGATCAAGATTTCGCGGCCCGTCGGGCGGCGTATGCCAAGTCCCTTGCCAATGCAGGGATACTGCTCGCCGACGAGTCGCTGCTTCCAAGCTCGAGCGGGCTAAGGATCACATTTCCGCCGAACGGAGGCGGGGCCAACGTGGCAGCCGGACCGTTTGCCGCGGAGAGCGGCCTGATGGAAGGCTTTCTTATCCTGGATGCTCGTTCCATGGACGAAGCGACGGAGTGGGCGCTGAAGCTTCCCGTTCCCAAGGGGCGCGGCGAAGTCGCCATCGAGCTGCGCCAGCTGGCAGATCCGGCAGCAACTTATCATGATCCTATCCTTATGGCCATGGAGACGAATTTACGGGAACATTTTTAACTATCCGAAAAAAAATTCGAAAATTTTTTGGAAGGTTGTCGATTCTTTCGTTTGGTATTCGTCGTTAAGGTGAAAACGGATTTCAAGCATTATGAATTTGAACGAATGCCTGATCCCCAAAAAACTTGAAAGGTTGTTGATGAACATGGCGGCAAAATTGGTTCCTTATTTGATGTCGGAGGATGCAAGAACGCAAGCGGAGTTTTACAAGAATGCGCTGAACGGCGAAATTCATTTTGTCAAAACGCTGGGCGAAGTTCCGGGGACTCCCGAAGCGGCCAAAGATAAAGTCATGCATTTGGTCCTCACGGTGGCCGGAGAAAATACGTTATTTCTGTCCGACTCGTTCCAACCTGCGGAAGGCAGCCGGAATATGAGCCTTTCCCTAGCCTTCGACGACGAAGCGGAAGCTCGTAATGCCTATGCGAAGCTCGGCGAGGAAGGAACGATCCAGTTCCCGTTCGAACGGCAGCCATGGGGCGCCTACTACGGAGAAGTCGTGGACCGCTATGGCGTCACGTGGCAAATTGTAAAACAGTAAAGCTTTGCTGTCCCGAGAGAAACCATATGAACCGCCGGGTGAACGACCCCGCGATGCAGATAGAACCGGCCGCCTGGCCGGTTTTTTGCTGGGTTCGGTTTTTTGAAGCCTTTTATCAAGCCCGTCAAAGCGGCCTTCTCGTTGATGGAAACTCCGGACAGTTTTACAAAACTTTCCGTCCCGGCATTAACATGGGCTATTTTCCCGGATCCGCAATGTGATTTGCAAAAACTATGGGTACGAATTTATTCCGAGTGGTTTCCGACATCTGAGTACGAACAGGCCGAAGCCCCTAGCTTCGAAATGTATTACAGAATGGCAGGGCATCGGCAGGGGGAAATTTGGATTCCGGTTAAAAAAATAACCTTTCCGCTCCATGCGGCACGCATGTGTAACGCCGGTATCGAAGGAGAACGCCCGCAACGTTGCGGGCGTCCTTTTTCTTTTTTCATGCGCGTTTGCTCGAACGGACATGCAGGTGTTGCGCGACATAAACAAGGCAGCGGTCGAAGCGATTGCCTCGCTCAGAGAAATGTCACAACGGGTAACGTTTGGGTATAGAAAAAATCTCGCTGTTAAATGTGACCGGGAGCATCTAGTATTTGGTTGTTATTATCATTTGTTACAAAAGGAGGCGATGTCTATGTTAAAAATAACAGTACCGGGGCGCATCGTATTCGAGGGGATAGCGTTAATTGCCCTATAAACACGTGATTCCCCTTCAATCTGAGAGAGGTAATAAATTGAACGATGAATTAAAACCGGCAAATCCATTTTTAGAAATCGAAAATCCAAGACCTTTGGGACCAGGTTCGGGTAACTCGCCCCGGCTCATTATATTGGAATTGCGGAACCTATGTGCCTTACTGAAAATATGCCCTCTGATCTTGCATAATTGGAAAAAGGCAAGGAGTACCCAAAATATTTCCGTACCCTCAGCTGGAATGTAAACTTATTCGCATCTCTTGGTCTTGATGTTACTAAACGGTTGCTTACCATGTTCGTTTACGATTATTATTGAACAAAACAGTTGGATATGGATTCTAGATCGATTTCAGACTTTATTGGAGGATTGACAATGAAAACCACTCAACAAAGTAACTTGGATAAGCTTATTCCGACAGGAGATGCAATCTTGTCCAGAACGGACGATGGCTTCGTAACCCTAACATCTTCGGAACATCTTGAAGCAATCGCGACCTATCCGGAACAGATGCGAATTCCTCTGAAAATGGATTTGATTGCGAGAACAGACTCTACGAATATTCGCCTGAAGTGCGGAAAAGGCCAAATCATATTGAACTGGGAATGCAATCCGGAGGAGCTGCACGTACATGATCCTCTTACAGGCAACCCATACGGGGCAATCGAACAAGGTCTTATCCCGACCAATCAGTTCATCCATATTCGCTGGATCATGGCCGAAACGTATATGCTGCTTCAGGTCGATGGGGAGGTGAGGTTGTTTAGCGAAAACGAACCTTATATGAAGGAACTGAAGAAAAATGATCCCGGCAGCAGTCCAGCATGCACCGTCGGCGTAGCTTCCGCATTTGGATCTGTCGTGACGGTAAAAGAATTTCACGTTACAGAGTGGGGTCGCGATAATCAAAGCGACAAACCGCTTGCTTTACTAATCCATGATCCCGTCGTCAAAGAGGGCCGTGTGTCCGGCATTGGTCCAAGCGCACCGATCGTTAAATTGAATCCAGGCCAAACTTGTACGCTCCAATACTCCATATTCCCGAAGTCGGCGAAAGATTGCAAAATCACATGGACCGCAAATAATGACCTGGTAAAGATTACGGATTGTGCGGAGGGGAACTTGACTATAACAGCCATTGATCAAGGAAATACGACCATTCGAGGCGAGATTGAGAATGGTACTTATTCCGCCCTTTATCACGTCAAAAGCTTTATTCCCGAGTTCCGAACCAATCTCGAACAGCTTCAGGCCGTAAGCGGAAAATGGGAGGTAGAGAACGGGCTTGTTGGAGACGGCTGGGACAATTGTTATATGTTATCCTCCGCAGAGGCGGATCATGTTATTTATGAGTGTGACATGAGTATCGAATCTGCTGTCGCCGCAGGCCTTGTTTTCAGAGCCTCTTCCGATGCGGAGCACTTTTATTGCGTATCCATATCTCCCGGCGGCTCGATAAAGCTCTGGACTCCGCATCGCGTGATTACCGAAAAACCTATTGATATTCAAAAACGCACTGAGTATCGCTTAAAGGTTGTCGCTGACGGAGACCATATTAGCGTCTACCTTGACGGAATGGCATTCATCGATGTTATCGACAGTTCCTATTCAAGCGGATCTTTAGGGTTACATGTATGTTTTGGAACTTGTTTTTTTCAAGACGTAAAGTATTGGAAGACTCGCGACAATGAAAAAATTGTATAGGCTCTAAAACGGTTGGCTGAATTTCTTCTCCAATCGCGGTTTTTCTTTTCAACTATTGGCAAAGTCGCGGCTGATTGATAGGATACCGACTAAATAGGGGAACCGTGCAGATCGAAAAGGAGACGATCTCGATGTTCAAGATTGGGGCATTCGCTAAACTGAGCGGTGTCACGGTGAAGACGCTGCGCCATTATGATGAACTGGGCTTGTTAAAGCCTGCGCGAGTGGACGAAGAATCGGGATATCGTTTTTATACAGCGGAGCAGCTGCTAACCATCCGGCGCATCGCGGGGTTCAAGGAACAAGGCTTGACACTGGAGATGATGCGGCCGCTGCTGACCGGACCGGCCTCTTTGACGCTAGCGGAGCGTACGTTGCTTGAGAAGCGGGAGGAACTGGAGCGTTAAATCCAAGAGGCTCAGCGGCAACTTGTGGAGGTCGATAAGCGGCTCGCGCGGATCGAACGGCATGCGGCGGCTGCAGAGGAAGGGAAGATCTCGGTGCGATGCGTGGAGCCTGTTCTTGTCGCTTCCGTCCGCGAGATTTTGCCGACAGGCCAACTTTGTCTACTGCTCGACGAACTGAAGCAGTATGTCCGCTCGCAGGGCGAAGAGTCGGATCGCGAGCTGACAATCGTATGGCACAGCAGAGCAGATTGCGACGAAGAGCCTTCGGACATTGAGGTCGCTATACCTGTATCGAAAGCGATCCCTCACAGCCGCAGGGTGAAGATTCATCAATTGCCCGGCGTGAAGGAAGCTGCCTGTTATACTCATCGATGCGACCCGTATAAAAACAATTGCAAGGCGAGCGAAGCGCTGCGGGCATGGATGGCTGACGAGGGCTACCGGCCGCTCGAAACGATCCCGGTCCGGGAAGTGTACCTAACGTCGGACAATGATATGTACGGCCGGATGCGATTGGCGGAGGCGATCGTGCCGATCGAACGGGCTTGAAACAGGTTTCGAGATCCACTTGACCCTCCCCTATGTCAAGGCGCCGTTTTTTCTCGTTCAGCAATCGCTCGGACGCCTGCGGGACGGCGGTCGCATTATCAATATCTCGTCCGGAGTGACACGTATTGCCTATCCGCATATCATGACCTACAACCTGACAAAAGGCGCCCTCAATACATTCACCTTGCACCTGGCTCAGCTTCTGGGTCCGCGGGGTATCACCGTGAATGCAGTCATGCCTGGCATCGTCGATACTGACGTTAACGCGTCGTGGCTGCCCACGCCCGAAGGTCGTAAATTTGCCGAAGGGATGTCCGCGCTTGGACGTATCGGAGAACCTTCAGATATCGCGGACATCGTTGCCTTCGTCGCGTCACCGGACGGCCGTTGGGTAACGGGACAAATGTTGGATGCGACCGGCGGATCGCATCTGTAAGCTGGGTTCGGAACAGGTACCTGCACATAGTGGACGTAAAAACTTGCCGTTACAGATAGCTTCGATTTCTAATTATATTGCAACGATACGGCGGCCTCGCTCATTTAACGGGCAGGCTTGTATGATGAATGTAGATCGCCCAGACATATTAAGATAACCTAAAGTTTTAAAATCTGGCTATTTATACTTAACATTTCCTATGTATTTAACGTGGCTCAAATGATTATGTATCTTTTCACTGTATCGAAAATTGTAAAGTAAAATAATGCTATTAACGCTATAATTTAAAGTTTCTCCTTGTGTTTTCACAAAATTTGGAATAACGATATCATCGTATGAACAGCCTTCTAATAGCATTGGAAAATGGTTTAATTCTCCATCAAAATATTCAGCTTCCCTGAAATCCTCGTCATAATAATCGATGCTAAAGTCCTGTTCAAATCTTGATGGTATAGCATCTCCATCTTCAGTGTAAGCAATTGAAAGATAATCTTGAAGGTCTTTATTCGATTTAAATTTACCTACCCATAAAGATACATATCCTTCTTGTTCCATAAAGCGATACCTCCCAAAATCTAGCTATTTAAATTTTGTTCTTAGTAATACTTCTTTTATTTGTTCAACTATCCTCCCGTTAGTTTGGTAAGTAAAAACAGAGAGGACTATAACATAAGTTCCACAATAATCATATACAAGCAACTGCTAAAGGTGGAAGCCGCCTTCCGGACGCTTAAGCAATCGTTGGAGCTTCGTCCCGTCTACCATCGCAAGGAAGACCGCATCCGCGCTCATGTGATGTTATGCTGGCTGGCGCTCATGCTGATCCGTGTCGTCGAGAACCAAACCGGCCGCACATGGCGCGAGGTGCGAGAACAGCTCCAGCGACTCCATCTCGTGGAGTACAAGTCGGCGGATGGGAACGTGCAGCAATGCACGGAACTGACCGAAGAACAGTTGGCCATTGTTTCGGTTATTTTCCACAAAGAAGGTGGTGGTTTCAACGTCTATAAATATTCAAAACTACATTCCGAAATTCATTAATATGGATGAGGCGACTTTATCGAAATACTTGGATGAATTATCCGAGGAACTTTCCGCTAACGAACCATTCCGATGGATGATACAAGGCAGTATTAAAAACGCGATCAAGCCTTTTGTTAAAGATCCTAATCGCGATCAGTCGTTTCAAAAACTTATTGATATAGACATAACCCAAATGGCGTACGATACCGTTAATCACGTAATCCGACTATTGCCATCCCCCGTTGAAGACATTACTGTTCATATTTTCCCTGCGATCGAATCAAAAGGAGGAGGAGCTTGTTTCGCCCCTGGTAAAATCCTCCTTTGTATACGATGCGATGAACTGGCCCCTTGGCGGCTAAAACGAAACATTGCACATGAATACAGTCATACCGTGCGTATGGTTCAAAAACCTCAGGCAACAGCACACGGCTTTGGCGAGGCGATACCGTATAGCATGCGGGATTATTTAGTGTTTGAAGGATTGGCTATAGTATTGAGTGAGTCATTATATGCGCATCCGGCATTTCCTCCTCATGAAGTTTCCGAAGAAAGTGAAGCACAATTTTGGGCGACAACGGACTTTGATGCTGTAGGGATGGACGCCTACATGAAGTATATGACCAAGCAGGCATATGAAATTGCGGCAAAAATTGTAAGAAACTATGTTGCTGCGCACAATATTTCTATTATTGAGGCACTCGATGTCTAATGAAGAACTCTTTTGGAATAGCGGGTATCCATTTATACGATAAACGATGTTCAAGTTCAGGATGCCGCCAATACAAAAAAGAACGTAACTATTTTCTTGTCGAAACGGGGGGGATTACTTTGAATCGACCCTTACTAAGAGCCGAGGGAATTATCGTTCGTAAGGACGGTTCAGCTGTATTGGTCCAATGTGACAGCGAAGAGTCGTTTTATCGCTTTCCCGGCGGTGGCGTTGAATTTGGAGAAACTGCCGCTGAGGCCATTAAAAGAGAGTTGGTTGAAGAATTCAACTTGCAATCGGAAATTGGTACGCTTGCATGCCTGAACGAAAGCATTGTTGAATTTGACGGGAGAAAGAGGCATGATTGCACGATTTTGCACTGGGGTTCCATTGATGACACGCACGTCTCGGATTCAATAAGTCACAGCGAACATGAAGGCATTAAATTAACTTGGCGTACTGTGGGTCAATTGAAACAGAGACCTTTATAACCCGAGGGAATACTGGATTATATCAGTGAAAGAGTTGAGTCTGTGTCGCATATCGTAGTAAGAAAAAATTACGATGAAGAGTAAATTGCTTACTGCCCGCGGCTGCACTACGGGCACGGGGCAGCATGCGAATCGATCGGCTACCTCGCTCACCAAACGGGCAGGAATGTGTGGTAATATTAGGTAATGGTTGAGTGCTTGAAGGGAGTAAAACGATGGATGTCGTGAACGCAACAAAGGAAGACATACAGGGATGGTTAGAACTAGCCGCAGAAGTAGAGTACCTATTTGGTCCCATGTTGGATAACCCCCATTTTATTGACGCATTAGAGAAAAATATAAATAGAGGTTCTGCTTATTGTGTACGAGAGAATAACGGTTCACCAGGTTCAAACTTACTTGGCGGCGTGTTGTTTTCCTCTTCAAATGCACCGTTCTACAAAATAGGGTGGCTGTCGGTTTCATCCCAATCGAGGGGGAGGGGCGTGGCAACGGTATTGCTTAATCACGTACTAAGTCTAGTTCGGCCTTCTTCAGAAGTGTCAGTTATAACCTTTGGGGACGATATCCCTGACGGTAAAGCCGCAAGAAGCCTGTATCAAAAGTTCGGGTTTATCCCCTCGAACGAGTTAGTCCCAAATGGTCCCGAGGGAGGTTCTCGGCAAAAATTCATCTTAACGATTCCCGATAGGGGAACGAAAGCTATTCGGCGGCTTCGCTGACAGATTCTAATAAACAGGAGATTAACATGAAATGAAGTCTCAACTTAAAATCATCATAATGTTCTTCGGACTTCTGATCTTGGCCGTGATTACCGCGTGCAGCGATGAGACTGGCCCGGCAGCAACGACAACAGCACCCAGGACTTCGGATACGACGGAAAAAGGCGGGTCGCTTGCATCGCAGCTGACCCTACCAGTCGATGTGTCAATTACCGCACCTCAAACACCGCCGTCCGATGAGCCGGTGGCCGAACCTTCGCCGTCCGTGTCGGACCGTTCGACGTCTGATCTTGAACCGCAACCGAATCGATTGGAGCTCTGCGGAACTTCCGAATTTGGCAAGGGGGCTCAGACGGTCCGGCTACCTCTGCGCTGCATCCGGGCAAATTATGGACTCGATGGCCCCAATGGCCCGCCCACGCTTGCCCCGCAAAAGCCGATCAAGGTCGAATCCTACGTGATTCCTTCAGGGCTTCGCAAGTCGTTGGCCGCTTACTGGATGAATTTGGGGGATAACGAGCATGGCGTACTGCTATTGGCACCCAAGGATTGGAACTTGTTATCGGCTGATGTCGGTGCCAATGGGTCTCATGGCATTCGTCTGGTTCATCCGGACGACCCCGAGCAATTCATCGATTACTTTGATCAGGGAGGCTGCCAGGGCTGCCTTATTCCGAATATCGGCGCTTATTTTCCGAAACTGAAAGCATGGGCGGAGGAACAGGGATATGAAGTGAGCCCGCGGCCCGAGATCATCGAACGGACCATGCTCACACCGAATCTAGCGGCTTACCGCAAGCAGACGGAGAAGCGCAGATACGCTCTTCACGGTGTTGCTTATCAGGAGCATGGCGGCGGGAGCGGTGTATTCCGTTCCGAGGAAATTCAACTGCCGGCCTCGGCCAAGGCGACGGCAACCGCAATATTGAATCTGTTTGTGGCGCTGCACCCCGATTCCTTGAAATAAGCCGGGTTCCCCCTCTTCAAGCTGCTGATGAAAGATCATTAACGTAACGGTTACAAGAGCTCAATCATGAGGCTGCCGTCGGATCGATCGGCGGCCTGGAAGCAAGCGTTGAAATAAGGTCATGAGTTAAGGGGCAGGAAATGTCAATTGGTTCACAATACATTCTAGATGAAGAGTTTGAGATAGTAAAAGCTAACCATAGAGAATTCGCTATACACTACACAACATATCGAGAAAACATTTTTTTCAGACAAAGCTGGGAAAAAAAAGTTCCGATCGAAGCAAGCCAATTTACGTATATGGAATTTTACCATGCAGAAACAGGTAGATGATTCGACTACCGGTTAATACAAGGGGTGGATTATTTGGTAATTTTAATAGGCGGCAACAGTCAAACCGGTAAAACATTTATGGCTCAAAATTTACTTGAAAAATATAAAGTTCCCTATCTTTCCGTTGATCATCTGAAGATGGGGATATTTAATTTTGCCGTGCGGCAAGCTCCTTTTCGTTTATTGACGCAACAGACAGAATGATACGACTTTACTGTTGACGACACCTTCATGAAGCAGTATGATTTTGCCAATTTAGCTTTTTTTGTGGGGAGGATCTGGATGTCTGATATTCAGGCAATTGTACTGGACTTGGACGGAACCTTGCTCGGTAGCGATAAATCGATATCTCCCAGGAATTATCGGGCGGTTAAAAGATGTTTTGATTCTGGTATTCATATTATTATTGCCACGGCGCGGCCGCCTAGAGCGGCTAATCAATTTTTGAAGAAGTTCCCTTTTGTAGACTACATGGTTTATTACAACGGTGCTTTAATTGCATGCAAATCTAAGCAAAATGAGCGGCACATTAGTATCCCTATGGAAATTAGCCAACAGATTACCAAATTCATCGAGTTACGAGTACCTCAATCGATAATCTCATACGAGGTTAATGATTCATGGTATACGTCTAGACCGGTTCCTGACTCCCAATGTGCCCGATTAGGTATTCGCTCGAATGACCCGAAGCCCCAGGTTGTTGATAAAGATTTTATTAGTTCACTGTCCCCGACCAAAATATTGGTTCTAGGTTGCAGCACATGGAAGGATATATTCGAGCAATTCGGTGACCATGTGAACGTGCTCGCAACCGATGAAGGAGTATTGGTTCAAATCATGCATAAATCAGCCTCAAAGGAAAAAGCCGTGCAATGGTTGTTAAGCGATATCGGAGTGAAATCGGAAAATGTAATGGTATTCGGGGATGATTTTAACGATTTAGGCTTATTCCATATGTGCGGATTTCCGGTCGCAATGGGAAACGCGATAATTGAGCTGAAACATTGTGCAAAGCACGTAACCTTATCCAATGATAAGGATGGTGTTGCTGTTGCACTTGAGAAATTTACGGTGTCCTTACTTGCCGATAATGATTTACCTAAGATAGTTGAATAACGGGAGATGGTCCCGCTGGAGCGTTAGCGGCGCTACCTCACGGATCGGATCAGGAGGTCGCGCGATCTTTCGGAATCGACCTCCGCTTTTTATTTTGCCGGAAGTATGGGCTTTATTATCGATCATTTTCCCGCGAGCCCAGATTTCTTAAATTCGTCATCCATGAATTGCGCCAGATCGCTCAAGCTTTTCTGGTAATCGGAGCTGTTCATCACAATCCATTCCAGATTTTTTCGAAGCGCAGTCTGCACATTGAGGATGTCGGCGTTTGCTTGATGCGCGTCTTTACGGAGATAAGGAATGGAGGAAAGCAAAACGCTGTAGAAAGGGTCCCGCTCTATGGACGGCGTTACCTTTTTGGAGACGCCAAAACCAAATTTGTGCAAAAACTCCTCGCTAATTTCGTTGTCATCCATCATGACGTATTTCATAAAGTCCCAGGCCAGTTCAGGGTTCCTCGACTTCTGCAAAATTCCGATGCCCGCGAAATTGCCCAAAACGGCACGATCTTTTTTGGAAAAAGAAGAGGCAACTGCGACCCCTACCCGCTCCCTGTTCGCGGGCGACAGTAAAAAGGTTTGGCTGTAATGAGTCACAAAGAGCCCTACTTCCCCATTTTCCAGCTGCTTCAGCGTGTTCTTATCCTGGACCGTATCGAACAGCCCTTGCTTCACTTGTTTGGCGTACCATTCAATCGCTTCGACCGTCGGTTTGCCGTCCAAGTAACCAGTAAACACAGTTCCGTCAGGTGAAACCACGCTTCCGCCATTGCCCAGAAAGAGTGTCGACATGGTTCCTAATTGAACCGGGAAAACCGTTTTACTTTGCTGTCCTCCGTCCAAATGGCCGATCCGTTCGGCGGCTTCCGCCAGTTCTTCCCACGTCCAATCTAGTTTCGGTTCGGCAAGCCCGGCCTTCTGGAAAACAGACTTGTTATACATGACAATCATCGGGCTGACGGCAGTTGGCAGGGCAAGCAGCTTGCTTCCTTGGCTAAAACTGTTCAACAATGATCGATCGAAATAATCGGTTAAGGAAACGCCGCTCCCCTTGGCAATGAAACCAAGATCTGAAAAGAAGCCCTGCCGTTGACTTTCGGTACCGGTAAAAAAAGCAGGATTCCCGGCAACCAGATCGGGCGGCTCCCCTTTTTGGATCAAATCTTCGATTCCTTTCCGATAAGCGGCACTCGAGAATGCATTGCCGCCGGAGTTAAAATAAGTATAAGCTATCGTAACGCCCGGTTGTTTGGCCTCGAACAGCCGTTTGGCTTTGTCCCATAATAATTTCTGCTCATCGCTGGCTCCATCGGAGAACAGCGTTACGGTTTTAACAGCAGGCTCCAGCTTTTTCATTGCAAGGTCGCATCCCGCTATGGGCAAAAGAAGAGCGGCGGACCCGATCCAAGCAAGAATCGACTTCAACGCATGTCCCCTCATTCCGCACCTGTATAATAGTTAAGAATATTTGATTGTAACAAATATATCACTTATACCCATATAGTGGAACCGACTGTTAAAAGTAAATAAACCATTAGACTGAAAAATAAACCAACGAAAGCAACCAGTTTCTTTAGGCGAGCAGAGTGAAGATCCCCGAAGACACCTTGTATTCAGGAAAAACCTGATCCAAAACGGCTTGGCGGATTAACCACAACTTACGATAAGACCAAGTTTGAACTTAAATTAAAAATCTGAAATACACTTTATCGAATTTTAATCATTTCAGTATCAAACTTTTATTTTTATAGAGGTAGCTTTTCATTTTCAGTGGTTAAGATGAAAGGCAAGGTTATCATCGAAGATATTCGGGGGGAAAGCTTATGGGAAACCAGCTGCTTCTGGACGTACGGGGATTGACGAAAACTTTCGGTTCTAGGACCGTCGTGGATCGTCTGAATCTTCGAATTGAGGAAGGGGATATATACGGGTTCCTCGGCACGAACGGTTCAGGAAAAACAACGACGATCCGCATGATAATGGGCCTCGTCCATCCCGATGCCGGCGAGGTTAGGATTGGCGGGTTTCATCTGAAATCGCAGTTTAAGGCTGCTATCTCTCTTGTAGGCGCCATTGTTGAGAATCCGGCTTTTTACACGTATCTTTCCGCCTATGATAATCTCAAGTTGACGGCGAACCTTTTGCCGGGGGTAACGCGGAAGCGGATCGATGAAGTACTTGAAATCGCCGGACTGTCCGATCGGGCTAAAGAAAAAGTCGGTACTTACTCGCTTGGCATGAAGCAGCGGCTTGGCATTGCGGGCGCGCTTCTGAATCGGCCGAAGCTGATTATTCTGGACGAACCTACGAACGGACTGGATCCGCAAGGAATGAAGGGAATCAGAGAGTTGATCGCGCAGCTCGCGGCGGAGCAAGGCATCTCTTTTCTGATTTCAAGCCATCTACTTCATGAAGTCGAACAAATATGCACCAAGGCAGGCATTATCCGGAAAGGGAAGCTGATTGCGGAGGGTGAGGTCAGGCAGCTGCTTGCTTCGGGAGAGGAAACCGTAGAGATCGTCACTTCGGAACCGGACAGGGCGGTGCAGCTTCTAAGATCAGCATCCGAGGTCATTTCCGTTTCGCGCTCCAAAGACCAACTCATCGTCCGAACGAACGGCGATTGCTCATTCAAGCTGAATCAATTGCTCATGGCGAGCGGCGTTCACATTCGAACCATTAGCCGAAGGCCTCGGACGCTTGAGCAATTCTTTTTCGACATAACGGAAGGAGATGGCGGGCCGTGATCAGGCTGCTCCAAAACGAGTTTTACAAAACTTTCAGATTAAAGAAGCTTTATATTTTCATGGCTATCCTGGCCGTTCATGCCTGGTTAACCGTTCATTTCTATAACGCAGGCGGGGAATGGAAGTCGGTGATTCTGATGCCTAACGGTCAGTCTCTCCCGCTGACGCTCCTGAACAGCATGGCTCAATTTATGACCGTATTTATTCCCATCTATGTTGCCGACCTGATAACAGGTGAAGTGAAAACCGGCACGTTAAAAATGTCGTTACTGCGACCAGTCCGGCGAATCGAATGGCTCAACGCCAAAATCGTCTCCTTATTCGTATTCATGACGGTACTGCTTGTTTTCTCCATCGCAGCGGAATACGCGATCGGAACGCTTGCATTCGGTTGGGGCGAACAAACACTCTATGCCGGATCGCTGTATACGCAAACAGAAGGCGTGTGGCTGACGCTTCGCCTGACCTTCTCCATGCTATTGCCGTATATGGCTTGCGGAATGATTGTGATGTTCATTGCCGTATCCACGACGAACATAAGCACAACGATCGGGTTATCCATCGGCGTGTTGACCGCCGCGCAATACTTGAATGCTTTCGAGCAGCTCAAACCTTATTCCATTGTGAACCAAATGTATTTTTTTCATGAATATGTTTATCGGATAAACGGGGATGCCGCGGCTCAAAACATCGCGCTGATTGCCGGATATATCGCCGTCTTCTATCTCGTTAACGCAATTATCATAAAGAGAAAAGATTTCATCCTGTAAGGGGGTACGCTCCTTGAGCAAGCTCATCCAATGCGAACTCTTCAAAGTGTTCAGGCAGAAAAAGCTGTATTTGTTCATGCTTATTCTGACCGCTGTGGAAATATCGGCCGTTTTTCAAATATATCGGAAAGCAGCCGGTTTCACTGGCTTCGGGCCCAATGGTCAGTCGTTTCCATTGACCGTACTCCAAAACAGCACATTTTTTATTCCTATTTTGATCGCGATCCTGGCGGCCGATTCCATTGCGGAGGAATATCGGAGCGGCAACCTGAAAAAGGCGCTTCTTTGCCCGGTAAGCAGGATGGATCTGCTTCATGCCAAAATCGTGTCTATGTTCACCGTTGTGGCGGTTCTGCTTGTTTTTCTGGTTCTTTCCTCTTATGTTATCGGAACTCTGTCTTTTGGGTGGGGGGAACGAACAGTGGTCGACGAAATTGTTTATACGTTTAGCGAAGGGGGCCGGCTTGTGGCCCAAATCGTCCTGCTATCTGTGCCGCCTAATCTGGCGTTCGGCATGATCGTTATTATTGCAGCCTTGCTGACGACAAATCCAGGCGGTTCCATCGGAGCAGCTCTCGTGCTTTTAGCTGTTTCTCCGCTTGTCGAGGGAATCCCGCAGGTTAGAGATTTTTTTATCGGTTATCAAATGCGGGTCATTCCCTTTCTTCCTCTACACGATATGGCTGCGATGGACTTGTGGGGCGGTTTGGCCGTCATCATCGTCTATTTTGGTGTTCTATACGCGGGCAGTGTTATGATGATAAGGAAAAAAGATATTTTGATTTAAATGGGGTGAACCTGTGCCGTTTGACAGAATCTTGATCGTGGAAGATGAGAAGGAAATCGCCGAATTGTTAAAAGACTACCTGGTGGAAGAACATTTTGAGGTCATCATCGCCAGCGACGGACGAGAGGCGATACACCTATACAGAGAATACCTGCCGCAATTGATGATTTTGGATATCATGCTGCCCAAGCTTGACGGAATGGAAGTATGTCGCACGATCCGATCGGAATCGTCGATACCGATCATCATGCTTAGCGCCAAGAAAAGCGATGTGGATAAAATTATCGGACTAGGGATCGGTGCAGACGATTATATCGTTAAGCCTTTTAGTCCAGGCGAGATTATCGCAAGGGTCAAGGCGCAGCTCCGAAGGGCCAATCAGCTTTCGTCTCCTGCAGGAACGTCGGAAATCATCCGATATCAAAATCTGGAGCTCGATGTCAAGGCATATGAAGTGAGGGTTCAAAATCAACCTGTTCCCTTCTCGGCTAAGGAGTTCGAGGTGCTTCGTTTTTTTGCCCTTCATCCGAATCAGGTATTGACTCGCGAACAAATTTTCCGGCATGTATGGGGCTTCGACGAACGTGGGGATCTGAACACCGTAACTGTTCATATTAAGAAAATCCGGGAGAAAATCGAAGTCGACCCCGCCAATCCGACGATGCTCAAAACGGTGTGGGGAGTCGGCTACAAGCTCGACGGTGGTCCGCGATGAAGCTCGGAATTCGCTTCAAGCTGATCGCAACGCTGACCGTGATCGTCATCGTTCCTGCTGTTTTGACGAGCATTTCCGGAGTCCGAGAAAAGCATACGGATCCAATCGAAGGCACTCTTGGAATAAACTTCATGTTCCTGATCGGTATTCTGACGATGGCGTTTGTTATTTGCGCTTATCTATTAGCGCGGGTCATCACAAGACGTATTCTTCTGCCGCTTAAGGAATTGAATGCTGCCGCGGAACAGATTATGAACGGCAATTTGGATGTTGAAATTCGGAATCGATACCATGACGAGATGGGCCGTTTCTGTTCCGCTTTCGATATCATGCGAGCCAGGTTAAAGGAATCCCTGGATCGGCAGGCTGCTTACGAACGGTCCCGCAATGAGCTGATCGCGAATATCTCCCACGATTTACGGACACCGATTACATCCATTCGCGGATACGTCGAAGGTTTGCAGGACGGCATAGCCCGGGATGAGCAGAAGGTCGCCCGGTATCTTGCGGTTATCAAAAACAAAACCGACCTGCTTGACCGCTTGATTGAAGATCTGTTTCAATTCTCGCAATTAGAGTCAGGACAACTGGTGATGGACCTTCGGGAACTAGACAGCCGAGAGTTCCTCGAAGCGATGATGGCACCATTCGAAATGGAGTTTCATGATACCGCGGTTGTATTGACTGTCGAACGGCCCTTCCCCTCCAGACCTATTCAAGTCGATCGAGATCGCATGGCGCAGGTGTTTGAAAATATCATCGAAAATGCAAAAAAATATGCCGGCAATCCCGCTGAAGTGACAGTTTCGACTCGGGACGAAGCGGACCGGATTCGGATTGTAATCAGAGACAATGGGGTTGGAATCTCCGAAGAGGATATTCCATACTTGTTCGAACGCTTTTATCGAGGAGAAAAATCGCGCTCCCGTGCGTTCGGGGGAACCGGATTGGGTCTTGCTATATGCAAACGAATCGTAGAAGGTCATGGCGGTCATATTGGGGTGCAGAGCAAACCGGGGGCAGGCGCCGAGTTTTACTTGACATTGCCGGTTGTCAAAGAGGATTGAAGAACGGGAGAGGAGTTCACATCGTGTTTCGTTACTATTTTATGGCCTTGTGCGTGATTATTGCGGACCATGCGGCAAATGGCTTGTGTCGACTTATATGAAAATCGGACAAGAAATCCCCTTGATACCTGGAGTTCTTGGGCTTGCATCGATCCGAAACAAAGGGGCTGCTTTTGGCATTTTGCAAGGACAAATCACATTTTTGATTATCGCGACGACCGTTGTCCTTATCGGAATTATGCTCTATTTACCCAAAGCGCACCGTGAAAAGACGATCTTGCCTTATGGCTTAGCCCTTATATTAGGCGGAGCGCTGGGCAATTTTATTGACCGTGTTTTTAAAGGGGAGGTTGTGGACATGATTCAAGTTCGTTTTTTCCACTTCCCCGTTTTTAATGTAGCTGATTCCTTCTTATGCATCGGTGTCCTTATTGTATTGATTCATTCTTTGACAGAGTCACGTCATAAGGATGAAGAGTTGAAGGAAGTGGTTAAATAAAAGAAAACGCGGGCAGGTCCATCTTCGTGTTTTTCGGCTTGAACCATGACGCTAACGGGTACGATAGTTGAATAAATGCAACAACGACGGCAGCCGGCCAGAAGGGTCGGCTGCCTTTGTTCACCTAACTGGCAGTAGAGATCAACTAAAACCAATAAATCCCTGAATGCTGCCCCAATGCGATATATGATTAAGGAAACGAATTCTTGGCGCCAGAGTATGGGGAGCGTTACCTTGTACAGAAGCGGGAAAACAAGTTTGTCCATGATCAATCGGGGCATCTCATGCGACATAAGGATAAAAACGGAGGATACAAGAAATGAACAACCATGATGAAAGGTTTGTAAAGCCCGAAATACTGGCACTTGTTTTGAGTAAAATGCTCGACAGGACGGTAACCCGCGCAGATTATCAACTCAAAGGGTTGCAAGGCGGGACAGTAGGAGATGTTCGGCTTGTAACAGGCATGGTTGAAACTTCCGATGGTGAAAATCTGCCGTTTAAGGTGATTTGGAAAACACAGAAAAAATTTGAGCGTTATGGAGATCCGGATTCGTGGCGAAGAGAATACGACCTCTATACGTCGGATCTCAAAAAGGTTTTCTTCGATTCGTTCCGCTGTCCGGAGTGTTACCACGCCGAAATAAATGGCGATGAGATTCAACTGTGGATGGAATATATTGATGGTGTGTCAGGCTTAAATCTGACCCCGGAAATGTATGAACGTATAGCCGAGGAATTGGGGCGATTTCAAGGCAAGCTGTACGCTGAACGACCAAACGTATTGCAGCATCTGTCCAATTTAAGCAAGGTCGAGTTTGCGAAAAACTACTATCTGCGGTACCGGTCATGGAATGTTTTGTATGATTACATACGCTCCGATGACTGCGAAATTCCGAAGCACCTATGTAACATGCTCATAGACATAGATAACAATGCGGACGAAATATTCCGTCGCATTGAAAAGCTGCCAATAGTGCTTTGCCACCGAGATTTTTGGGTGGCCAACATAATCTATTCGGACAGTAACATCGTACTTATCGATTGGGATACCGCCGGATGGGGGTATATGGGCGAGGATATCGCGAGTTTAATAACGGATGAAGCGGACGTCCGCCATATGATTGAATACTACCAAAGATGCATTCCGGCGTATTACAGGGGTTTTTCGGAATATGCGGATGTGTCCCATATCTCCGATCATTGTATCTATGAACGAATCCTTATTATGTTCGGATACAGGCTTGTGGAGTGGTATAAATTCGCCGAGTCGCCGGAAGATAAATCAATGCACCTTAATACCTTGCAAAAAATCCATGAGATGAGAAATATGTAGATGAGTATAACGAGCACTCCGAGATCGAAGCAACTCTGGATACACATGCAGCGGGTGCGTTTCCGTCTGATCCGGCTCAAGGAAAAAGGGCCGTTTGCTTATACTGAATTTCATAAAAAGGCGGTCGATCTGATACTGGACAAAGAGACCCGAGGCGCAGTAAACTGTCGGTAGATCGAAGGCTACTCCTACAAAGACACGCTTCTTTTTAAAGCGCGAAGCGGAAAGTTTCAAGCTCATCGGCGTTGCTTTTTTGCAAGAGAATCCGGCCAGGAGAACTCCTGAGATCGCAGCAACACTAAATGACCTTAAAAAGAATAGGCGGATACCTTTATCTCGATTCACCGGCCTATTCGTTTTAAAGGAATAAAGCTGCAGCTCCAAAGCGGGAGAGGGCCGAAATGGAGGCGAATGGTCGTGGGCAACATCAAAGTGCTGCTATGGTTCGACGTGGAGGATTATATAACGCCGGAGGCGCAGGACGCTTGGGCGGGGATTTTACGCGTGCTGCGGGAAAAGCGGATTCCCGGCATTTTCAAAATCGTCGGGGAGAAAGCGCGCCTAACCGAGGAAGGCCGACGCAACGATATATTGGACGGCTTATCGGGCCACGAGATCGGGTATCATAGCGACCTGCACAGCCATCATCCGGTCAGCACCGAATATTTGGAGCATCTCGGCTTTCGCGAAGGAGCGGCCGCATTCGAAGAGCGCGAGCGCGGCGGCTTCGCCGACGTCCGGCGCATAACCGGCTCTCCGGTCGCCTGCTACGGTCAGGCGGGCTATGCGTGGGCGCCACAAACGTTCGCTGCGCTAAGAAAATGGGGCGTTCCGGTCTACTTGGACGATCACGATCAAATCGCGCTGAACGACCGGCCGTTCTGGTACGGCGGCTTGTTGAATTTTACGCGTCTCGGGGCGACGTTCCATTTGTCGCTCGGGGAGGGCGGTCTGGAGCGGACGCTGGCCGAGTTCGAGCGTCATTGCGAGTCGTTGGCCGACGAGCCGGTCGGATTTATTAGCATTTACTGCCACGAATGCGATTTCGTCTGCGACGGTTTTTGGGATGCGGTCAATTTCGCGAACGGCCGGAATACGCCGCGCGAGCTGTGGCGTCCCGCTCCGCTCAAGCCCGCGGGCGAGATGGAGCAATGGCTGCAGCGGTTTGGCGAGTTCATCGATCGTACGCATTCGCCCGGACGAGTCGACTATATCACGACGCAGCAGGCGCTGGAGCTCGAATGCTCGCGGCCCGGAACGGCGACGGAAGACGACGTGCGGCGGCTCGCTTCGTCGGTGGACCGCGAGCTCGGCTTCCGGGAGCTGGACGGCAAATGGTACTCCGCGTCGGAGCTGCATTCGCTGTTCGTCTCCCTGTTGCTCGGTCGCGAGCTGACGCCGAGGCTCGATTATGGCCCGGAACAGGAAGCCGCCAGCGAGAAGACGGGCGATGGGGACAGGCTGCGCGTAGCGGATATTAAAACGGCGCTGGCGGAAACGGCGGAGCCCCGCGTCCTCGGCTTCGGCCAGCTTCCCAACAGCTACAGCGTGGCCGGACGCAAGGTCAGCGTGCTCGACCTTACTTGCACACTGGCCCGTGTCATCCGGCTCGGTTTACGGGATGACGAGACGGTGCCGCTTGTCGAAGGCGTATTGGAGACGAAGCGGTACGCCCGTGACACGGAGCTGTGGGGGCCGCGCTGGTGCATATTCCCCGATCAGTTCCGCGCGCCGAATACGGTGCGGATGTCCGCCTTGCAAACCTGGACGTTGAAGCCCGCGTCTTTTGCGCTTGCGGGTTCGTGAGACGATTGGCGATCGCGCGGCCATGTATTCGATATTAATCAAATTCAGGTCTGGCTGAAATTACAGCCAGGCCACTTTGATTTGCATTCTCGGACCAAGGAACCTCACCGCGCAGCTGCACTTGCCGGCGTTGGCTGCGCAACTCGGTCTTAGCCTCCAAGTTTATTGCCATTCAGCGAAAATAATAGAAAATCGAAGATTGAATGATTTCCCGTTTTCAGAAATCGAATGAATAGGGCATGCCGATAGGCTTCTGCATGTGAGGAAGAAAAGGCGAACGTACGTTTTTGAAAGTTGATGAAGAATGAACTTGTGCTTTACTATGAAGCAGAGTTCTTCCAAATTATTGAATTAAGGAGAGGTTAAAATACGGGGCTGCCGGTTCAAAAAATCGATATGCAATTAAACATACTGAAACGTGATTGTTTTGCAGCCGGACACCCCGCGAGCCGATAGAAGTAAAACTTAACGAGAAGTGTAAGCGATTTCGGATTTAGGAGGGAGAAGGAGGCACATGGAAGCGGCCAGAACAATAGAATCTATTGAGGAAGAGATCATTAATGACATGAAAGACAAGTTCGGATGGCGCATTCAATCGGTTACACCCATTCACTTGGGTCACGGAAATTTGAAGTGGATAATGAATACCGACAGCGAATCCTACTTTGTGAAAAAATATTGTAAAGTTCGGTATCGAAGAGGGCTTGAGGAGGTTCATGAAGCGCTGCTGCATCAAGATTTGATGTATCGTGACGGCCTGCCTTGCCAGCCGGTATATTCGTACATTAATCGGTATATTCATCGTCTGCAATCCGAAGAAGATTATATGGTTACGGGCGTCAGCAAAGGGGAGCTGATCCGGGCGGGGACTGCCAATCTGCAACAAATGTACAGTCTCGGGGAAGCCACCGGAAAAATGCACAAATGGATGAATCTCCATATGCCCCGACGAACGGTTCTGCATTGGGAGTTATGGAGTAAGCAAAAAATGATGGACAGATTAGAAACAAATTTGCATGAGACGTATGAAGCAAATCACAACAAATACGTTTCAGCCATTCAAAAGCAAATGGAGATCCTTAACAGCCTGGACATGAATATATTCGAACCGTGCGCCAAGGGGTGGGCCCATTGGGATATGCATGTGGACAATCTTTTGTTTTACAAAGACGGACTTGCGGATATAGTCGATTTCGATCGATTGCAGTTTGTTTATCCTGATTTTGATATCTCCCGAGCATTGTTATCATGTGCCCTCCAAGATGGCCAAATGAGGCTGGATGCTGTAAACGCTTATGTTGAAGGTTACAGGGTTCATATGAGCTTATCCGACGAGCAGCTTGTTCGTTCCTTTAAGCTTACTTGGAATAAGGAGTGCAAGTGGGTTCATGCCAAGTACAGCAATCAAAAGACAATGGGACGATTTATCGATGAGATGATTTGGATCGGAGACAACTGGAACGAACTGGATGAAATTTTCAAGCTATGAATTGAAAAACGATGACCTAACATCGCTTGTGCCTATAAGGATGATCAGGTTACGCATATGTTTTTTCACGAGAATACGCTTGGAGAACGAATGTATGGCTACGTTCTTTATGATCGCCCAAGTGGAGTGGCAAGAGCTCGAATGGATCGATCCCAAGACGGTTCCGTAGGAGTCAAATGATCTGACAGCAACGGACAAGAGCGTATTCGTTTAGTGATCGATGCCAACGATGTTCCGATACTCGAATTCCTCAACGAAACAGGAGAAGTGGTTTACAGTCTTCCGCCTAAAACAACAAAATTAAATTTTGCAGCCGGCCAGAATGGCCGGCTGCTCTTGGTTTGAGTGTAGCGATCGCCTCAAAACTTATTGAAAAACCGCATTTGCGCTGCACGGGTATTCAAAATAAAGGAAATCCTGCACATCCGGAGAATACTTATTCAGTTTTCGTTCGACCGAACAAGACTGGACGGTGGTATAGATGAAAGTCATTATTGGTGCGGGACTTACCAAGTATGAGGGTTGGCTTAGTACGCAAGAAGACGAATTAAATTTGCTTTCTCCGGAAAGCTGGAACAAATTATTCGAGCCGGGGAGCATTGATGCACTGTTGGCCGAACACGTATGGGAACACTTGACTTATGAGGAAGGGCTCATTGCCGCGAGCCGTTGTTACGAGTTTTTGAAGCCCGGCGGGTATATTCGTTGCGCCGTTCCCGATAAAAATTTCCGTAACGAATGGTACCAGCAGATGGTTCAAGTCGGTGGTCCGGGGCCCGCGGATCATCCGGCGGCAACCCATAAAATCGTTTATGACGCCGAAACCTTCGTAGGAGTGTTCGAGAAGGCGGGTTTCGAAGTAACATTGTTGGAATATTGTGACGAATTGGGAGATTTTCATTATACATATTGGAACGAAGCAGATGGAAGGATAGGCAGGTCTTTTCGGTTCGATACGAGGAATTCGACAGAAGAACTTGGTATGGTTTCCATAATCATTGACGCCAAGAAACCGTTGATCGTGAAGAGCAAGTCCTGAGCATTGTCGCTCCATGCATATGATAAAAAAAGTTCGGATGCCTTTACAATCCTGACAGCCATGTTGTCAGGATTTTTGATGTATGATCCTATTCGGATGACATGCGCAAGTTCATCGACAGAGGGGGCGAAGGCCGTGAGACTGGACCGTTTGCTCGGGATTACGCTGGAGTTGATGGCCAAAAAGAGGGTAACCGCCGTGGAACTGGCCGCCAAATTCGAGTTGTCGGTGCGCACCGTCTACCGCGATGTCGAGCTGATTAACCAAGCCGGCATTCCGGTTGCGTCATTCACCGGCGCGGACGGCGGATTTTATATCCATGAAAATGAGGAAGAACCCGTAGAGCTTCTGATTCCAATTGAAAATTAGATCGTGTCGGTCCAAAAACGGACAGCTGCAGAACACTGCCGCTGTCCGTTTTTTTATGGCGAAACGATGACGTTCTTTTTCAAAATGTCCAAGTCGCGCTCCAATTCCTGTAAGGAAGGTAACGGAACGGGCGGCGTTGGAAGATACGTACGTGCCGCTGCCGGTAACCGCATAGATTAATCCTTAGTTTTCGCAAATGTTGTATGCGCGCGTAATAGTCGTGAAGTTCACATCCAAAAAATCGGCCAACTCCCGTTGAGGAGGCAGTTTGGTGCCGGAAGCCAGCAGCCCGTTTGCTATATCATGCTCCAGTAAGGAGGCTAGAGATTGATAGATCGGGCGGTTCAACGCCGTTTTGTCCGGTTTCCAGGACATCGGGTTGTCGGCGAAGGAATTGATCGGCATACGATACCTCGCAATATTGTAATCCATACAATTATTCCGTTGATTGTATGGATTTTCACGTTTAAGATAGCTGATAAGGAATTGGACTAGAGGAGAAACCGATCATCATGACAAAGAAAAAGGTAGTGTATTCCGCATTTCGTGCAGCCTTGCCCTCCACAATCCCCATCTTGGCCAGTTTTTTATTTCTGGGGATTGCGTACGGGATATTCATGAACGTATCCGGATTCCATGCGTTGTATGCAATTGCGATGAGCTTGTTGATATTCGCGGGCTCCATGGAATTTGTAGCCGTTAACCTGCTGCTCGGTGCTTTTAACCCGTTAGGCGCTTTGTTTCTGACGGTAATGGTCAATGCCCGTCATCTGTTTTATGGAATATCCATGCTTGAAAAGTACAAAGGTACGGGCCTGAAAAAATTTTACTTAATTTTCGGTCTCTGCGACGAAACGTTTTCCATCAACTATGCGGCCGATATCCCCCGAGGAGTGGACAAAGGATGGTATATGTTTTTCGTGACGCTGCTTAACCATGTGTATTGGGTGTTGGGGGCAGCTATTGGCGGGCTGTTCGGATCGCTGGTGCAATTCAATATGGAGGGTCTTGAATTTGTTATGACGGCGCTGTTCGTTGTGATCTTCATCGAGCAGTGGAAGAAAGAGTCCAGGCACCACAGTGCGTTATTGGGATTGGGAATGACTTTACTCTGCCTTCTTGTTTTTGGCAGCCGTAACTTTATTCTTCCCTCCATGATAGGCATACTCTGTATACTTACTTTGATGAGAAAGCAACTTGAAGCTACAGGTGAAGCTGGATGGAAATGACATTGCTTGAACAGCTCGTAACAATCGGCATGGTAGTCCTGGGTACGATGTTGACACGATTCGTCCCGTTTCTCTTATTCCCGCCTGGCCGGTCCACTCCATCCTATGTACGGTATCTCGGAAAAGTATTGCCGGCCGCGGCTCTGGGGCTATTGGTCATTTACAGTATGAAAGACGTCAGTATCTTATCCGGCAACCATGGCATACCGGAACTGATTTCGGTTGCAGTCGTTGCATTGCTCCATATTTGGCGGCGGAGCATGCTTTTATCCATTGCATGCGGTACGATTGTCTATATGGTATTCGTTCAAATGGTTTTTTAACAAATAAATCGATAACATAGCAATTTATAAGAAATCCCTTCCTTGGGCTTCCCCTATACTTGGGATAAGCTGACTTAGGAGGAGATACTTTGAGTTACGTGCAGGATTTATTGGAGGAGCTGCATAGGGAGGCGCTTTCTACTCGCCGCCTTATGGAGCGCATTCCGGAAGCTTATCTGGCATGGAAGCCGCATGCCAAATCGATGTCGCTTGGGCAATTGGCTTTGCATACGGCGGGATTGCCCGGAGAGTTGGCCGTGCTGCTGAATGCCCCGGTTCGCGAAGTGCCGACCGTGCCTCTTCCGGAAGCAGGATCCGTTTCGGAGATTTTTGCCGTGTTGGAGGAACAACTGGCCAAAGCGGAGGATATCCTTCGTTCATGGGGAGACGAGGGGCTTCGCGAGAGCTTTAAATGGACAGTTCAAGGCGCAGTCGTTTCCGAGACGTCCCGTTTCGAGCAGGTACGTTCGGTACTTCTCAATCACGGGTATCACCATCGAGGACAGTTGACGGTCTATCTTCGGCTGCTCGATGTGCCGGTTCCGGGCCTTTACGGCCCCAGTGCCGATGAGTGAACGTGTGCTTGGAAGCCGCCGGCAACCGAAAGTAACGCTCCAATCGTAATAACCGATTGGATTGAGGCTGCCGAAACGATTCGGCAGCCTCGCGACGTTAATGGGCAGGCTAGGTTGATTAATGGCAGAAAAATTATTTTCAGGATTGTTTCGATTAGTTTATGCGGTCAATCCATAGCGCAGTTGTACGACTCCCCCTCCAAGGGGCTTGCAGTCCAGCAACTGCACATGCTTATAGCGGTAGTTATCTCTGTCGATTAAAAGGTTTAACCCTTTGCCTTCCATCACAGGCGCTACATTGAAAATCACTTCGTCTACGAGTCCTTTGCCTAGAAACGAATTGTGGATATCCGCACCGCCGCTAATGAGAGCGGTTTGATGGCCTTTTCGCTGCAAATAGCTCAAGGCTTCCTCCGGCGAACTCACAACCGTTACTCCCGGAATTTCCGAGGCGCTTGTTGAAACTAAGACGATATCGATGTCGGCAAAGGGTCCTGGACCGCCGTTGCCGCGCATGCCTTCGAAAGTTCGACGCCCCACAATGAAATTCCCTGCAGCTTTAGCATGTATCGCGAAGTCGTCCAACGCTTCTTTTTTCGGTGGATTTTCAGGTCCGGATTGCGCGTAATTGCCGTTGGCGGTTAAAGTTGCCCATAAAATAGTTTTCATAGTAAGACTCCTCCTTATGTTCTATTCAGTCATTGTTGGATTGATATGGATCCTCCTCCGAATCTAATTCAAGCGGTCTTTTCCATTAGAGTCCCTCCTCTCTGCCGCTTTTTATGACTTATTTCCACCTCTTGATTTACATAGTAAGCGACCTATTGTACATTTGAAAAGTAGTTACATTAATGTGCAATAGTTTCAAAAAATGAACTAAGGAGCGATTATGATGATGGATCGATCCTGTCCTGGCGTCGTTGAACCTATCCTGGAGCTTTTAGATGGAAAATGGACGCTTCTTCTCTTGTTCGAATTGTTTAATGGAACCCGGCGTTTCGGGGAATTGCGCCGTAAGCTGCAGCCCATCAGTCCGAAAACTTTGACAGATCGCCTTCGTCTGTTAGAAGAGAAAGGGATCGTCACTCGTACTCTGTACCCGGGCGTACCGCTCCATGTCGAATATGAACTTACTGAGTGCGGGAAAGGTCTGCAGCCGATATTTGTGGCCATGTGGACGTGGACTCAGGAATATGGCGCCTATCTACGGAAAGAGACGGATGAGGCACAAAAGGTCTGATTGTCTTGAAAAATATTTGGTACTGTAAGCCTCAGGCCAAAAAGATTGTTATACTAACGATAGCTGAATAAATCCAATTACGACGGCAGCCGGCCAGAATGATCGGCTGCCCTTATTCATTTAACGGGCAATTACGCTAAAATGCTTCTACCCGCAGATAGAAGCTCCGCCTATATCCCGCAAAAACGTTTGCCAATGCTCATGATGAGCAATTGGAGACAGGATTATTTAATCGGCTTGCAGACGAATTGGAAAAATTGCAATGTATTGAGCTAACGGATTATGATTGCTTGAATAAATACAACACGAAGTAGGGGCTGCGAGGTATAAAAAAAAATTTACGAAACGCATGTTAGATTTCTCCTGCAATTGGCGTCAATCGAAATAGGGCCGATTCGAACGAATGTACGAGCTCGTCCAATAATCGCGCGTTTGCCCGTCCGAAGTTAATCCCGAAGCGGAAGACGCAGGCAAGGAATGCAGAACAATTAAAAAAGGAGAGGTAGAATATGCTGAGCAAAAAAACGAATCATGCGGATATTATCGGTTACTGCTGCATGAGATTTCCGGTCTCGGATTTGAAAAAGTCGGTTGATTTTTATTGTAATGTGTTGGGCTATGAATTGAATTCGGCAGATTATCAATTTGGAGAGGCACATGTTGCATTGAAAAATGGAAATGGTCCGGGTATTTTTTTGATGGAAACCAAACCGGAAGATGTCACCCATTTGAAGTTCGTATTTCCTCGTTCGTTCTGGATCACAGACAGTGCGAGGCAGGTGACGATGGTTGAAATGTTAACGAATGATTTGCTTGCTTTGCATGAACGGATTAAACAAGCCGGAGCCCATATTGATAAAGAACCTGTATTTACCGACGATTTCGGTTATTTCACCTTTTATGATCCGGACGGTCACTATATTCGGGCTGTCGAAGAAAGAGGCGTGTTTTTCGACTTGAAACAAAGAATGAGTTCAACACTCCAACGGGATCTGACCGAGCATGAAAATCAGTTGCTTTGGGGGTTGTGCGAAAAAGCAAGCGTTGAACAGCAAAAGTTTCTCGCCTCCATCATCTCGGAAATTCGAGGTTCTTGAGCGGAAGTCGCAAAACAGCATGAAATAGATTTACAATTATCGTGTATGGTTAAAGACGGAGCTAGGCTGCCGATCCATGTCGGCAGCCTAGCCTTAGTTGGAGATTGAACTATCGTTTCCGTTAGCTTAACAAACTGGTGTAGAGTCGTCTGTTTCCTTCGCTCATCGTATTGACCTCCTGCTCCACAAGCAGTCAACGAACGGGCGTGTAGCGGAGCAGCACGACGCCGGAACCGAAAGGTTTGGTCCCGGTCAGCTTCAGATTCAGTCGATCACGAATTCCCCCCAACAATTGGGGACCACGTCCGGCAACGATGGGCTGTACCAGGAAGTGATACTCATCCACCAATCCCAGTTGTGCCAGGGTGGAACCGAGGCCGGGACCGCCGTTAACGAGTAAGCTCTTCCCTTCTGCCATAAGCTGTGGCACCTCCTCGGAAACGGGCCCCTTCAATAAGAAAGAGTTCTGCCACGACACTTGATCCAGCGTCCGCGAGACCACGTACTTGGGTTTCCGATCGAGCTTGCGTGCGAAGTCGACCAGGAATTGAGGTCCGGAGCCGCTGCTGGCTATGGCTGGCCAGGCACTTTCCATCAACTGATAGATTTTGCGTCCAAAAAGCAGACCGTCGGACTGGTCCATCATGTCTACCGAATACCGGTGGAGCTCTTCATCCGCAATCACTTGCGTATGGTCACAGCAACCGTCCAGTGTCACATTCATCTGCAGGATTAAACGACCCATCTTCAACCTCCTCTCTGTCTATATGTTATCATCCAACAGCAGGCCCGGTTTCTCATGGATTGCTAATGTGTACAGTCCGGGTCCGACCGAATGTAACTTTAGTTTAACGGAGGAGCGGAAGGAATTGAGGTTGCCCAAGCAGACGGAGTAAAGTTCGGTCGTCCGAAGGTCGAGATCGATGCAGCATTCGTCCAAGTCTACGATGATTGGATGAATGGGGCAATAACGGCTATGGCTGCAATGTAGAAATTGAGTATGAAGCATAGAACATGCTATAGGCGGGTCTGAGAACCATTGTCCTCCTTGAACGAACGGGCAGGGTAACTCAAATAATCAATGATGAAGCCAAATTCCTCGCCGTAATCGGATGATCGTTGTTCTTCGATTCCGACCGAGTCGATCTGCACATTCGTCCCTTCTGTGTCTCTCAAGAGCCCATGATCTCGACACTAGTCAGCTATGGTCGAAACCTGTCCGAAGCGTGCTGGGGGGTGTTTGGGATTTATGCACCGTTACCGCGGCGATATGCTAGCGGGGATTTGCCGTAATACAGCCGGAACGCTTTCGTAAACGAATAGATTTCCGCATAGCCGACGCACTGAGCGATATCCGTTACGGAGAGCGACGTGCCGACAAGCAGCTCGGCGGCTTTATTCATTCGTAGCCGCTGCAAGTAATGGCGGGGCGTCATTCCCATCGCTTTGGTGAATATTTCCGAGAAATGCGATCGATGAACCCCGGCATATTGGGCCGCTTCGTCTACCGTAATGCCTCGCGTATAATGGCTGTTCATAAAATCGAGGGCATATTGCAGCCAATGGCGCGAAGAGGGAGCGGAGCCGGTTGAGTGCGCATTCGCCTGGAGCTCGCCGAACAGACGGTAGACGGTGCCGATCAGGTCGTAATAGTCGCTTTTGTTTGCGCTGGACGCGGTTCTGGGCTTGCGAAGCGACTGCAGGATCATTTGCATCAGATGCTCGACGGATCGCGTCACCAGTTGCCTGCGGTAAGGGCGTTCCTTGCTCAAGCCGATGCCCTCCATTACCGCGGCAGCCTGGGGGCCATTGAGGATCAGCCAATATTTTTGCGGCAGGGACTGCGGATCGCACACTTTGTACGTACACCGTTCATGCGGAAACATACAGAACACATCCTCTTTATGCAATTCCACAACCTCTTTGTTGTAAGCATACTGCATCGTGCCGCCGGTTAAAAAATGCAAACAATAGTTGCCATAAGCCTTCGGACCGGCAATATAGTTCGGTTTGGCCATCATTCGTCCGGCAATAAAAGGAACGAGTCCTGCGTTCAGCTCCATTCCGGAAGGAACATAGAATAATCTTTCAGCCAACTCCATCTCGCCATCCTTCATGCCGCTCATATAGCTTCCCTCCCTCTGAAAATCTCTCGGTAAAAACCCGACAAATGGATCAATGTAACTACATTGCGACATTCCCGAAAATACCGCTTCTCTGTATAATGATTCGTGGGAAAAGCCGTTAACCGATGCTTATCGCCGGACAAAATCACAAAAGTTTACCATCTATTATAAAGGGAGTAATGTTCATTGTGAAGAAAACTTCGCTTGTTATTGTAAGCGCTACGATCGCGGCCATGCTGTTCGGCGGCTGCGCCGGCAAAGGAGGGGCGGGTCAAGCCGGGCAATTTTTTCCATTCCAAACAACGGATACATCGACGGCGGTTCGAAATCATGGGAGCGGTTTTATAAAGAAAAGACGTTGGCGATGGAAGCGACGGTCAACCTGTTTCTGCGTCTGAAGGACGTTCCCGACCTGAATTGGGACGTCGTCCAGTTCCCGAGCTATAACGATAAGCCGAATACTTACGGGAAATACGATCTGCACCTGATCATTCCGATGAAAACAAGCAAGCATCCGGATGACCAGATGCGTGCGATGGAAGTGTTCTTCTCCGATGAAATTCAGACAAAAATGGTGCGCCAGACGGCCCGCGTGACTACATTGAAGGATCCGAAGTACGCCAAAGATTTCGGCCAGGACGTACCCCAGTTCAGAGACAAAAACATCGCCGGCATATTCAAGAGCAAACCGGCCCCGGCTCCGGCGTATTCGAAATACCACTCCAAGGCCGACAGCCTGCTGAACGCGGAATTCGTCAAAGTGATGAAAGGCCAGAAGGACGTTAATACTGCGCTGCGGGATGCGGAGGAGCAAATTCAGCAGTACATCAAATCGGAGAAAGCGAAGTAGATCCGGTAAAACAGGACAGGTTACCCATATTCAAGCCGCTTTGGATGCGGAAGGGAGTGCGAACGATATCATGCCCGATCGAGACGAATCGAAGGAACGCGGTGCCGTCAGCCGAAGAACGGTCTTGTCGGCACTCGGCGCCGCCGGTACGGCGCTGCTCGCCGGAGGCTGGCTTGGTTCCGCCGTTAAACAGGCTCAAGCGGCGCAATCCGTTACCGACGTTGTATACGGGAACGACAATGCCTTGCTGAAAAAGCACAAAGACGACTCGGGAGTAAGCGTATTCAATGTCAAAGACTTCGGAGCGCACGGCAACGGAGCGGCTGACGATGCGCAGGCGATCCAAGCGGCTCTGGATTACGCTTACTCGGCTGGCGGGGGCACGGTTTACGTTCCCGACGGCGTTTACCCGATTCAATCCACGTTGAGCATATTTTCCCATACGCGACTCGTGCTTTCAAGCAAAGCGACGATTCGCCGGGATAGTACGGCCGTGAAGCCCATGCTCATGAACGGGCGACGAGGTCAGGATACGGGAGCCGGATTTACCGGCCACGGAGATATCGAAATTTGCGGGGGCACGTGGGACGGAAATTCGGCGGCCTACCCGACGCAGTTCCCGCATATGTCGTTCGCGCATGCCGAAAGATTGATTATTCGCGATACGCGGATTATCCGCAATGTAAACGATCATCATATCGAGATCAATTCCACGAACGGCTGCCAAATTCGCAACGTCTGGTTCGAAGGGTATTTGCGCACGTCGAGGGAAGCCGAAGCCGTGCAGATCGATTTGGCGACGAAGGAAAGCTTTCCGCATTTCGGCCCTTGGGACAATACGCCGTGCAATAATGTGCTGATCGACGGCTGCACGTTTATGGAATGTTGCCGCGGCGTCGGAAGCCATTCGTCTTTGGAAGGATACAACCACAGCCATATCCGGATTACGAACTGCCATTTCGAGAACATCTCCGACAATGCGATCTTCGCCCGAAACTATGATCAGCTGGTCGTCGCCGGCAATACGTTTTACGAGTGCGTGTCCGGGATCGACGTTTCCTCCAGATCCGGCAAAACGTACAACGTCACGATCGCCGACAATGTGCTGAAAAACATTCGTCCGAAAAGCGATTGGGGGGCCATTCGGGTGTATACCCCTACGGATATGGCAAAAGCCGGCGGCCGCATCTGCAACATCGTCATCAGCGGCAACGTGATCGAGAACGTGTTCGGCCCCGTGGGCATCCATGCGAATCAAATTTCGCGCCTCACGATCGGCGGCAATATAGTCCGCAACGTCGGCGAGGGCGGCACGGGCCGGGGGATTTATGTCGGGTATGGCCAGGAAGGTGTCGTCATACGGGGCAATCAAGTGTCGCTTTGTACGGAACGGGGCATCGCCGTAGCGAACTCGGGGGGGCCTGTCGGCATTGCCGGCAACGTCGTATCGGAAACCGCGTCGCACGGGATTCATATGGACAACTGCCGGAATGTGGCGTGCGACGGCAATACCGTGTCCAATGCCGGACGGGGTGGCATCGGCAATGGCATCTATGTCCTCAGCATCCGCGACTCGCAGGTTACGAACAATATCGTGACGAACTGCGCGGAGAACGGTATCAATGTCAAGAATGGCGCAGATTGCAGCATCAAGCATAACCTTCTGACCGGTGTGCCTCTAAAAATTTCGACGAACAACCAAAGGCACGCCGTCGAAGGCAATACCATCCGAAGAGGCGACCGTTCCATGGCGGAAGGCATCGTTGTGGCGGCTTCGGCGGAGGCGGTTCTGCTCGCCGGCAACGACTTGCGGTTGTCCGGCACTTCCGCCGCAATCGTCGATGACGGCACAGGGACGATCATCTCGGTTCAAGCCGAACGAACCGCCGACAGTACCGAACTATCATGTAACGGCACAGGCTTGATTGTTAATGGAAACGCAAACACTTCCTCCTCGGAGGAACGTGTTTGCGTTTCTCCTCTATTTGTGGGTTTGTATGATGAAACAATCGGATCGGCTGCGAAAACGAGCGCATCCGAATAAGACTGTTGAGCATACGCGGGCCGCGGGCAAATTTTTCGCCGGCCAAACCGGTTGGCGGCGACGTCCCGGTACAACGCGACCATCCGGGAGGAGTTTATCGGGCTACAGTGGCGAAACGTCTTAGTTAAACCGCTTGATCATCATTTTCCTGTAATGGCCGGGGCTAGCGCCGTACAGCGATTTGAAAAAGCGGATAAACGGAAACGGCTGTTCATAGCCGACCCGATTTGCGATTTCATGGATCGTCAAATCGGAAGTAGCCAGCAACGATTGCGCTTTCTTATACCGCTGCGATTGAATATATTGCAACGGAGAAACGCCGAACGCCTCTTGGAACTCTTTATGGAAATGCGAGGTAGAGATGAACATCAGGCCGGCTAACTGGGATATGATAATTTTCTCATTCAGATGGTTTTCGATATAATCGAGTACCGGCTGGAAACGCTGAAGCTTGCTGATTTTCTCAATGCCCCCGGATTTGTAGCGAGAAAATGACATGACTAGCTCCAGCACGACGTACATAAGCTGCTTCACAAGGCTGGCTGCGCGCAGAAGCTCGCCGGGATCAGACTGCTCAGTATGAACAAGCTCGCAAATTTGCGTTTGCAGCCTCCTTACCTCGTTTCCAATGGATACAGGGGATACATAAGGAACATCGAGCAGATCGAGCAGCGGAAAATGTTCAAATACAGTGAAATTGAAATTCAGCCAGTGCGAGACGATATCGCGGTCGACCAGCTGCAACGTGTAAGGCTGATTGGCCGGAATATACAGCGCTTGCCCCGGATTTACGATAAACGTTTCATGCTCCAACGTAATTCGTACAGGCCCGTCGGTAATTTGAGTCAGCAGCGCCCACGGCTGGACGCGAATGGACGTGTAGTAGCTTTTGCCGTGATGCGCGCCTAACGTGGAAGTCCCGCATTCGAATTCGGACAGCCTCAGTGTCGTGAGCAAATGAACGAGGCGGAAAGCATCTGGCGAACCTTGCATACGAGTCCCTTCCTTTACCGATGCTGTACGCGGTGTCATGCTACCATTATAGGGGGTATTGGGTCGCAGTCAATACGCATCTTGCAGACGTTTCGAAAGTGCAGAGGATATGTGTACTCGACTGCACAATCCGTGCTTTTTGTCCGAAGGTCCATGTGTGATAATGGCTTTGCAACGCGATGGGCGATTGAGTGGGCGATAAGGCGATGGGCAAGGAAGGGAGCATACGCATGACAAACATAGTGAAGGCCGGTCATTTTTGGAGGTGGAGAGATTTTGCGGGCGCGTGATTCGGCTTTTGTGCGTTCGAAAGACAACGTCGTACAGAGCCGAATTTGAGCACGCAAGCTGCTTGGCGAAGACGGCGCTATACAGCGAAAATAGTTCAAGGATTTGCTTCTTTTCTTGATGTAAGCGCTGCCAAATTCTGGCGGGAGGAATTGCAGCCCGATTTGACGCTTCTTCCGCTTGCCCCGTTGGATGGAGTCCAGGAAGGTAAGCGAAACGATACGACATTGTTACAAAATTGCAGGACCATGTTTCAAGCAATCCAATTTATTCAATGGGGTGGGTATAAATGAAAAAATGGAACCGTGCAGCGTTAGCTGCTGCGATGGCCATTGTTTTGCTGACGGCCGGATGCGGCGGCGGGAAGGAAAGCGGCGCGAAAACAGAAGGGACGGCCACACCTGGCAGCAATAAGCCTGCGGAACCGGCGAAGCCGGTCAAGCTGCTCGTCGTCACGCCCCAGGGCGGCAACATGGAATGGTTTATGACTCGATACGGCAGTCAGATTCAGAAAAAATATCCCCACTATGAGTTTGAAGTGGTGGAGAGCGTCGGAAACAATGTGCAAAATCTCGTTATCGAGCAGCGCAAAGTCGATCTGATCCTTTCCTCCGTTAACAATTACCGTGCCAGCCTGCTCGATCTGTACGGCGGCGATATCTCGGATCTGATCGCGAAGCAAAAGTACGATCTCGGCCGACTGGAGCCTTCTTATATAGAAGCGGCGAAGGTGGACGGGAAAAACCAGAACGGCTTGCCTTTGTACGATTTGCGGCTGACGCTGTATTACAATAAAGATATTTTCGATAAATTCGGCGTGCCTTATTTGAAAAATCATATGGCTTGGGAAGAAGTGGCGGAGGTCGCGACGAAGCTGACGCGCAACGACGGCGGCGTGCAGTACCGCGGATTTGTCGCTAGCCCTAACCCGTTGCTTGTTGTGAATCCGCTTTCTATACCGTATACCGACGAGAAGGGCGAGAAAGCCGTTTTGCAGACCGACCGGTGGAAATCGTGGATTAACACGCTGCTGCCGTTGTATAAAGCGCCGGGCTATGACGCCAAGCTTCTGAACGATGCGCGGAACGTCTTCGTCAAAGAGAAGACAAGCGCCATGTTCCTGGCGTTCAACTCTGACGCTCCGAAGCCTGAGGAGAATGTGAACTGGGACGCGGTCAGCCTGCCGGAGTTGAAAAGCTTGCCGGGCGTCGGCTCGCAGCCATACCCGGTCATTATTACGGTAGCCCCGACGAGCCAGCATCGGGATGAATCGTTCCAAAGCATCGCCCATCTGTTGACCGATGAAGTGCAAACGTCGATCACCTCCGACTTCGCAGCCATTACGCCGTTGAAGAACCAAGCGGTGAAAGAGGCGTTCGGCCGCAACGTGGCGCAATGGAAAGGGAAAAACGTTAGCGCGATCGCTACTTTGAAGCCCGCTGCGCCAGCCCGCGCCGGCGTGTATGATTCGAATGCGGCAGGCGCGCTGAACAGCGCCGTCATGTCCGTCATCGCCGGAGAAACCGATCTGAACTCGGCTCTGCGGACCGCCGAAGAGCAAGCGACCAAGAAGATCGCCGAAGCGATTCAGATGAAAAAGTAACGAATAGTCCTCGCGAAAGACGTCGCAGAGTCCTATGAAAGAAAGAAGCATGATTCTGCTAATACCGATTTCATCTGTGAAAGCAACTATGTTCCCCAAATCAAATGATTTTGATTTGGGGTTTTGACCTAGGCGTCGTTTTGCAGCTAAAGCCCCATCGCCTTCAGCATGCTCAGCGCTTCACGCATCGCGGAGCTCCCGAGTGGAGGGCAGCTTCTGGCCGGGCGTCAGCTTGCCGTTTACGATCTGCTCTTTGATTTGAGCGGATCGGAAAACGATAGGGGAACGAACGATTGCGGGGTTGTGGAATTTTGACCGATATTTTTCAGGAAGTGGCAAGAATTTTATCCTCTTCTCCTATAACATGGAACTTGCTAAAGTCATGCAAGAAAGTGAAGGGGGATCAACGGATGAGGCTCTGGAAACGGATCATGCCGATCGGAGCGGGAGTCACATTGGCTATCATAGCTGCTTGCGGGGAAGGAACCGGTGCCGGACAAACGCAACAGGAAAAAAGGGAAGCGGGACAGGCACAGACGAAAAAAGAACCGGTAGAAATCGTTTTTTATACCAACGTCGGCGACCCGCAGGAAAGCTTCGAGTACCGGTTCGGGGAACTGCTCCGGGCTAAGTTTCCTACCTATACGATTAAGTACATACAGTCCGGACAAGGGGCTACGTTAAACGATTTGCTCACAAATGGTACAAAATTCGATATTTTTTACGCCACAATCGGTAACTACGAATAGGCGATCATCCAGAACGATTTGCAGGTGGATATGACGGATCTGATCAAAAAGCACGGCATCGATCTGAATCGGATCGAGCCGACCGTCGTTCAGGCACTACAGCAGGTGCAAGGCGGTAAAATATTCGCTCTGCCCGTATCGACGGCCAATCTGATTTTATACTACAACAAAGACATCTTCGATAAATTCGGCGTACCGTACCCGGGTGACGACTTAACGTGGGAGCAAACGCTGGACTTATCCAAAAAAATGACCAGGAATGACGGGGGGGCGCAGTATTTCGGGATGGCCGCCTCTTTCATTCACCTGTTCCGAATGAATCCGCTTTCGATCTCGACGGTCGATATGACTTCGTTCAAGCCTACGATTAACAACGACGAGCGCTGGAAAACCTTTTTCAAAACATTTTTTATCGACTCCTCGCAGGAGCCGGGTTATCAGGACTATATTCAGAAGACGAAATCGTTCCCCGGCCTTAATCAGTTCGTTAAGGATCGCAATGTCGCCATGTTCCCTTACTTATCCAGCTTGATCTACGCTTGGCCGACGGAGATGCAAGCCTTCAATTGGGATTGGGCTGCGCTGCCTCATTTCAGCGGCAGTCCGGGAACCGGATCGCAGTCGTATCCCGCCTTCTTCGGTTTGACGAAGCGAAGCGCCCATCCGGACGAAGCGATGGAAGTGCTGAAATATATGATCACGGATGAATTCCAGCTTTCTCTTTCCCAAAAAGGAATTATGCCCGTTGTCAAATCGAAGAACGTAATTGACAGCTTCGGAAAGCAGTCGCCATTCAGCAACCGGAGGATGCAGGCGGTGTTCCAAAACAAGTTCGCGCCCATTTCACCCAAAGCGGTCTACGATGCAGATATTCTCAACATCTATACGAAGTACGCGAATACGGTCAATCAGAATACGATGGACATGAATACGGCGTTTAGCAAAGCGGAGGAGGAAGCGGTTAAGTTTATCGATAATTTCAGCAAGAAGTAATCGGCGAAGCAGTCGTTCTCGTAGCATGCTTTCGATGTTGACAGATGCTTGCTCGCCCTCTACGATGTGGGGGACATGCTGTCTATTTTGGAGGTTGGGGGCGGAATGACGATGACTTCTAGTCCGTACTATTATGAACATATTATGGGGAAGCCTTCTCGCAAAGACGAGTTCGAATTTTATATCGGCATTCATTCTTTCCCGAAAACCGAACTTCATTTTCATCCGTTCGCCGAGTTAACCTTTGTACTGGATGGATGCGGCTACGAGAAAATTAACGGCATTATGCACCGCATGGAACCGGGTACGGTCTCTTTAGTGCTTCCTAATCATATGCACGAATCGAAAAGCGATACCGATCAGACCATTCGCAAATATTGCTGCATGTTCGATATTAACCTGTTGTTCGGATCGTCTTACGATTCCGATTGGTACAGGTGGCTTTATCGGATCGGCTCGCAAATTCCGTCTTACGCCGCTTTTCAGGAGGAAACGGCCGCCAGAGTCGAAGGCATTTTCGCACAGCTCATGGCAGAATACGTCAAACCCGAGCTCATGGGGCATCATAACATGATTCGGAATCAATTATCCGAAGTGCTCATCCTGCTTTTAAGAGAGATCAATAAGGGACCCGGATCCAATTCAGATTGGAATCGGAAGGATCGCAGTCAGCCGTTTTGGCCCGCCCTGCACTATGTGCATGTTCATTTTGCGGACAAGCTGTCTCTGGAATCGGTGGCTGCGCGCTTTCATACAAACTCTACGTACTTAAGCCGCCTCTTCCGGGAAAATACGGGGCTAAGCTTCCTCGAATATTTGCACCGTCTGCGCATCAATAGTGCCGCGACCATGCTGATCCACACGGATAAATCGGTCGCAGACATTACGTTTGAAACCGGATTCGAATCGATACGCACTTTCTCTCGCGTCTTTCGGGAAATGAAGGGGAAGTCGCCGAGAGAGTTTCGCAAAGCCCACCCTTAACCCGCAAGTAAAAACGGGATCGGTTAGCCCAGGAATGCCCCCTCTTTTAAACAAAATATTTGAGGACTCGCTCCGACAATCCAACGAGAGCGGGGAGGGAAACTTTGACTGGGTTAGCGATCACGGTGTGCACCGGTTCGGGAATCGAGAGGTTCCACATACCCGATTTCTTTATTATCGGCTTTTTAGGAAACGTTTCGGTTTATTGATTTATCCACGTTTCAAATTCGTTGAACTGCGGCATGAAAGGTCGCACATAACCAACATGCAGGAGGGTCTGTGTATGAACAAACAAACACGTGCGCTTGTCATCGCGGTATCGGCGGCTCTGATGATGGGCGGTTGCGCCGCCAAAAATGAAGAAGAAGGGGGCAAGGCGGCACCCGCAGACGGTGGGGTGAAGCAGGAAGCGCCCCTCGAGCCGGTTACGCTGAAATTTCATCAGCTCGGCACATATTTTACGCCGGAGGATTTCAACATGCTGCTGGCCGATCCGGTTCATAAAAAATATCCACACATCACGCTCGAAATGATCAATTCCCAGAACGATATGGCCAAATTGCTCGCTATGGGGGAAACGGTCGACTTTCTGGTGACGTATAACGGGCGGCTCGCCCCGCATAAAGATTTGAACGTTCTCGAAGATATAACCCCGCTCGCCAAAAAACATAATTTCGATCTGACCCGCTTCGACCCGGGCGCGCTGGACGCGCTGAAGTCGGCTTCGGATAAAGGCGAGCTGTATGCCCTCCCCTACGCAGTCAATCTGAACGCGCTCTACTACAATAAGGACATCTTCGACAAGTTCGGCGTCGGGTATCCGTCCGACGGTTTAACCTGGGAAAACGCGATCGAGCTCGGCAAAAAAATCGGCCGCCAGGAAGGGGGCACGCAGTACAGAGGGCTGGAAGTGGACAATTTGGCCCGCCTGCTTTTCCCGCTGTCGCTGAACGTGATCGATCCGAAGACGGATAAGGCTATGGTGAACAGCGACCCGTACAAAACCGCGTTCGAGATCGGCAAATCAATCTATTCGATACCGGGCAACGACTACAAAACGGGGACGGGGGCGATCGACCGCTTCTCCAAAGACCGGAACGTTGCGATGCTAGGAACGGTCAATTTGTTCCTCACCCTGCGGCAAATGCCGGATCTGAACTGGGACCTCGCGCAGTTCCCAAGCTACAAGGAGAAGCCGAATACGTACGGCATGTACGATCTGCACCTGCTTATTCCGATGAAGATGAGCAAATATAAGGACGATCAGATGCGCGTTATGGAAGTGATGTTCTCCGACGAGGTGCAAACCGCGATGGTGCGCAAAACGGCCCGTATCTCTACGCTGAAAGATCCGAAATACAGCCAGCAGTTCGCCCAGGAAATCTCCGAGCTGAAAGGAAAACGGATCGAAGCCGTATTCAAGAGCAAGCCGGCGCCGGCTATGGCTTTCTCGGTGTACTATTCGAACGCGTATGCACTGCTGAACGCCGAATACGAAGCGATGCTGCAAGGGAAGCAGGATACGAACACCGCGCTGCGGACGGCTGAGGAAAAGATCAACCAGCTTATCAAGACGGAAAAAAGCAAATAAGCCAAATTGTAACCGAAAGCGATTTCATTTCGAGCGAGGAGGCTGGCCATGAGTTTAGGTCAAGGGATGAACGTGTTATGGTTTGGAGCGAAGGGTGACGGGGTGTCGGTCGATTCCGACGTCGTCAACGGCTCTTGCAGCAGTTCGCGAACTATCCCATACTTGCTGGGGTTCTTCGATTTTCAAAAATCGGCTTAGATGAGGAGGATAAATAATGACAGGCGCAATTTTAACCGCAATCGGCAAAGCGAAATTAGCCAGTGCAACCTCTGAAAATCAGCTTGAGATTACACATGTCGCCGTTGGTGATGGCAATGGATCATACCCTGTTTTGACTGAAAATAGGGTGGCATTGGCTAACGAAGTTTGGCGTGGTACTGCTTCTACTCCAATTCATGATACGCAGGCACCAAATACATTGATGTTTGAGGCAGCTATTCCACCAGATGTTGGCGGCTTTACTATTCGAGAGATTGCTGTTTTTGACAGATCGGGTGCAATGATTGCAATCGGGCATGTTGACCCTGCGAAGCCGAAACCACTGCCGACGCAGTCAATTGGCATCCATATGACCGTGCGTATCGTTATCGCACTGGCAAATGCTGCTGATACCAATCTTATTTTACAAACAGAAAAGATGGAGCAGCAAGCGGGGAAAGGGTTGGAACAGGAACAGTTGGAGGAGCCCGTCACCCATGTAAGCCGCAGAAAGCTGCTGACTGCCTTCGGCATGGCCGGTGCGGCCTTAGCCGCGGGCAGCATGCTCCCGGGATCGGTAACGGCTTACGGGAAAGAGGGTTTATCGGTTGCCGGTACCGTATACGAAGGGTCTAACGGCAAGGACAAAATTCCCCCGGGAATAGCGGCGAAGCTTGAGCTTGTAACCCATAACGAGCTGGCAGGTCGTGATATGGCTGGAGCACATCCGGCGAGCGCGATTTTGGATTCGAGCGGGTTATCGCAGCAGCAGGTTAACGATTACAATCGCTATGTTGATTCCATCTCCGACATGCTGGCAATCATTTCACCGCAAAATGGTATGCGTGTTGCTGTAAAAGGTTATCATTCACCCGACACTTTTACTGAACTTAATCCATATAAGGGTGGTGGTGACTTTATTTGGGATGCTGCAAGTACATCTACAGCAAATGGCGGTACCGTTTTTCAAGTTTCCGGAATTGCTACTGGTCGATGGATTCGCTTAGATTGCTCTGAAGTTACAGTAGAGATGTTCGGCTCAAAAGGTGATGGTGTCTACGATGATCGACCTTCATTCCAAGCTGCTATTAACTACCTGCACGGGCGTGGCGGCGGTGAGTTAGTTGTTCCAAAGCCTATAGTAGAGTACCGCTGGAAATCCTATGATGCCACAAACTCCGCATGTTTAGTTATTCCTGCGCCAACACGAAGCATTTACCTAGATCCTATCTCTATTCGCGGTACGGCTAACTTAACGTCTATTAAAGTGGATTTAGGCACAGGTGTTACCATTGAAGCCGCAATTCTATTGAAAGGCGGCGGTCTGTATAAGAAATTTGAAAACTTATCGGTATGGGGCGGGGCAACCGCAACAGCTCCAAACTGTAATTATGTTCTTAAAGGTTCAGACGCCTATTACCCGAATATGGCTATTCGCCAATGCCAATTCTATGTTGCAAAGAAAGACTGTGTTCGTCTAGCAACCTTTGTGACATTGCTTGAGCAGCTTCAAACGGCTTATTCTCCGCGTGGAATTGTTATCGCAGGACCCGGGGTTAATGATTCGGGTGTATGTACTTCTGTGACATTAAATAGTTGCTATGCTTTAAACCATACAGAGTTCGGTTACTGGTTCGGCGAGTCCACCTATATGACTTTCAACTCCTGTGCAGCAGATCACATCATTAATAACACCGGTAATGGTGTAGTAGCTTATCCGTACTATATTGATATTGCTCGAGGCGTAGCCCTTAATGGTTGCGGTGCTGAAAGTTCTACTCGCATTATGAAAGTCCGTGTTGCACAAGGGTTGAATATTAATGGATTTATGACATTATCAATCGGCAACGCCACAACTCCGCCAGACCACTTAATACGAATTGACGGCGGTTCTTCTACCACAATCTCGGGGTTATGGAATCATAATAAGAAGGGTGCGACTTATGTATTATCGCTGGGGAATACATTCTCTGCTGAAAGCGTCACCATTCTTGACCAGAGTATTTTTGCTACAGAAGTGACTTATTCATCTAATTGGCGATTTGAAAATCCTATCCGATTCCTATTGAATGACTTTTCCAAAAAGACGCAGGATAACACTTTAACAAACACAGGTAATGCCACAACAAACACGACGAATTTAGCAAATTTAACAAGATTAGCTTACGATACGGAGTTAGTTCATGATGTAATTATTCGATTGCCGTCAGGAGATTACGAAATAAACGGAACCGTTTATTTGTGTAATTCAAAAACCCGTGGCGTTGGTAGAGTTCGCTTAATTGGCCATGCAGATGGAACGAGCAGAATTGTGTTTTCCGGTAATGGGGGGATTTCATTTGGAGTTCCAAGCCAACTATCCAGTGTTGGCTTCACTGTGGAACATGTAGAGCTTTACTTAGGACCTGCGATTCATGTTAGTAATAAAGGCGTATTGTTCTATAAAGCAAATGTAGCATTTACAAATGCAAAAATTACATCAGACGATGGGGCTAAACAATATTATTCTGCCGGTCAAGCGACGTTAACTTTGGATAATAACTCAAGAATAACGACGCCGCTGTTTGGTGCAATCGAGGTTGCTTACAGTTATAAAGCTGCTGCCGCTCCAACGAACAGCACAAAATTGCCAGCAGGAACTATATTCAAAGCGTCTGACCCTAATGCAACTCGCATCGGTTGGATTAATACGGCAGACAATGGTGCAAACTGGCTTCCTATGGCGGTTACTTAAGATGAAGCCCTTCGGGGCTTTTTTATCGATAATAAAAGTTTACCTTCATGAAACAACTACGATTTCTACTACGTCTTTCTCCTTTTACCTTCCTCGGCAATCAGCCGAACCGTACGCATGCTTTCATCGTAAACCCGGCCTTCTCCTGCGTTCAACGGACTTCTCTCCAACGTAGTCCATTTCGGGCCATTCAGTACGCCTTTCCGGAGTGCCGGCAAAGTCCGGTGTATTAGGCGGGATAGACTTTATTGTTGATAGCGGCAAACGGCGAGTTATAATGGATACAAGAATAGCGGTCGTAAAAAGGATGTCTGAGGATGAATTCCAAATTATATAAAGAGCCTATACCGTATCAGGATAATATGCTCAACATTAAAATTATTCAGCAGGTTAAGCCTTTTTTCTCGGCGCCTCCGGGAAGCAAGCAGCACTACCACAAAGAGATTGAAATGTTGTATGTTCAAGAAGGCTGCTTGGAGATGGGCATACAAGACGAACATCACAGACTGGAGCCCGGGGATCTATTGCTGATCGGTTCGTCCCAACCGCATATTACCAAAAGTGCAGTTTCAGAAAGAACGGTTTACTTGATCCTGCATTTCGATCTCCAGCCTTACTACGATCCCAGCATGTTGGTACATTACAGGTATTTCGCCGAAATTGATAGCCCTTTGAGTCACGTTAATGAAATGTTTCGACAAAATGAAAAATTGCGCAACGATATCGGCCGGGCTGTTCTGGACATTCATCGGGAGATGGAGAGCCGCTCAAGAGGCTACAATATGGCCGTCAGCCTCCTTGTGAAACAGATACTTCTGAACATTTTGCGAAGCGATCCGGACGAAGCCGCTCGTAGCTACGAACGTCTCCCCGCTTATCCCCTTCATTTGGTGCTTGAATATGTGGAGAGCCACCTGAAGGATAAAATCGAAATGGAAACAATCAGCAAGATGATGAACTTGAGCTACTCCTATTTTTCCAAATACTTCAAAAGGATTATGGGACTTTCCTTTATCGAATATGTCAATATCCGAAGAATCAAACAGGCCGAGCGCCTCCTTCTGACCATGGACGGCAGTATTGCCGCCATAGCCGAACAAGTCGGAATCACGAATATCGCTCATTTCTATGAATTGTTCAAACGCTACAACCGTTGTTCCCCGAAAGAATACGCCCAGAAGCTGGCAGCGTCGTGCTCTCCGACGAACGATTGAACGGACGGGGAGTTTCCGCAAATTTCATTTACGAAACGAACCTTCATTCCTTCTTTGGCGGAGGAAACGGAGGTTCTTTTGCTTGTTAGAGGCGATCGAATAAAAAAGTTAGTCGATCAAGGCAGCTGCGATTAAAACAAAAATGGATAAAGAGTGGACAAAAGCTGCAATATCCAAAACTAGCAAAAAACTCTATTATGGCTTTAACCGGTATTCGTAAGTGCGAGGGCGCCCTAAAAGTGTAAGCGTTTCAACCATACCTATGGGGGAGAGAAAATGAGATGGTCCAATTACGCATCGTTTCTTTTATGGCTGCCGTTTTAGTAGTGCCAAGCATCCTGATCGCCTGCAGTCAAAACGGGGAAAACGGCAAGGAAAGCCGGAACGGGGACGGCCAACAGACTGTGCAAAAGACGGAATATAAAGGGGGCCCGGCTGAGCTTCTTGTACTCGATGTAAACACCGGTACGACAGACGAACAGTTTAAAAAATTTTTTGTCGATCCGGTTAAAGCCAAATATCCGCAAATCAATCCGGTTCAAACGCGCGACCCGCTAGACAAGCTGCTCGCAGCAGGTACGCCGCCCGATATGGTACTGGTCAGCAACCCGGCCTTGGCGACCATACTCGAGGCCGATATCCCGGAAGATTTAACGGCGATGGTCAAAACCTACGGCATCGATCTCGGCCGGATGGATCAGGCCGTTGTCCAAGAAATGATGAAGCTTGGCGATCAGAAGGCGTTTTACGGGATGCCGTTCGCCATGAACTACGGAGCGACGGTGTATAATAAAGATATTTTCGATAAGTTCGGGGTTTCTTATCCGAAAGACGTCATGACTTACGAAGAGATGCTGGAGATGGGAAAAAAACTGACCCGCACCGACGGGAGTACGAATTATATCGGCGTCATGCCGCCCGACCTGAGACAGATGTACTGGCAATACGGCTTGCCCGTGTTCGATAAAACGAAAGGGAAGGCGTCCTTCACCTCGGAAAAGCACGCTCAAGTGTTTGCGCTGCTCAAGCAGTTTTACTCCATTCCGGGCTATGTACAGGGCGGGAAATACAGACACTCGACCGATCTGTTCTTTAAGGAGGAGCGGATGGCCATGTTCCCGAACTTGATTGCCGCCTTTAACATTTTTTTCACCAACGCGGGAACGAAGGATGCGTTCAAATGGGATTTGGCCGCCTACCCGAGCTACAGCGATCGGCAAGGAGCCGGGCTGGTAGTCGATTTCCATATGGCGGTCGTCAACAAATCGGGCAAAAACAAGGAGGCGGCTTATCAAGTATTGCTCGGCCTGGTGAGCGAGAACGTGCAGACGATGCTCAGTAAAGCCGGACGGTTGTCTGTCCTGAACGACCCGGGCATCCGAAATGTATACGGGGCGGACAACGATTTGTTTAAAGGGAAAAATTTGCAGGCGATCTTTAAAGTAACCCCGTCGCCGCTGCCGGAAGCGTCCAAGTATGATCCAAAAATCAACGGCTTGCTGAACGAGGAGGTCACGAGGAGCGTCGTTATTGACGGAACCGATATCAATACGGCTTTGCGAAACGGCGAAGAGAAAGCAAACAAAGAAGTAGTGAATGTTCTAAAGTAGATCTACCCAATACCCCATACACAATAAATTCAACTGTCCGGCAATGATGTGAACACCATGCTGTGGGAAGCCGCCGAATCAATAATACGTAGACAATACGAGTCTGCGGAACTTGTTTTCCCTATTAAAAACAAGCAGCTGGACGCATATGTTTGTATTCTTTACAGAGAGATCGCGCCTTTCGACCCGCGTAACTTTAAGCTGAACGTTCTGGAGTACAACGGCACAAACAAACGTATAAGCTTGTCAACAAAGGTAATTTTATCATCACGTTACCGGTTGGCACTCGTATCGAAATCGAGCACATCGGGGCTTACGCAAGCGGGTTCCCGATTGCTCCGGTTTATATGCAGTATGACCCGAAGGTCGACAGCCGGAACGCATTCAGTCTGAACGCGAAATATAGCGGCGGCAAGATTGCAGTTGACGACTTCATGTATCCGGTCAATACGACAGACGCAAGTATAACGTGGTGGATGCGTTTTTTGAGGGCGATCTGAAAGGCATACGAATATATGCGAAAGTAACTGCGGCTGACACAATCACCGTTTATCATGAAAACCCGACAACGGCTGCTGTAGATGTGTCCGCAGCGACGTTCTGCGGGAAGCCGCTGAACGGGCAGACAAGCAAATTGCCGCCACGTTAGGCAAATAAACCGCAAGCCGGTCTATGCGAAGTTTTAATCTTTGACCTTCTAACCGATTTTGATCCAACTGCACGAACTATTGGATATTCCAGGAAATCATGAATGGGGAGGTTACTCTGATGTCAGAAAATATGGATGACAAACAGATGCCGAACGAAGAAAGCCCGCTAATCTCGAGAAGAACGATGCTGGCCTCAATCGGATTATCCGGGATGGCTCTGGCGATGGGCAGTACAATCGGAGGAGCCGTTGGGGCTGATTCTCAAACTGTAACCGCTGTTAGTTATGGCGCAGGTAAATATCTTGATTCAGCCATTATAACCGTAGATTCAATTGCCGCTTTGCGTCAATTTGCACCAAAAAGCGGCGATAAAGTAGTGCAAACTGCATCCTACTACGCTGGAATGGGTAAGGGTGGAAACGAGTTCATTTGGGTTGCAGGCTCAACAGAACCCGACAATGGCGGTTCTATTATCGCAGTAGATGGCATTGCAACAGGCCGCTGGAAATCAACGCAGTACAAATTAAATCCATTTCAGTTCGGCGCTTATGGCGATCTGCTCATAGACCAATCCGTAGAAGTGTTTACTAACGCTAATATAATTAGCGGGCATGACGATACGGATGCGTTTCAGCGAATGTTAAATACGGTTCAATATACAGCGTACCGAAACAACATCTCTAAAATGAAGTACGGTGCAACTGTAAATCATGTATTTGAAGTGCATGATGCTACTTATTATGTGCGCGACACCTTGTATGTCCGGTCCGGCACTGACATTGAATTTTTGGGTAATGCCGCGATTTTCTTCGACCCGACGACATCCAAGGATTTATTTAGTCCGAATTATCAAGAAATGGCGGACGCTTTTGCAGTAAAAACCGGATGGAATGCGCAAACCATAGTAGGCGTCCGGTTTAAAGGCGGAGTTTTCGTCGGAAACGTCACCAAAACATCAACGGTTCACGCTAACAGATGCTTCAATGGCGCGAATGCTTACAAATGGGTTATCGATAATGTGCTTGTCGAGCGATTTGCAATCGGCTGTCATCTGTACCCGCTGGATACTTCCCCGTGGACCGGCACCCGTAGGGGCAACTTCTATGAAAATGAATTGCGAAACTGTGCATTCCACGAGTGCTTGCTCGGGTTCTGGAACCAGGCAAACGTAACGCAATGCACCAATTTAACAGTTGGCGGCGGTTATATTGTCGGTCGTGCAGGTGCTACAAACATTGCAGACTACTACGTGCGCAACGAGGGCGGAGGTTTATCCGTAAACGGTTTTAATGTTGCGCCTGCAGGAGCTGCTGTAAAACCTGCCAAGGCGGTTGTTTATGATACGTGTGCCGGCTCGTTCTGGGGAGGAGGTTATACCGAGTATTTCAATTACTTCTTTGAATTAAACCCGGTGCATCGTTGGGGTGGTTTTTCTTTCAAGTCGAATTTGACATATAAAGAAACGAAAGATTGCTATATTAAATTCACGGAAGGTTACTTCGCCAAGTATGACTATGCTGCAAAAACTTGGACGGAGACGGATAACCCGACCGAAGGGCACAACCAATTGTTAATGTCATCCGCTTTCGACTTCGGACGAAACCCGCAGCTAATTGACGATTTTTTTGAGTTCTTGCCTCAGTACGATTTCAAATACGGCATGTATGGCGTTCGCATGAGTGGGAATACCGTCAATAAAAAGCTTGTCTATGATGTAAAGCGTTTTGAATCAACATGGACAGGTTTTACAAGCAGGAACGGTATTCGCTTATGGAATAAAGGAAGCGAGTCTGCAGAACTTGCTTTCCCTATTAAAAACAAGCAACTGGACGCATATGTATGTATTCTTTACAGAGAGATAGCCCCTTTCGACCCGCGTAACTTTAAGCTGAACGTTTTGGAGTACAACGGCACAAACAAACGTATAACCGTCGGCGACGACGTTGTCGATTATGGCAACGGGTGGAAATTAGCGACGGTTCGTAATGTCAACGAGCTTGTAAACAAAGGTAATTTTATCATCACTTTACCGGTTGGCACTCGTATCGAAATCGAGCACATCGGAGCTTACGCAAGCGGATTCCCGATTGCTCCGGTTTATATGCAGTATGAACCGAAGGTTGATAGCCGAAACGCATTCAGTCTGAACACGAATTACAGCGGCGGCAAGTTTGCGGTCGGCGACTTCATGTATCCGGTCAATACGACAAACTCAAGCAATGTCGCACTTAACGAGCAAAACATTAACTTCAGTCTTTGTGTCCAAGAAGGCACATTAAAGCCGTCAACCGATATGGCGCAATACAGCAGCTTGGCAACAGCTGCGACCGTCACAACAGAAGCCCCGAATCTTATCAATCTGGCAACCGGTTCGGTTGTGCTTGATACTTACTATGGTGTTGGAGATTGGATTGCCGTAACACAAAGCGGAACAACACAGCAATGCAAGATTGTCGGGCGTATCTTTGATGCGAACGGTCAACCGACAAGCCAAGTGATCATTGATAAAACCATTAACAACGGGACTGCTGCAGTAGCACTAGGTCAGGCGCCGATTTACAGAAACGTATTCCAAAAAATAGTTAGACGCTCACTGCCTTTCGCCCCGCCTTCCGTAGCTGCAAACACGACCAACACATCTAATGTTGCTCAGTCGTTTGCGTCGGTCGGTAACGTTGTAGATGCTTTTTTTGAAGGCGATCTAAAAGGCACGCGAATGTATGCGAAAGTAACCGCAGCTAACACCATCACGGTTTATCATGAAAACCCGACATCGGCTGCTGTAGATGTGGCCGCTGCGACGTTAACGTTGATCATTTATACAAGCGGCAATGAGATGGCTTAAAAACCGCCGCTCGCCGTCGAACAAGGAGAAGGGGCTGCCCTAAAAGCCATAAAAAATGGTTGGGGCACCCTTCTTCCATTTTGTTCAATACAAAGAAACCGTTCCTTTGTAAAATGGAAGTACCACCAACCATTTACGAAAGGAACGGCTTCTTTGTTCATCGAATATACCATGGGTCAATTGTTTCTGCCAATGGATTTGGAAGAAGATAGTCCCGCCAATCATCTCGTACAAAGTAAGTCCAGCGCGGACAAGATGATCGATGCTACCAACACGGCAAGGAAACTGTCTTCCGGGCCAAACATCGCTTTCGTTAGCGTGTTATGTTAGGAGACAGCTCGACGTCTGATTGCCAACTACATCACCTTTTACGACGAGGAACGGTTCCAGAAAAAACTTAGCGACCGCTCTCCGGTGGAATACCGGAAAACGATCGCCGCATGAGCGCTCTTTTTCTCCTGCTTAACGGGGATACGACCATCGAAACGTTTCCCGCCAGCCTCATTTATTTTTTCATTCCAAAATGACCCTCTCTTCCCCGACATGCAGCAAGTTGTGAAGCTCCGCTTCGTCTTCCGGTTCGAAATCGATGCGCCAAGTGAGGGTCTCTGTTCGAAACGCCAAAGGTTTGAGGACGATTAAGCTTTTATCCATTGGGACTTTTGCGGTTTGAAGCCCTTCATATTGAACGGGCTTCCACCCTTTCGGAAGCTTCAAGAACAAATTCCCCGCTTCCCCTTTTGGCCGGATGCATACGCCGCTCAAATAGCGCTTGTTCGGATTCCACTCGAGCCGTTCGATTTCGACCCCTCCTTGGGTTACGTGCATATCGGTCCCAATCAGCCAAGGATGCGGCCTCGACCTTGCTATTCGAAATACCCGAATATGACGGGGCGGCACCTCGACCTCGAGACGGTCTTTTATTTCGCCCAAATACATCTCGTTCCAAAAATCAAACACGGTGTAGGCAGGGCCGTGTTGCAACTCAAGTTTGTCCAGCGAGAGCTCCATGTTTACGGTCGCAGGTTCGGTGTTCAGGACGCCGACAACGTTCCATTCGTCCCAGTCCTTCTCGACCTTCAAATTGAATATTTTGGGCCAATCCGGATATACGGCGTCAAACAAGTCTGCCGGTTTTGCCATCTTGTTGTATGGCGGCAGCGACTTCTTGATAAGCGCAAGCCGTTCCTCGCCAATGGTCGAAATATCGTCCCCGAGCATCACGGGACCGCCTGACAAAGCAAACATGCTGACTGTGATAATCGCTTCGTTCAAAGGAACGGGCTTATCGATGGTCATCACATTGAAAGCGTCGTTATAATACAATTTCCGATCTGTAAAATAAGTGTTGGCCATTGTGGTCGATACGGTTCGAATCAAATTCCACGTATTGATCGTATACATGGCAGGGTATTCATTCATCCCTTTTATAAGCGGACGTCCTTCGCCGCAATCGGGAGCAACCCTTACAGCATCGACACAACCGATGTTTTGGAATGTTGTTCCGGTCGAAGACAAAATATACGCATCCTCGCCTGCAGCTTCCCGGATCGTTTTCAAAGCTTCTCTGTACACTTCGGGACCTTTCACCTTGGAGCGGTCGAAATATTCGTCATAGAGGAAGTGTCCCGGGGTCGAGCCCGATCCCGCATAAAGAAAATCGATCATATAGTACCTGATCCCCAGCTTCCGATAAAATTCGAAGGTTCGTTTCAAAAAGTCAACCGTATCGGGATGACTTCCATCCAGGCAATAGAAGCCAACCCGTTCGTCAGGCGGCAAATCCCCGGACTTCCCGAACCTCCACCTGGAATCGCATTTGACGAACTCTCCTTGCCTTTTTAACAGATGGTGCTTGTGTTCTTCAAACAGCGGACTCAGCTTGTCCGGTATCCAGAAAGGAGCGACCCAAAAACCAAGACGTTGTCCGTTTTTCGCCAATTTGGAAACAAGCCATTCGATATCGTGGGGGAACGCCGTTTTGTTAAATGCCGTCCAGTTTCCCGGCAGCATATGCTTTAAATTGCCGATGCTTACCCAGAAATTCGTGACATCAAACCCTTCGAGTCTCGTTTGGATGGCGGCGGAATTCTCCAGCACAAGTTCTTCGTACGTTTGCTCCGTAAAACCGTCCCTCCATGTCCATCCTCCGAGCCAGCCGACGGACGGTTTCGGGGCTATCCGGGGCTTGTAATAATGGCTCACCTTCGCCGCCCAATTTTCCAAAGACGCGTAAGGATCGCATGACCAAGCGCACCCGATCGTTTCGGACTCGATTTCCCGATCCGGCTGAAGCTCATAATCATCAAAGTCGCAGTAACCATCAACATGAATCTTGTTGTGGGACGCACTGTATGCAATCTCCGTATTGATTCTGTCAAAGGTCATAAAGCTGCAGTTGAATGCAAGTTTATGGGACCGATTATACAGCAAACCGACAGTTTTGCTCCGGTGACAGTTATTTTCGGAATAAAGCTTTTTCACAACATTATCGGTAACCCAGGCCGTTTGACAAAGCGCCACCGTTTCCTCGGCTCCCTCGCCAAGATCAATAGTGCCGCTCTCGTGCAATAAATGGCATTTCCCGAGCTTAATGGCTGTTTGCCCGACATTTTTGACCCGGGCTTTTAGGGTCAAGAAGCATTCTTCTTCATATAACCGGAACGAAAACGCAAACTTCTTCCCCGTACCCGAGGCGCCGCAATCGGCAACAAGTTCCGAGTATCGTCCATGCAAGTCTTTGCCTTGATTCATTTCGACCGAATTGGTTTGCTCCAGACAGCGGATCCGGGAGCCGTCTACTTCCCATACGAGCGAAAAGGATTCCATGACCAAGCGTTGATCAGCAGTCATTGACCATGTTCCTGCAGCGGAATCCAGTGAAATTGCTCCGAATTTGTTACTTAACGGGTATAACAAGCTATATCCACCCCTATTGAATTTTTATCGTTTTAGGCTGGAAAGGTATTCTCCTGAACCTTATTGCCATACCCCTCCATAAACCACTCCGGATTCGTCGATCCCGGAGTAAGAAGCTTTAATTTAACCGGTTACGGTTTATCCGTCTGCGATGACCGTAAGGCATTTCGGTCGACCTCCTTCTTGTTGGTGCAAGCCGGGCGCCCTCCCTATTTTTTTTATATTATCTCTTGCTGTACGGTGCGGAAACAGCACATATCGTCTGCTTTTATTGTCATATTGGCTTTGCTTCTCAGTGTGTGACTGCGTGCACGTTCTCCTTCATCGACTTTATCGAGCCCCGGTCACAACCCCAGTATCGCTCGGCAAAGCAATGGTAATCGAGATCGCCAGCCAAGTTGGCTTCGACTATAACGGCGAAAGTACTGGCAATTACCGCAAATCGATTTTAACGGTTTGGGCGAGGAGAGCGACGGCGGTGGGACTTCGATGGCGTTTTTGAGCGTTCAGACTGTGTCGGAAAGCATGCTTTTCGGCACGATCAGATAACGAGACGCTATTTGACTCCAGAAAAATTTAATACGATGGGTGACTTGGGGAAACAGCTCGAGGATCCGTTCTTAAGCATGTTGGCATATGTTGCCGAACAGGAGCGCAAAACGGCAATGGAATTGACAGATCAAAAGTTAGTTGGTACACTTCTTAAGTGTAATTATTACAATAAACTAACGTTTTAACCGAGCGATCGCTCGGGCTTTCTATTGTTTATTAATAGTAATTTTTACATTTAAATGCTGCCCCGGATCGAAGGCGATATGCGCGCTTTGCCGGACGATGGCTCGTTTGCGGAACGATTCGACGCGGTCGTCAATCTGTTCACCTCTTTCGGCTATTTTGAAGATGACGGCGAACAACTGAAAGTATTGCGGCAAATCCGCAAAGCGTTGAAGCCGGGAGGCCGGTTCGTTCTCGATGTGATGAACGCGACGTATACGGCCGAACCTTTAGTGCCGTATTCCAAGCGGGTAGAGCAGGGGGCGGCGATCTCGGAAACCCGCCGCATCGAAGGCGGATTCGTTATGAAGCGGATCGTCGTTCGGGAGGCGGGCAGGCCACCGCGCCGTTATGTCGAACGGGTCAAGCTTTATTCGGCCGAAACGTTGACGGCAATGTTGTACGAGGCGGGACTGGCGCTGGATACCGTGTATGGAAGCTATGAGGGAGAAGCGTATGATGCCCGGCGGTCCAGACGAATGATTATGGTTGGCCGCCGGAAGGAACACGAGCTGTAGGTCGGTTGCCCGGACGAGGTCCGGATTTTCATTGATTGTTTAATCGTAATTATTACGATAAAATGGAGGAGAGGAAAGTTGCTTACACGATCATGTGCTAAGTCGGGCGTTTAAGCTGATGATCTTCCGACTTAAACGCTTGCGTCGCAACGATTTCCGGCTCTCCTCCATACTTTTCATCCAGCCGTACAGCGTACTATCTTTGATCTTCAGCTCACGGGCGACTTCCGCTACCGCCTTTCCACTCTCCTTGACGTACTGGACCGTCTTTCGTTTGTACGTCTCATCATACAGGGGCTTTTTCATCTCGACACAGTCCTCCGATTCGGATTCATTTCATCAGTGTAATCTGTGTCTACTATTAAGTCTAGCATCAAGCAGGCAACTTTCCTGCGGAAGTCCGCTGGACGTCGGGGACGTTATCGTCAAGGTGATGACACAGAAACTGTATACGGCGACGATCAGCCGGGCGGAAATGGTAACCATGCTGATCCGGGGCTGGAACATGTCCGCCACCATCACGGCGACATCGTTCGCGGACGATGCGGACATTCCGGAATGGGCGAAAGGTTTCGTCGCGAAAGCAGAGAAGGAAGGGATTGTCGAGGGCCGTTCCAACAACCGTTTTGAGCCGTCCAATACGGCCACGAGGGCGGAAGCTACGGTGGTGCTGGACCGCATGCTGAAAGATAATATGGCTTCATATTGGTTGACATAATGTCCGAACACCTCCGTCCATACATTCGCTCGAATGCGGGACGGAGGCTTTGTCTGTTTAAATGTCCCTTCTGTTAGTTTATGGACCGCGTAGAACGCCTGACAAGCGAATGAAATCGTAAAATATTCATATTCATTTAATCAACTTTGGACATTCCGATAACAATTCTCCCCGATAATAGAGATGAACAACACGAACAACACGGGAGCGAAGCCGCATGCAGCTGCTGCACAAAATTGGGGGCCATCCGATCATCGCCGCTGTTCGCCGGATGGAGGATCTGGAAGACGCGCTTGCCAGCGCGGTGCACAACCTGTTTTTCATGGGCGGCACCGTCAAGGAACTCGTGGACTGCGTCCGGCTGACGAAACAGGCCGGCAAAGGGGCGTTCGTCCATGTCGACCTCATTCGCGGCTTGTCCAGCACCGCCCGGGAGAGTATCGAGTTTATCGCCGAATATGCGGGAGCCGACGGCATCGTCACGCCGAAAATTCATCTGGTCCAGGAAGCGAAGCGCTACGACCTCTACGGCATCCTGCATCTGTTCATCATTGACTCGGGTGCGCTTGAGAATGGCTTGAAGCTGTGCCGCCAGTTGGAACCCGACGGCGTCGAACTGATGCCCGGCGCCATCGACAAAATCATTCGGGCGTTCGCGTCGGAGCTGGAGAAGACGCCGGTTATCGCCAGCGGCTTGATCCAGACTCAGGCCGAAGCGTCTGCCGCCTTGGCGTCGGGAGCAACTTCGTTATCGGTTAGTAACAAAAAGCTGTGGAACCTGTCGTTCGAACAACTGCTCGGTTAAGCTCACCAAGATTCCTAACGACCGGCAGGCACCGAATTTTAACGTTCGGTTGATGTTCGGGTAATATTGCGTTGACAAATCAAAGCTATGATTAAAACAAGTTATTATCAGTAATGAGACAACTTAGTGAGAACCTTAGCGATTTTGTTTAGAGTGGGGTCCTGGAGGAAGCTCTGAACAACAATCATACGGGCGGGTATGCCTTTATGATTGTTGTGATGAGCTTTTTCTTATTTTTATCGGAAAGAGAGGAATTCTTGTGACCAAGCTGACGAACTCTTATCGCCGGAAGATGCTGTTTTTGCCGCTGCTGTTTTTGGCGCCCGCGTTGCTGCTCTATGCCGTCTTTTTTGTCTACCCCTTCCTGTTTACGTTCCTGCTCAGCTTCCAGCAATGGGATATGATTCATCCGGAGCGTTCATTCGTCGGGTGGTCCAACTACGCCTCGCTGCTGCGGGACGAGGTGTTCTGGAAGGCCTTGCGAAATACGTTCTTGTATTTACTCATGACAATACCTATTTCCATCACGCTCGGCCTCGGTTTGGCGTTGCTGATGGAGAGCCTGCTGCGGGGACGGACGATATACCGGTTCATTTTCTACTTGCCCGTCGTCTCCTCGATTGCCGTCATCGCGATCATCTGGAGCCTGATGTACGACGATCAACACGGCATCGTCAATCAGTTGCTCGCTCTCCTTGGCATTGATGGGCCGAACTGGCTGTCGCAAAGCTCCACTTCGCTGTGGGCGGTGGCGATCGTCGGCATCTGGAAAAGCTTCGGCTACGAGATGCTGCTTTTCATATCCGGGTTGAAGTCGATCGACAAGGGGTTGTACGAGGCTGCCGCGATCGACGGCGCGAGCCGGTGGCGTAGGCTGTTTCATCTGACGCTGCCGCTGTTGTCGCCGATCACGATGTTCATCGTCGTCATGAGCATCATCTCTTCGTTCCAAAACTTCGCCTTGATTCAAATCATGACGGACGGCGGTCCAAACAACTCTTCGAACGTGCTGGTGTACCAGCTATATCAGGAAGCGTTCCGGTTTTTCAGCGTCGGCAAGGCGGCGGCTATCTCCGTCATTCTGTTCGCCCTCGTCTTGTTCATAACGGTCGTACAACTGCGAATCTCCCGCAATACGGTTCATTACAACTGACTTAATTCGAAAGGGGCGGTGGAGATGCTTCAATTTCGGCGACTGGTGGAAGAGGCGGGAAAGCATGTGCTGCTAGCCGGGTTCGCGGTTCTCGCGATGATTCCTATCGTTTGGATGGTGTCGATTTCACTTCGATCGGAGGAATACGTCTTCTCGGGGCATCTTGTCTGGACGGGACCGATCAATTGGGACGGTTATGTTAAGGCGTTGACCGAAATACCGTTTTTCCGGTGGCTGGTCAACAGCTTGCGAATTGGCATCCTGCAGACGCTCGGGCAAATGTTCGTCGGCGTGTGCGCGGCGTTCGCCTTCGCTTATTACCGGTTTCCCGGCCGGGATCCGCTGTTTCTGTTCGTGCTGATGACGATGATGATTCCGATGCAGGTAACGCTCGTTCCGACGTACCTCATCGTGAACCAGATGAACGCACTGAACTCGCTGACCGGCGTCGTCGTTCCGCATCTGGCCAGCGGATTCGCGATTTTCCTGCTGCGGCAATCGTTTCTGACGGTACCGAAGGAGCTGGCAGAGGCGGCCACGATCGACGGCTGCGGACCTCTGCGGACGCTCTGGAACGTGTACGTCCGTCTGTCCGGCACGATGCTCTGGACGCTCGGCGTCATTGCGTTTCTTGCGAATTTCAACGAATTTAACTGGCCATTGCTCGTGCTGACCGATCCGGCCAAGATGCCGTTGCCGCTGGCGTTCCAATATTTTCGCAGCGAGACGCGGATGGATTGGGGAGCGACGATGGCGGTCGCCGCCCTGGCCATGGTTCCGGTGTTGCTGCTGTATCTGTTCGCGCAGCGCCATATCGTCGACGGCTTTGCTCAGAGCGGGCTAAAAGGTTAAGCACCCGCTCTGATTGATATAGATACTAATGGAACAGGAGAGGTTTACTGTGAAAAAAAGAAGAGTACGGTTGTTGACCTTGCTGCTGCTGTCCGTCGTGACGGCTGCTTGCGGGTCCGGTACGAACGAGTCGGCTTCCGGTTCCCCTTCCGGTGCGGGGGCGTCCGCTCCAATGCCCGATCCGGTAGAAATTGAATTTTGGAACATTTGGGGCGGCGAGCTGATCGACGCCCTGGTGAAGGAGTACAACAGCTCGCAGAGCAAGGTGAAGGTGAACGCGGTTTACGTTCAGAACGGCTACGAGGGCATCGTGGAAAAGCTTCAGGTGCAGGCGGCCGCCAAAAAACTGCCGGACGTCGTGTCGAACGGCCTTCTGTACACTAGGTTTGCGAACGACGTGATGCGCGCAGTTCCGCTCGATCCGTTCATTAAGCGCGACGGATATGACATCTCGGACTTTTTCCCGACCATGCTGAATCTGGGAAAAAACGAACAGGGACAGCAGATCGGGATGCCGTACGGCATCAGCACGCCGATCTTGTACTATAACGCCGATCAATTCAAGGCGGCCGGGCTCGACCCGGATAAGCCCCCGCAGACGTGGGAGGAGTTCACGCAAGTTGCCAAGCAGCTGACCCGGGACGGACGTTACGGCGCCAGCGTGCCGATCGACTTCGGCTGGCTGTATCAGGCGGTCATGCAGACATATGGAGGCAGTATGATGTCCGCTGACGGCAAAATGGTCGGCCTCGATTCCGAGGCGAGCGTGAACGCCGTCCAAACGATCGTCGATATGGTGAATAAGGACAAATCGATGCCGCTGCTTCAGCAAATCCAGACGTTCGATGCAATGGCGAAAGGCAACGTTTCCATGCTGGTCAATACGACAGCGGGGATCAGCATGATCAAGCCAACGGCGAAGTTCGAGCTGCGGACGGCTCCGTTCCCGACCTACGGCGGCAAGCGCGTCGTGCCGGCCGGCGGGGCGAATCTGATGCTGTTCTCCGCCGACAAGGCGAAGCAGGAGGCGGCATGGGATTTCATCAAGTTTATGATCGATCCCAAGCAGTCCGTTAAAATCTCCACATCCACCGGCTACATGGTATCGCGGAAAAAGGCACTGGACGACCCCGACATGCAGAAATTTTTGACGGACAACCCTGTTTATAAAGCAACTTACGAGCAAGTGGACGTGATGGTTCCCTGGTTCAATTTCCCGGGGACGGGGGGCACTCGCGTGCAGAAGATCATTTCGGACCAAATCCAAGCCGCACTGCAAGGGCAGAAAACGCCCAAGGACGCGATGAAGGAAGCAGCCAAGCAAGCGAATGCGCTTATCCAATCTTAAAATCAGGTTAGGGAGGTTTTCGACATGACGATGCGCAAGATATTCATCGACGAAACGAAGTTTAGCACGGAGAAAGGCCCGTGGTTCGGGGAGCTGCCGGCCCCGCGGGGCGACGATTACGACTTCGCCTTCATTAGCGACCGGACCGGCGGAGCGGTGTACGGGATGTTCGAGAAAGGGCTGGAAGCTGCGAGGAAGCTGAATCCCGACTTCGTCATCTCGATCGGCGACCTGGTGGAAGGGTACTGGACAGACGAGGCGGAAGCGCATGAAGAGTGGGACCGCATCGATCCGATGCTGGCGGGACTCGGTGTTCCCGTGTTCCAGACTGTCGGCAACCACGACTACGGCACGGAGACGATGATCCGGGTATGGCAGGAGCGCAAGGGCGTGGACTACTACGCGTTCCGCTACGGCCGGACGCTGTTCCTTGTTGCCAATACGGAAACGCTGCCGCTGCCGCTGCCCGAGGCGGCATTAGCGTTGATCCAACAGGCGAACCGGGAGCTGATCCGCCGCCCGCAGGAGCTGTATACCGACATTCTCCGAAAATTGGCGGACAACGCTTCGACGGCAGTCTTCGAGATGACCGAGGATAACTTGATTCACCCGCATCTGAGCGGGGAGCAAATCGATTTCTTCGAGCGGGTGCTGGCGGACAACACGGATGTCGACTGGACGTTCGTCTGCCTGCACCAGCCTGCATGGAAAAAGCCGGACCCGATCTTCGAGCGGCTGGAAGGGCTGCTGGCGGACCGGCCGTATACGGTCGTATCCGGTCATGTACACTATTTGGAGGTGACCGGGAAGAGGGGACGTCGGTATATCCAAATGGGCAAAACGGGCGGGCTCCACTGCTTCGACGGTAATGGCGACATTCATCACATCCTGTCGGTTAAAATGCGCGGCGGCGTTCCGCAATTTGAAGTCATCCTGCTCGAAGGTGAAGGCGGTATGGATACGCTGGACCCCTATACGAAAAAGACGGACGAAATCCGGTAGAGCGGAGCTGTTGGAAATGAATCGATGGATGGATGGGATCCGAACTTGTTTTTTCGATCTCGACGGATGTATCTACTTCGGCAGCAAGCTGGCCGATCGTGCCGACGACCTGATCGAGCTGCTCCGCATCCATGGCTACCGGATTGGCTTCATTACGAACAACTCGCGGGAGAACGCTGCGGAAATTCGCGCCAAGCTGACGGAGATGGGGCTTTGTCTCGCGGGCGAGCCAATCGTCACCGCCACGGAGGCGGTTGCCGCTTACTTGAAGGAAGTCTTCGGCTCGGTAGCCGTGAAGGTGGCGGGGAGCGCAAGCCTGCACGGGGCGTTAGCGGATGCCGGTCATCTTGTGCTGGATTGGGCGCAGCCCGAGCCCGCCGATGTCGTTGTTGTCGGTCGGGATATCGAGTTCGATTACCACAGACTGGAGCAGATCGTCAACGAGATCATCCGGGGCGCACGTATCGTCAGCACGAATCCGGATTATTCGCATCCAAGTGAAGACGGGCGGCTCGTTCCGGAGACCGGCTCCCTGATTACCGCCGTCGAATCGATCACGGGCCGTCCGGCTTTAAGCATCGGCAAGCCTCACGCTTGGCTTTACGAACTGGCGATGCGCAAGTACGACGTCGCCGCCGCCGAGTGTGTGATGATCGGCGACAATTTGGCGACCGATATCGCCGGCGCGGCGGAGGCTGGAATGAAGACGGTCTGGGTACGACACTCCTGTTCGCCGGTACGTGACGAACGCGCAGTCGTCCCGACGGTGACGGTAGACACGCTGTCCAAGCTGTACCAGTTGCTGCTGCATGAGCTGCCATCCGGAGCGCGAACTAGAACGAATGAATCGGCCGATGAGCCAAATCCATAATGACAGGCTAGGCCCGGCGCGAGTAGTCCCCGGGTCTGTTTTTTTGATTCTAAATTCGATGCCAAAATACTTTACAGAATGTCCCTTCTGTAAAGTGTTTTGGTTATCTTAGAAATCAGCGGAGGCGGCATCAGTAATGCGGGGGCGGAATGGATGTTCGCACAAGAAGTTATCTTTTTTTCCCGTTTGATGGTCCACTTTTGCCCGAAAGGGTCGATAAAACGAATGAAATGGGCGAATCCGACGTCTTCCGCTTCTTCGATGGAAGAGCCGGCCGCGGTTATCCGTTCGATGAATTTGTCCGTGCGTTACTTCGTTCTATAGACGAAAAGAGCTGCATTTCTGCTCCCCGTATCCTTCGCACCGGCGAGCAGATGCAAATTCGGCCCTTTATACAAGCTTAGCATGTAGCATTCGCGTTCATGCTCCAAAAGCAGCTCAAGCCTCCCGGTTGTTCGCCAACCAACTCCCCATCCAGGAACAGCTTGAATGACAAGTTAATCGAGCATTATCGATCTACTTTTGGTGCGAAGCCGACGATGAATAGGAGTAAAAGGTCGTCAAATTTTTCATCTCACCTTACGTCCCCCCATACTTCCCCGTCATGATTTAAGTGCAGCATTTGACGGCATCGTTCGAGAAAGACCAAGATGGCCGAATCCGGGGGTTCCAGAACTTTGTAGATGATGTTGGTTGTAAAACTGCGGGACCTTTTACCTTATATAACGAGAACGAGAAAACAACAATGATTTAGGGAATGGATCATTTGTTGTTTTTCCTTCCCCTCGTTCCTCCAAAGAATAATGTTAGGGAGGCCATCATTATGCCACATAAACTTTCGTCTACGCATTTGATCAACCAAGCGGATTCTACGATTAAATATCCGAACTCGACGACTTCCGCTTTTACGGACACAAACTTTTACGCAAATTGCGGTAAAACGGCCGCTAGCGGAACCATCAAGCAATATGGATGTGCAATTTGTGCTATGGCCATGTTTTCCTTGTACAAGGGCGGTTTGACCAACAGTAATGACAATACCTACTGGGCCGTTGTGGAAGCAACTGTAGGTGCTACAAATAACGCTGCAGATTTTTTAGGGGCTACTGCTAACTACACAGCAACCATCGACGATAATGATATTTCGGTCAATATCGAAACAACAGCTGACGTATCTACGGAAGCCGAAAACGGGAATATCTGCATGGTGCGGCTGAAGCAAGGTACCAATTCCCACTATGTATTCGTGGATGGATGGAACGCCCCGGCTTCGGGTTTTGACCGTTATCTGGTTGCCGATCCGGACGGGGGCACACTCAAAACGCTTAAAGACACAATGACCAAAAGAGGCTTCTCGGTAGATGCTTCCGTCATCACGGAAAAATATTTGCTTAGCTAATAAAAAAGCCGAGGACTTGATGTCCTCGGTTTATACAAGTTAATCGAGTCGTGATGCCAGCAGCCACTTCCCGTTTACATTTTCAATTTTTACAATCAACTTATCAGCCGGTTCGTCAAGTACTGTGGTATCAAGCTCAATTTCTGCTACTTGATATTTTTGTCCTTTCAGCTTTGCAGTATCAATTAAATATTTTGTGGCCCACCCTTTTCCACCATTATTCGTGTCTACATAAAGCTTCCCATCATAATCCTTATATAAAGGACGATCTTTTTCCGGTGTCAAGCAGCGTGAATAAAAAACCTTTTGAGCAATATCTTTTGTAAAAATGTCCTCGACCGCTTTTTTCAAATCCGCTACGGACTTGTAGTTTGGGTCCAACACTAAGGCGTACCCGGCTTCGTGAGGAATCGTTTTTGTCACATCGACTTTGAACGACCCTGATCCGTTAAATATTCCATACATATCCAATGCCTTCGGAATAAGCCGGTTGAGAATATCTTTTACTTCCTTGTCAGAGATATTTGCTGGAGTGCTTACCGGAGTATCTGTTTTTGTGACCTCAGGCTGACTTCCTCGACTTTCACAACCAACAAGTAAGGCAAAGATCGCCACAAACAAAAAGAATCCGAGTATCCTTTTCATGAAAACCACCTCTTCAGCCATATTTGTTTCGTCCTGCGCAGCCAGATCCAGGGTAGAGTCAAGACCACGTTTTCCTTCTGCAGACAATCAAATTCCCCGGCAGTGAATCGGTCCTTTCGACCCGCTTCGTTTTGCGTTGAAAACACCCTTATATTCCCGTTGAAAATGTATATATGGAAGTAATGATGAGTAATTCCATTTTATTACATTCCCTTATAACCAGCAACATCGAAAGACATCGTGAGAGGTCCAAAAATACAAGGAAATTCAGCGAACCAAGTTATGAATGGTAAAAAAGGTCAAAAATACAATCAAGATCACTTGATATTGAACACAAGAAAGGAGAACGCCAGTACGATACGTTACCTGGTTGTTCTCCTTTTGTAGAAAACCGACTACTTTTCTGCGTCACTTTCATTAAGTTTAAACCCCATTTGTCCAGCGAGATGATATAGAACCTTCGTGTTGCCATCAATTGATTTCCGTAGTTCGTTAAACGACCGGAGTAGCAGTATGCAAAGCGCACCCGGCACACCGATCACGCCAACAAGTTGTGCTAGGTCCATGAAATTTCCCTCCGTTTACTGATTAGTTCGATCAACTCCAATTTCATACTTTGCAGAGCATCTTCTTGTGGCATTCGAATATTACGACTTAGCTCAATCATGTCTTGCTCAAAATACTTTAAAAGCCAGAGGAGTGCTTCTGAATCCTTCTCTCTTGCAGCGTGAATAATCGTTCGCCCTTTGGATGGGGGAAGGGAGAGTATAAGTTCTTTCACAAAAAGACGACTTTCCATTTGACTTGCTGTACAATCATCTGTGCAGAAATCAAATAGAATCGGGACTTCCCGTTTAATCTGTGCTCTTACTTTGTACTGTTTACGCCAGGCAATGCGTCGAAGCTCTTTTCTGTACACCTCCATTATCGTCTCCATAGCCATCACCCCCTCATAGTATCTGTATAAATAAGGTCATGAAGGTATATATTTTACAACCAAAAAGTCAAACAAGTGTTCTTTAATTGTATCATGCAAAGATGAACTTCGAGAAAGACCCTAGAAGAGACGTCTATTCCGCGGCTGGGTCTTGATAAGCGGCCCCCCGCGCACTACTGGAAGTAAAATAGGCATGGTAGGGGAAGCACCGAACGTTTTATAGGCGTGTCAATGAATACGAAAACGATCGTTTTTGTTGAACAAACGGTCAGGTTAACGCAATAAAAAGAGAGTAACAATTTCCAGACTTTCTTACAAAAGGTATCGCCAAGGACGGAGAATAACAGGTATAATAGTCATATACAAATTATGGTAATGGGGTTGTTGATGACTTTAAATACTTCGGCTTTTGAGCTTTTTAACGTAATTGAAGCTGCTGACCGTGTACATATGTCTTTATCGGCCGATCTTAAATGGTTAGCATTTTGTCTAAATGGTGAAAGCAAGGGATATTCCGAGGGAGTTTCAGATACCGTACAGGGAAACAAACAGTGGGTATGTGAATTAGAAACAGGCAAGCTTATACAAGTTGCGCCACAAGCGATGAGCAGTTGGGCAGGCGTTTGGTCGCCCGATGGAAAAGACCTCGCTTTTTTTGCTGATATTGATGGAGTTGCGCGTTTGTGGATATGGTCATCCTCGGATCAAACATTAAAGCTCGCATCAAAGACTAAGGCACGCAATGCCCGACGAAGAAGAAGTCGACGGTCGTTTTTTTTATTCATTTTCCTCAGAGGAAACGGCCGAGGACAAAAAAATGCCTTTATTTTTTTCAACACAAAGTTCCCCTCAAACTACCGATTATACCAATATTCTTTCTTGGGAGAATCGTTACCGCGCCGACATTGTAATCGTTGATCTAATTACGGGCGATTCTAGCCAGCTTTGTAATCACTTTCACCTGATGGCAGGAAGCTGGTATTTGCAAGCTGTGAAGGCCAGGAGATTTTAAACTCCCAGCAAAACTCTCTTCAATTATGGGTTTGTGACGTCAGTGAAAATCCTTCTCCGCAATGTATAGCTCAAGATGTTCGATTTGATTATGGTTTAAGCTTTTCTTGGGCATTGGATAATGAGACTATTTATTACACTACAAGAGGGCCTCTATCCGATGGGGGACTATGGTCCGTCAAGCTATCGAATCCAAATTCTAAAGAGTTGATTGGCAAGCCTCAGGGCATTCATTTAGGCAGAGAATATGATTCTCCAATTCCAAGGGCTAACGGAGAAATCATTACAGTTGCGGAAGGGAAGTTATGGATCTACAACCCCTATAGTAATGATTTTAAAACCATACAGTTTGATCGAAATATTGTAGCAGCTTTCACGCCATCTCCATCAGATGATTTTTTTTTCGTTCGAACACGCGAATCCAACGACGGACTTGATGGGTTCTGGAAAATCGATCTTAATACCTATAAGCCGGAAAAGATCCTGGAAGAATCGCATTGGAATTATCGGACATTCTTTTGGGGGCTATTCAACACTTGCAGCCATGACCAAAATTCCTGAATTTAAAGCGGCAGTCATATCGGCTGGGAGAGAGCGTTATATTCGAAACTCTCCTTTATTTGATTTGGATAAAATTGAAGCTCCCGTCCTTATTATTCAAGGTATTCGCGACCATCTGTGCCGAAACGAAGCTGGCCCCCTATTGATCAAATCATTTCTCATGTTGCATTGTCAAAAGATGATGTGCTGCTACAAGTGACCCCGCCATTGGCGGGTTTTTTATTGATGTCTTTTCATGAGCCGGCGGCTAACGCGAAAGCGCAAGATTTCACCGGTGCAGCCAAATGGCAATAGGGGTACTGCAGTTAGCCAATCTGCCTGCCTTGAATCGGCGCAGTTAGGGGGAGAGCGGAAGCGCTCTCTACGCCTTGCTATCTATCCCCGGCTGCCGTCCTTTATTTCGTATGCGGTTGAACCAAGGATTAGCCAATAATCAGGATTTCCTTCGATATCCTGGTTAAAGCAGCAGATCAGCACGGTGCCGGTTCACTCAGATATTTAATGACCGGGGACCTTCAGCCGCCGCTTAGTGGCGTTTTTCGGCTGCCGGCGATGCGCTTCGGTGAACGGAGTCCGCCGCCGGCGCGCTCGATTCGCGTACGATCAGTTCCGGCTGCAAATAGGATATTTGATTCACTTCCTTGCCTTCCAGCACGCTGCCTAACATTTCCACCGCCATGTTTCCAAGCCGGTCCATGTTTTGCGTCACGCTGCTCAAGGCGGGCGACCAATAGTCGCACAGGTGAATGTTGTCATATCCGACGATGGCGACGTCCTGGGGAATGCCGTATCCCGCGGACATCAGTTTTTTCATGGCGCCGATCGCCATCATATCGTTAGCGGCAAAAATGGCGTTAAAGTCCGCCCCCCGCTCCAGCAGCGCCTCACAAGCCTTGTACCCTCCTTCCATCGTGTCCGCCGGCGCGTTGACGATTCGCTCCTCGTTCACGGACAGTCCGTTGCGGCTCAACGTTTTCAGATAGCTGTCCTTTTTGATGACGCTCGGATAAGAAAACTCGTATCCGTTAATGTAGGCGATTTTGTCATGGCCCGTTTCGATAAGATGCTGAACCGCCATCGTCGTGCCCGCAGCTTCGTCCGTCAGCACGCAGTAAATGTTTTTTCCGACGACCGCATAGTTCGTCAAGATGACCGGGACCCGCTCCGCCGTTTTCAAAATGTGCTGCGTATGGGCATCGTTGATATTGCGTCCGCCCGCGAGAATAATGCCGTCCACCTGTTTTTTCAAAAAGACGTCGACATATTTTTGTTCTTTTTCGATCCGGTTGGACGTATTTCCGAACAGGATCGTGTAATTGTCGTTGAACGCTCTTTGCTCGATGGCTTGAACCATCTCCGCGTAAAACGGATTCGTGACACTGGAGAGGAAAACGCCGATCGTTTTCGTCGAGCGGGATACGAGGCTTTGCGCCAAGGCGTTGGGAGCGTAATTCAGGCGTTCCATAATTTCATATATTTTCGTTTTCGTCCGCTTGCTCACCTTTTCCGGGTTATTGATTGTTCGGGAGACGGTAGCGACCGAAACGCCGGCTTCCTTTGCGATATCGTAGATGCTGGCGTGTTTTTGGATCATCCAGGCAAGCTCCTTTTGCGTTGGCTTCGTTCAAGAGATGCAATCCTTCACATTCATGGTACATAAGAACGGATGCGATTTCAAATCAGATCGCAAAAAACAAAGGCAAAGGTATTGAGACGTCGAACCAATTGATATATAATTTTCTATGTAACCCGTTACATTTAGTTATTTGTGGAATGGCGAAATATTAAGGCCTTGTAAAGGAATATTCAATTTCTTTTCACTCCTAAATGTAACGGGTTACATTTTTGCGGTTCGAGGGGGGATATTCGAAGCTGTGCAATCAGCAGTGCCGAGTTGCGACAAAAAAAGTCCGCCTCGGTTTGAGCGTCCTGGCTAATGCTACGATGCATGAAGTCAACAAGAACCAGTCTTAGGAGACGTCACATATGACCCGACAATCCGTCAGATTCGGCGTAATGGCCGATGTGCATTTGGATTTTATGTATCAAGCCGGGCCGCGGCTAAAACGGTTCGTGGAACGCATGAACTATGAACAGGTCGATTTCGTCATTCAGCTCGGCGATTTTTGTTATCCGCTTCCGGAGAACCGGTTTTTCATGGATATTTGGGAGGCATTCAAGGGACCGCGTTTCCATGTACTGGGCAATCACGACATGGACGTATGCGACAAGGCAGCCGTGATGGCGTACTGGGGGATGGAGCGAAATTACTATTCCTTTGACAGCGGTTCCTACCATTTCGTCGTGTTGGATGGAAATTATCTCCGCATCGACGGGGAGTTTGTGGATTACGAATATGGAAATTACCATCGGTTCCCCGAAGCGAACAACCATTTGACTCCCGAGCAGTTGAATTGGTTGCGGGCCGATCTGGCGGCAACCGATAAGCAAACCGTCATCTTCTGCCATCAAAGCCTGGAAACCCCGTATTTGTCGGGAATCCACAATCACGACGAGTTTCGGGCTATCCTCCGAGAAGCGAACGAAAACGCCAAGTTTCAAAAGGTCATCGCCTGTTTGAACGGCCACCTCCATCTCGACGGCGTGAGGGTGATCGACGATATTTATTATATTCAGATCAACAGTATGTCGTATTACTACATGGGCAAATCTTACGAAACCATCCGCTATTCGGAGGAAATCACCGCCTCGCACCGGCTCTTGTCGAGATGTGCTCCTTACGAAGAAGGGCTGTACGCCATTGTGACGTTAGAGCCGGGGCTTCTGGCGATTCAAGGAACAGAAACGTCGTATGTCGGTCCATCGCCATTGGAATGCGGACACCCGAACGTTGCGTGCGGACATGTGCTTACGCCTCGAATTTCAAGCAGGAGACTTCCGGTTTGGGCAAAATAGCAAATAGGCTATATCAGGCTAGCGTTTTAAAGAATATGAGGATGGATAAAGCCCGGAGGGATAACATGTTGGACAAATCCATTTGTTTGGCAACGATTTCATTGATCGCTTTATCGCTGGCAGGTTGCGGTTCATCCTCAAACGGCGGCAATTCGGACAAAGATTCGGTAGACCAGTCGCCCGCAACGGTGACCGTAGGTTTTCTTCCCGGATGGTTGACTGAAGAAGAAAGAAAACAGTACATCATTGATCCGGTTCAAAAAAAATATCCATGGATTACCGTTGAAATGAAGCCGTATGAAAAGGGTTCGTCGCTTGCCGAGCTTGTCGTCGCGGGCGATATTCCCGACATTGTGATCGATACGAACATTCACGGCTTTAACACATGGTCTGACCTGGGATTGATGTACCCTTTATCCGACTTGATCAAATCCAACAAAATGGACCTGAACCGGTTCGAGCCGGAAGCGCTTGATGCAATCAAAGCGGCAACTCAACGCGACGATCTGGTTGCCATCCCGTATACAAGGCATTTCTCCGCTCTTTATTACAATAAGAACGTTTTCGACAAATTCGCCGTTCCTTATCCGAAGGACGGAATGACTTGGGAGGAAGCATACGAGCTGGCCAAAAGGCTGACCAGACAGGACAACGGCGTCCAGTACCGCGGCCTGGAAGTGAATGTTATCGAACGGATGGCTTCCCAGCTCTCACTTCCTTATGTAGATCCGAAAACAAAGCAAGCGCTCATCAATACGGAGAAATGGCGGGCGGTTTTGGACTTTGCCGCCAAAGTTTACCAAATTCCGGGCAACAATCAAATCGCGACCTATGGAAAAGCGGCAGAGCAGATGCTGGGCGGAACCTTGGCCATGTACGCCTCGCTTAACGATATCATGGGGTATAAACTTTATTCCAATCCGGATGTTTGGGATATCGCGACTTACCCGTCGTGGCCGGAAGCGCCGGGTCTCGGAACGCGCGTGGATGCGCATGCGATGGGAATCACGTCGACCAGCAAACATAAACAAGCGGCTTTCAAAGTGATTGAAACGATCACGTCGGACGAGGTTCAAATGATGATGTCCAGGCGCGGCAAGTACCCCGTCCTGAAAGACCCGAAATTCGGCAGTTCCTTCGGTGCCGATATGGGTTTTATGAATAACAAGAATATCGAGGCCATTTACAAAACAAAGCCGGCCAAAACGTTTATTCCAACCGAATATGATAATATTGCCATGAAAGCGATGAACGGCGCCTTGAGTGATATTGTGAAAAAGGGCGTTGACGCGAACAGCGCTTTGCGCCAGGCGGAAGAAAGCATCAATAAGCAAATTGGCGAGTTGGAAGCGGGAAGCAAGTAAGTCGATTGTCCGGTACCGGTACTTGGGCAATTTTGCTCCCGGATGCATAGTTGGTCTACGACTTCTCAGGGCTAAGCTGCAGCTTGGCCCTAGTTGAGTTTGTTCTCGTGAGCACGGGGGAATACATGCTAATCGTGAATGGACTAGAACCGGGCAAGACCGACCGTTTTGAAATGAAGCGTTACTCAAATTCAGGGAGGAATTGTGGATGAATAGGAAGCCGGAGCTGGACAACACAACGGAAACAGGGCATTCGGAAGTTTGCGATCAAGGGCAAGCGAAGCCAAACGGCCGGATCAGTCGAAGGAAATTGATCGCCTCTCTCGCCGTAACAAGCGCAGCGATGGTGGCAGGAGGCTTGTCGAACGTCGTGAACGGCGAATCGTCCGTAACGGCGAACGTTTACGGGAAGCAGGACGATAAGAGGGAAGACAAGAAACCGAAGATAGACGCTGATGCCATATCTTACCGTTATGAGGCGGGACAGTCGGAGCGGACCGTCAGCGACAAATTGCGTGAGCGGATAAGCGTGAAAGATTTCGGAGCGAAGGGGGACGGGGTTGCGAATGACACGGTTGCAATCCAATCCGCTATCGATCGGGCTCTAAGCGAGGGCAGGAAGGAAATCGATTTTCCAGTCGGTTCCTACAATGTTCCGGGCTCGTTGCGGAATGCTTCATCGGTTGCGTTCGTCGGGGACAACGTCAGCTTTGTAGGCGGCTCCTATAAGGCGCACAGCCTGTCCGGCAGTATTGCTCTAATCAGCACCCTTTCGGATGCCGTAGGGGTTAACGTCCGCGACTATCGGCATCTTATTCCGAACTTAACCGCGGATCCCGCCGATTGGGATTGGAGTCCCGCTTTTCAAGCGGCTTTAAATACAGCAAAAACGGCACCTGTGCAGGTCATTGTTCCTCCCGGAACCTATAAAATGGGAGGGCCGCTGAAAATATACCGGAACACGCATTTCAGGCTCAATCAGGCTACGATTGTCCGTTCGCATGCAGGCGCTTTTATGTATAACGGCGATGCGGGCGAACTGTTTGACGGATACAATGGACACGGCAATATCATCATCGAGGGCGGCATCTTTGAAGGCAATATCGCTGCTTTTCCTAACGGTTATAACGCGATCATTCTGCTCCGAGGCAAAAATATTACGTTTAACAACGTGGAAATACGCGATGTCGTCGGCGGGCACGCCGTTGATATGAATGCTTGCGAAGACGTGCTGTTCTACAAGTGCCGTTTTCTCGGTTTCAAGGATCCCGAAGGCTCCGGCGCCTTTCGCGAAGCGATCCAAATTTCCAACCAGACCAGCGATTCGCTCGGATCGGATCCGAACGGTTTCGGCGTTAATGACGGTACGCCATGCCGCAACATCCGCGTAGCGGAATGTTATTTCGGCGCCAGCGGTTCGCCGGGCGCGCAAGCATGGCCGACAGGCATAGGACACCATAGCGCCATCCATGATAAGTGGAACAGCAATATCAAAGTATACGGCTGCACGTTTGAAGGCATGACTTATGCGGGTATCAGGTTCTTCAAATTTTCGGATGTGGAGATTTACGGGAACACGTTCCTCGATTGTGCCAGAGGCGTGAAGCTGGATAGCGCATGGGGCGGATCGGCGTTAGCAAACCGGGATGGGAATGGGGTAAACTCCAAATTGCCTCAGGCCGGGAGTAATATTCATATAGAAAATAACATTTTCAAAAATACGAAAAATGAAAACGTGGCTATTACAGGGGCCGTCTTCGGAACGGTTACCGCTTATTACGACACCATCAGCATTCTCGGCAATACCTTCGATAATCAAGGCATTACGTCGCCATCCGGCGCCGCGAACGTCATTTATCTTTCATGGGCCGGCAACGTGAAAATCGATCATAACAGCATCAAGAAAGGATATCGGGGCATCTATATGGCCTACGTTACGGATGCCGTTATCGGGGACAGCAATACGGTGACAGATATGGCAACCGAAGGGTTGCTCGTAACCGAGCATGATCTATCCTTCAACGTGCCGTTGATCGGGGAACCGGGCTACGATGCTTCGATTACGGCAACGACGGTGAAAACATGGTATAAAAGCAAAGGGTACACGTCTAATATTCAAATCGGGCGATCTTTGTTTAAACGCATTGGCAGGAGCGGCATTTATTTGAACTACGTTTGGGGCTTTAAAATCGCCGGTGTAACGGTGGACACTGCCGCCACGGCGACGGATCAGGACCGCGACGCGATCCGGATCGAGAACGGTGCGAGAAACGGCGAAATTTTGTTCCCTACCGTGATCAAGAACCTCGCTTATCAGTCCGGAACGGGCGGGGCCAACCGGTTCGCCGTACATGTGACGGGCAACTGCGAGAACATTCGGCTGCAGGCCGGAGAACTGGAGGGGAAGGGTTCGCCCAAAGTGCTTCTGACCGGCACGAACGTATGGAACGGCCATTACGTGTATGCGCCGAACGGAACCCGTTTTAAAGCAACGATCGGCAACGACGGGAAGCCGGTCTATACGGCGGAATAACAGAGACAACAAGATCGTTAAACCACGTCACAGCATGTTCCTTCTGTGGCGTGGTTTTAATACAATCAAAATATGGAAGAGCCTTTGTCGCTGACCTCCACGCCGAAAGCATTTGTGATTCAATGCCCCCAAAATCAAATGATTTTTATTTTTCTTTGAGGGGGTTGACATCAAAGGGTTGATCGGATACATTATTTACATACCAACCGTATGTATGAAAGGAGCGGGCGAATGGCAAGAAACAAATATCCGGAAGAAACGACCAACCAAATCCTAACCGTGGCGCTTGACCTGTTCATCCGGAAAGGATACGAGCAGACCTCCATTCAGGATATCATCAACGAGCTGGGCGGGCTGACAAAAGGGGCTATTTATCATCACTTCAAGTCGAAGGAAGAGATCATGCAGGCCGTTATCGACCATTTGTTCAAGGGCGTTGACGAGATGCTGTCCGGCGTCCGAGACGACAAGGGGCTAAACGGCCTGGAGAAGCTCCGCAAGATTTCCCTTGTTTCTCTCAACAATCCCGCTCAAAACGAAGTGGCATTGGCGGCACCGAACCTGTTGCGCAATCCGAAGCTGCTGGCGGCCCAGATCGAGCACATAATCCAAAAAGCCGTACCCGTCTATATCCAGCCTATCATCGAACAAGGTATGAAAGACGGCTCGATCCGAACCGACTATCCAAGGGAGCTTAGCGAAGTGTTGGTGATTCTCACCAATCTGTGGCTGAACCCGGCGGTCATCGAAGCTACGCCCGAGATCATGCTGCGCAAGTTAAGGTTTTTCGATGAATTGTTGAAAAGCATGGGGCTCGATGTGTTCGATGAGCAGATCTTTCAACGATACGAGGAACTGTATCGATTGTCAGCTAGAGAAGTCAGCAAAGATCACTAAACTGCCGAGAGGCAGCTTATTTTTAAACCTTTACATACCATCGGTTGGTATGAATATATGATCCGAGTCAAAGCGCTGGTTAGAAAACCTATTATAAGGAGATGTGCATGTTATGGAACGGCAAGCAGTGACAAACTTTAGCGCAAGCAGCCTGGCGAAAAGCGACTTTGCAGGCGTTACGGCTCATGAAGGACAGTTTACAGGCAGCGCGTTGCACGGTTCCGACTTTTCGGGCGCAGATTTGACCGGATCTGACGGGGCTGATTTTTGACGGCCAAACGTTCATCGGCGTCAAGTTCGACACAGCGGGGTTGAACGAAGTTTCGTTTAAGGGCGCGACACTCAAGAATGCGTCTTTCCAAGGGTCTTTGTTGTCCAAGAAGTATTACCGTGCCATCAAAACCATCTGCTTTGACGGCGCGGTCATGGATAAGCTGACCTATGCCGCGCTTAAAGGCTTGGAGGCTGATTTGTCCAAGGTTACGGTTTTAAAACAATAGCGCCGATATAAAATGAAAGAGAGGGAAAGCAAATGAATAAGATTGCAATGGGACAAAGCAACAGAGGATTCTCCGAAGCAGGGCTGCGCAGAATGCGCGACGTGCTGGCAAGGCATGTCGATTCCGGGAAGATTCCAGGGCTAGTCGCCCTAGTCAGCCGGAACGGTGAGACGCACGTCGAAGCGCTCGGCACGATGCGCCATGACGGTGGCGCGCCGATGCGCCGGGATACGATCTTCCGGATGGCGTCCACGTCCAAGATGGTCGGGGCCGCGCCGGTGATGATCCTACTCGACGAGTGCAAGCTGCATCTCGACGACCCGGTAGACAAATGGCTGCCCGAACTCGCCGACCGGCAGGTGCTGAAACGACCCGACGGCCCGCTGGACGAAACCGTGCCGGCGCGGCGGCCGATCACCGTGCGGGACCTGTTGTCCTCTACGTTCGGGCTCGGAATGGATTTGACGTTGATGGGCTCCCCGATCCAGAACGCGATCTTCGAGTTGGGGATTTACGACACGCCACAAGTGGAGCTGCCCGAGCCGGATGAGTGGATGCGCCGCCTCGGTACACTCCCGCTGAGCTACCAGCCCGGAGAGCGGTGGCAGTACCACCTCAGCAACGAAGTGCTCGGCGTGCTCGTTGCCAGGGTCACGGGTCGGACGTTCGAGACGTTCCTGCGCGAACGCATCCTTGATCCGCTGGGGATGAAGGATACCGGCTTCTACGTGCCCGCCGACAAGATTGACCGGCTGCCGCCCGCCTACATCCCCGATCCGCAGACCGGAGGGTTCATCGTGTGGGACGAGGCCGCAGGCGGACGCTACACTCAACCTCCGGCGTTCCAAGCAGGCGGCGGCGGTCTGCTCTCGACCGTCGACGACTATCACGCGTTTTTGCGGATGCTGCTGAACCAAGGGAGGCACGGGACCGAACGGATCCTGTCCCGGCCCGCCGTCCAGCTAATGACCACTAACCGCCTCACGCCCGAGCAGCAAGCGTTCCGGGACGACTTGGCAAAAAACAACGTCCATTTGTCGCATGGCCAAGGGCAGCACGGCGGCTGGGGCTTCGGGATGGCGGTGCGCACCTACCGCGGCGACTATGCTTCCATCGGTCAGTTCGGCTGGGACGGCGGAAGCGGCACCTCGGCATACGCCGACCCGGACAAACAGCTTACCGGAATCGTGCTCACCCAGGTCGGGATGTCCACCCCGGATTCGGCGCATCTTATCCACGACTTCTGGACCATGGTCTATCAGGCAATCGAAGACTAACATCGGATAGACCGTATGGGAACGGAACTCCTGATCCCTTTCCTTCCGATTCAACAATGCAAGCCGTGCCAGCTGCCGGATCGTGTCGGCAGCTTTTTTCTTGTCGTTGACGGTATTTGTTATGACGACTCCCTTTGCTTTTCCCATGTCATCCTGTATTCATCTTCTCCGGTCTCGTCGTCGCGGCCGGAACGTTCAATTGTAAAACCGTTATGCAAGTAAAATTGCACAGCTCTCGTATTTTTTTGATAGACGTTCAGATGGATTTGCTCGCATTCGGATTTGACATGATTCAATAACTGAGTCCCGCAGCCGCTTGATTGGCGGGCAGGATCGACGAATAGCGCCGCCAAATAAGTATCGACCATGGAAATAAAGCCTAACGGCTCTCCATCTTCTTCAAGAACGTACGTATTCGAGGCAGGGAGATAAGTCGTTGCCATCGCTTCCTTCTTCGAGTGCCAGTAGGATGCGTCTATAAACGAATGCGAACCGGAAGAGCCAGAAAGCCAAATATGAATCAGCGCGTCGATATCCGATTCGCGAAACTTCCGTATATTCATCGAAATTCCCCCTTGGTGCGATCTTTCCCGAGTATACCATGTTTTTCGCCGTCCCGTACGGCGCGCTTCGTTTATTATAGGCTGGCGCAATTATGGAGTAAGCTTCCAGTTGAATGAAAGCCGCGGGAATGCGGATGGCGTTGTCGACGTAATAATTCGGTTGTTCAAGATAGCAATCCGGAAGTAATCGAAGCATGGGTTATATGCTACGATTGAAAAAAAAAGGAGCTGATCCAGGATGACAGTTAAACTGACCCCTTATTTTAATATGGAAGGGAACGCGAGGGAAGCGATTGAGTTTTATAAACAAGCGCTTGGCGCCGAAGTTCTCTCCATCATTACTTACGGAGAGATGCCGGGAATGCCCAATACGTTCACCGACGACTTAAAGAATCTTGTGGCACACGCTAAGCTACGAGTTGGCGAATCGGAACTCATGTTTTCGGATGCTCCAACTGGTTCGACTATTCCAAAGGGCAAACAGGTCACCATTTGCATTTCAACCGACAACGTGGAAAAATCAAAACGGTTCTTTGAAGCTTTACGGCAAAACGGTCACGTGAATATGCCGTTTGGAGAAGAAGCTTTCAGCCCGGGTTTTGGCGACGTAACCGACAAATTCGGCGTGACCTTTCAAATTTATACTGAAAGCGAGAACGAAAGCTAAAGTTAACGTATGCATGGAACTTGCGGGTAGTCGCGGGCGGCGGATCGACGAAATGCCGCTCGCCTATTCCGAAAACGCTGTATGCCTTTAAGGGGGCTGCTGTCGTTAATCCTTGAAGGAGGGCTTGCTCAGCGGACAATTCGTTACGTCCAGCTCATTGGGCAAATAATGAGACAGTTTTCGCATGAAGTAGCAGCTCTCGGGCAAATGATGTTCCAAAAAACGCAATGTCGTTCGGGTAATTACACGGGAATGCTTATATAACGAGATGATTCGGATGACGAAATCATAAAATTGTTGCACCGCAACCAGTACTTCTTCGGCGAATTGATTTTGTGCCGGAAAGCCTGGCGGAGTGAAGCGCAAATACCCTTCCATGGCTCTATTTTTGACCATGAAGGCTTGAAAAACTTGTACGAAATGGCCGGCTTGCGACGAGAATGCAAGTTCGACCGGATCCAAAATATTGCGCAGCAGCACCGCATGCCCGAGCTGATCTTCCAGCCAAAGATCGAGTAGTTCGGCCAGGGGAAGCTCCGGCGGGTCCTCCCCCCGCAAATACCACCCGAGCAAGCGAAGATACTCCCCGTTTTCGTTGATGGTGCCGTTAAAATAGGTGGGTGTCAGGTTGACATTGATTTGGTTCCACAGACGCAAATGTTGAATATGTCCTTCGAGATTCCGGTAACCGAGTGCCAGATTGTAAACCGACCGGCTGAACGCCCTTATTTCAGGCGATGCGGCATCGGCATTTGTATCCAGGGCTTGCGCCTTTTTCACCGCTTCATGGAAACCGTGAATGTACCCGGATGCGCTCGCGATGAACTTGCTTTCCTGCGGTGCTAGATGATCGTGTAGAAAATGTGCGTGGTCCTCCAAAATTTCCAGCCAAAATACATGCTCCTCGTACGGTTTCAGCTTTCCATACCTTGTTTCCATAGGGGAAATCCCTCCAGGTAAACTTGATGGAGAAGTGTATGTTTTTTCTCAATCGATCATGTCAATGTCACCGTGCGATTCCCTGATCGTACGCTCATGCGGACGGAATCGGATTCGTTTTCGTCTTTCGAGCCCGGAACCAAGCTGCGGCGGGGTACACCAAGGGCAAACATTCCACGAGTAAAGCGAATGTCGCCCAAGAGCGGTCAAAATAATAGGCAAGCTCGACCGAATTTTTAGCCAAAATGAGCGACAGGCCGACGACGATGGCGGCCAAAGGCATGGTAAAGAGCCGAATCTCCTTTATGGAGCACGCATGGCTGAACGTAAGCACACCCGCATAAAAAATGAGCGACAGCTTGATAAAATAAGCCATGAACCATACCGAGACGATAAGCGGATCCAGATTTTGCAAAAAGTCTCCGAGCCGTATGAATCCGGCAAGTTCCAGCGCCGGATACGACAGCGCTCCCGATAACTCGGGACCGAATAAGGCGATCATCAGGATGTATTCCGACAGGAGAATATACGTGCCGGCAAGTGCCGCGAACCACAATATGCTTCGAGCCGATTGCGGTTTTTGAAGCTCCGGTACAAAAAAGATCAGCATGAACAGCTCCCCGTACCACGGAACGATATTGTACGTTTCACTCCATAGGGTTCGAATGTCTCCGACCCGCATGAGAGCGCTCACCAAAGCCCCGTCGTATTCTTCGAGAAAAAACAACGGTTTGACAAGGAACATCAAACCGATGAGAAGAAAGCACCCCTGGGCAAAGCGCGATATTCCCGAAGCTCCGAGCTGCACCAAGCAAGCCGCAACAAACAAAATAAAGACAGCAATCGCCCAGGGAGGGGTCTCCTGCAAATACACCTGGGAGAAAAAATCGACGAATTCCCTCAGGATATAGGCGGCAAGATGCAAGAAGTAGAAGGCGAAAATCAGCATTAGAATCTTGTGGGGCAACGTTCCGATGTATTTGTGACCGTACAACCCCAAATAGTCATTCGATCTTTTCAGGCAGAATGGCAAAGCGGCGGAAGACAGTCCGATGCCGACAACAGCCGCTGCGGCAATGCAGATCCAACCCGAATATCCCGCATGCCCCGCTAACGGCCCAATCAGAAACGCGATCGTCGTGGCGAAGACATAAGGAAAGAGCATGCTCCACAACTGCAGGTTCGTCATTCGTCCCATCAGGACTCCTCCTGTTTATGCTTAATCTGGATTTGATCCTGAATCGGACCGAACAATGCTTCAATGGCTTTATTCGGATTAACCGCTTGCGGGAAATACAAGGCAGTTAGATTAAAAAGAAGAGCAGCTATACAAACCGAAAAGACGAGGATACGGCGTTTCCGGCTCGCCTTCGTTTTGCGCAGCATCAGGTGCTCATAGCCCGCAATGACCGCAAAAACAAGGATGATTATGACGGCCATACGATCACTCCTTCCGCCGAGGCGGCTTCGAAAACCGGCTGGCCCCTATGCGCACGATTTCCGAATCGACCGATATGGATACCTTTGCCCGGTTCCAAAGCGTTTCCTTCGGATCGTTTTTCCAGCTATCCCATAGATCCGGGTATTTTTTTCTTACCATATCGCTCCACTGAAAGGTGTCTGCATGATGCTTCCTTGCGACATTCAAGGCATTTTGAACCTGACTTTTTATGGCCTTGGATAGCGCGGACTCCAGCTGAACGATGGCGGCGGGGGAAGCCAGGTTTAAGTCTGAATCGGAAGACAGCAGTTCTCCGCTGGACTCAATTTTCAAGTGGAACATCAAGTTTTGCCGCACTTTCGACACAGTTACCTTTGTTTTAGCTCTGAGCATCCGTACGTTGATCGGTTTATCGTCCGTTGGGGACAAAACAGTCTGGACGGAATTGGAATCCAGCTTGTTCATAATCCATAAGATGCCGACCGTATCCGTATCGGAAAACTTCCCAACGGCACGCCCGCGTTTCACGATCGAGGCGCCGTCAGTCACGATGCGGGGTTCTTGCTTTCCTCCCTCGGTGAGATTGACATTCGCTTTATACTTCAGCCCGGGGATAAAACCGTCGCCTATGCCGCTCCAATAGGTATACAGCATGTCTTTTAACGTCACTTCCGGCGCAAGGTTCAAATGCGCGAATTCGCGTAATATTTCCGAAGGAAATTGCTCGAATACAGGCTTTATGGCACTGATTTCCTTGGCCTTGCCATTATAAAAAAAGACAGGGGTACGAAGCCGGATGTCGGGGATTCGCATGAAAAAGTCGAGGAACGGTTCCAGTCCGGCTTTTGCATACCGTTCCCCAATGACGATGACGCGAATGGAGCCCCATGTAATGCGACGGGACAACCCCCTTTGGATCAATTGATAAGCTTCCGCCAAATTTCCCCCAGTCTGTGTAATGACCGTATAGGGCTGCTTCGTAGGCGAGGAGGAAGCTTGTCCGGGCTGCATCCGATTCGGGAGTACAAAACCGATGGACAGTTCCGTCTTCTTGTCTTCGGTTATATCAACCATGACGGCCGTAACGAAAGACCGGTCGTTCAGCTCCTCTTTGGACCAGCAGCCGGTCACAAGGATCAGAACGGAAGCCGTCCATATACCGAACAAGCATCGCGTTAAAGTCCGGGAAAGTCTGAACACCATCGTTTCCTCCACCGATATTCGACCACAGTTATGACCCGCGCTTCAATTTCGGCCACGGAAATCTCGCCAAGACGTCATCCAAGCCTCGGGGCTTCAGCGGGATCACGGGCGATAAATACGGCGTTCCGAACGAACGGATGGACAATAGATGGATATAGATCGCAATAATCCCCATCAAGACCCCCAAAAGCCCGAAAACGCCGGCAAGCAAAAGCAGCATAAACCGCATGAAGCGGACAGCCAGATTCAGCGAAAAATTCGGAATGATAAAGGAGGAGATGCCCGTCAGCGATACGATAATAACCATTGGAGCCGAGACGATACCGGCCTGGACGGCCGCTTCTCCGATGACGAGAGCTCCTACGATCGAAATCGTCTGGCCGATGTACGACGGAATGCGTTGACCTGCTTCTCGCAGTACCTCAAAGGTCAGTTCCATCATGAACGCTTCGAGAACAGCCGGAAACGGTACGATATCCCGGCTGGCCGCGATCGAGATGAGCAAGCTGGCCGGAATCATCTCCGGGTGAAACGTGGTGATGGCAACGTAAGTCGAAGGCAGCACCATGCTGACGAACAAAAATAAATACCGGATCCAGCGAATCCAGGTCGAAAAAAAATACCTTTGATAATAATCTTCGGCCGCTTGCAAAAATACGACCAAAGGCGCCGGAATCAGCAGGGAATTGGGCGTGCCGGCGACGATAACCGCCATGCGGCCCTCGAGCAAGGCGGCTGCGGCCACATCCGGCCGTTCCGTATTTTGGATATTCGGAAATGGAGAAAACCGATTTTCGTCCCAGGCTTCCTCCAAATCGTTTGAGCCGATGATACGATCCGTATTCATTTGATTCATCTTTTGGCGGATATCATCAATCAGCTGCGGTTTACAAAGGCCTTGCATGTACATGATGAGAACTTCCGTGCCGGTATGGCTGCCGACCGTATAGTGCTCCACTTTCAAATCGGGGGACTGTATGCGCTGACGAATCAAGGATAAATTAGTTTCTAAATCTTCGACAAATGCATCTTTTGGCCCTCGGATACTTTTTTCGTTTTGCGGGGGCTCAATGGCCCGCTTGGCTTGCTTGGCAAACGGAAAACAGATCGCCTGCCCGGATCCTTCCGCGGTTAAGACCACTTGGCCGGCTAATAAGGCGTGCATGGCTTTGGTTACATCCCCCGTAATCCGATAAGGGGTAGAGAAGAAGCTCCGCTCGATAAAAACTTTGTGAAGCCATTCGATACTGTTTCCAATATCGGGGGCGCTGCACATCGGGCCGAGCACATGTCTTTGAAGCATCTCTACATTGACGGCTCCGCTCAAATATTGAATATGGCAGCGCAAACCGTTCGATTCCACAATTTGCACGACAATATCCGAACGCCCTTGCAATAAGGCTTGCATTTCGTTAATCATCCAGCACGACACCAACCAAACCATCATTTAGTAAGGTTACTTTTACCAATCCCGTCTGCTTTTATACGCTGAGGACCGTATGGGCAGCTCTTCCGGAGACTATGCAACAAGGCACGATAGAGGAGAGCTTGATGCAAAATGCGGTCACGAAAATCGGAAATTGTAACATTTTTCATCCTGTTAGATTGTTTGTACTATTTACAGGTTTATTTCTAGTTCATTAGTTTCAAATAATTGGTTTTAATGGATTATTTCAATCCATTTATAAAGGGATTTCGCTTATTGCGCAGAAATTTGTCAAACGATGGCAAAAAAAGAGGTGATGGAAAAACGAGACTGGATACGGCGCCAATTTTTAGATTTGGAGATTGAGAAGGAGGAGGCGAGAAAAATAGTGCGGTGGCTTAAGAAACAAGTTGCGGCCTTAACCGCGGCAGGACTTGTGGTAACCGGCTTATTGCCGGCCCTCCCGTTTACGAACATGGGGATGCGGGCTGTGCAAGCGGCCGAGCAAGGCTCCAATGTATGTCAAGGACGGGTAACGCTCATAAACGGCAGTTTTGAAGAACCGCCGTATTCACCAAGTAATCCTAGAACTGTAAGATGGAATGAAAGTTACGCATGGTTTCAAGCTAACGAAGCATTTGTCCCGGGATGGCAAACAACTGATTCTACCGGTAATCTCGACATTATGAACAAAAGTTTAGCGGCTGAGGCTAGGGAAGAATTACCGCCTGGACATGGTCAATTGGCGTGGGCATTTGACCCTGCCCATGGCGAACAGTTTGCTGAATTAAATTCAACCGAATTTGCACAATTATACCAAGACGTTGAAACGACACCTGGACAAACGATTTATTGGCGTTTAGCCCACAGAGGTTTACGTGGTCCGGACACAATGGCTGTAAAAATTGGCTCGAACAACATTGCGCCACAAAGCTTACCAACTGTTCGGACTATCACAACGGATAAAGATGGATGGAAATCTTATTCAGGTACCTATACGGTTCCCGACGGTCAGACCGTTACGCGATTTGGGTTTGAGGCAGTTTCATCGTCTACTGGAGCTCCAGATGCGGGAAATGTCTTAGACGACATCTTCCTAGGAACGGAGCCTTGCGGCGTTGTCAGCAAGACCGTTTCCCCGACGAGCGGCGTTCAAGAGGGGAGTATCCTGACCTATTCGGTTACGTTTAAGAACGAAGGAGGCGACGTAGCGGATCAAGCGCTGTTGACGGACAACATCCCTGCCGGAACCGAATATGTTCCGGGATCGCTTCAAATCGTATCCGGACCGAACAGCGGAGCCTTGACCGATGCCGCCGGAGACGATTATGGGGAATTTGTGGCCGCGGATAATCGGGTTGTCGTTCGCCTGGGAGTAGGGGCCAATCAGACCCAGGGCGGAAGAATCCCGAATACCGACGAGCTGCCCGGGGGGACGACGGTCCAATTCCGGGTGAAAGTGGTTCCGGGAACCGGAACGACGAATGTAGCCAATAAAGCGGCCGTCCAGTACGATAATTTGCTCGCCGGACTAAAAGAAGTTCGGGAATCGGGCGTAGTGGAGTCCGGGGTGAACGTGCCGCCAATAGTACCGAACTTCGAAGAGTCGACGTGGAACACGGAGTCGGTAACCGGCAGCGTGTATGGAGCCGATCCGAATGGGGATCCGCTGACGTTTGCCAAAGGAAGCGATCCGCAGTACGGCATGGTGACGGTGAACCCGGACGGGACGTGGACGTATGTGCCGAATCCGGGGTATACCGGTACGGACAGCTTCACGGTAACGGTCAGCGACGGGAAGGGCGGAACGACGACGTCGACGGTGACGGTCCAGGTGACGGAGCCGCCGAACGAACCGCCGACGGCGCCGAACTATAGCGTGACGACGCAGCAGGACGCATCGGTAACCGGCAGCGTGTATGGAACCGACCCGAATACCGGCGACAAGCTGACGTATATGATCGAAAGCAATCCGGAATACGGGACGGTCACGTTGGGTTCGGACGGCAAGTGGACGTATGTGCCGAATCCGGGCTACGTCGGTCCGGATCTATTCACGGTAACGGTCAGCGACGGGAAGGGCGGCGTCACGACATCGACGATCAAGGTCCAAGTGACGGACAAGCCGAATGAAGCGCCGACGGTGCCGAACTATAGCGCCACGACGCCGAACCATATGCCGGTCACCGGCAGCGTGTACGGAACGGACCCGAACGGGGATCCGCTGACGTACACGAAAGGCAGCGATCCGCAGCACGGAAAAGTGACGGTGAACCCGGACGGCACGTGGAGCTATGTGCCGAATCCGGGCTATGTCGGCACGGACAGCTTTACGGTAACGGTAAGCGACGGCCGGGGCGGCACCGTGACCTCGACGGTGACGGTCCAGGTGACGGAGAAGCCGAACGAAGCTCCGACGGTGCCGTCGTCCTCCAACGCCACGACGCCGAAAAATACGTCGGTGACCGGCAGCGTATACGGAACGGATCCGGACGGCGACCCGCTGACGTATACGAAAGGCAGCGATCCGCAGCACGGTACGGTGACGGTAAACCCGGACGGGACGTGGACGTATGTGCCCGATCCGAATTATGTCGGGACGGACAGCTTCACGGTCATCGTCAGTGACGGGAAGGGCGGCACCGTAACGACGACGGTGACGGTCAATGTGACGGAAAAGCCGAACCAGCCGCCAACCGCTAGGGATGTGAGCGTAACGGCGCCGAAAGATACATCGGTGACCGGCAGTGTGTACGGAACGGATCCGGACGGCGATCCGTTGACGTACACGAAAGGCAGCGACCCGCAGCATGGAACGGTTACGGTGAACCCGGACGGGACGTGGACGTATGTGCCGAACCCGGGCTATGTCGGGACGGACAGCTTCACGGTAACGGTGAGCGACGGCCGGGGCGGTTCGATCACGACGAAAGTCACGATCAATGTGACGGATCCGGGCACGGAACCGGGAACCGACCCTGGAACCGATCCTGGAACGGATCCCGATCCGGGTACGAACCCTGACCCCGTAACGCCGAATGAACCGTCGACAGGCGGAGGAAGCGGAACGCCGTCGACGGGCGGCGGAAGTGAAACGCCTTCTACAGGAGGCGGAAGTGGGACGCCTTCGACGGGAGGCGGGAGCGGAACGCCTTCAACAGGCGGAGGAAACGGAACACCGTCGACGGGCGGAGGAAGCGGAACGCCTTCGACAGGCGGAGGAAGCGGAACGCCGTCTACAGATGCCGGAACCGGCACGACGCCGACAAATACGGAGACGGAAACGCCTTCCGCACAGCACGGCGTCGAAACGTCGACCAAGAAACCGGATCCGGAGAAGCCGCTGAACCGATTGCCGAATACGGCCGTCCATTTTTACAACTTGGGTATTGCAGGATTGGCCGCTTTGTTCGCGGGCTTGGTTCTTCTGGGAAGAAAACGCAAAGCTTGATGGCTGACGGAAAAGCAAGCACGTTCTCCTCGGAGCAATGTGTTTGCTTTTCCTCTAAACCGCGAGGATGCCGGATGTGGAAACGGAGGGGATACCATGCGAAAGATCCTCGGCGCCGTTCTGGCGATATCGGGTACGATCGTTCTGTCTTTAGCCGTTATGCAATATGTGGATCATCGAACGAGCATCAACAAGGCGATGGCGGAAGCGAACGCTTTGATTCATACGTCGCGCGAAGAGGAACTGTCCGAAGAGGAGCCACAAACTCCCCCGGCACACACGGCCGAAACCATGCCTGCCCCTGAGCCTCTTATCGATCGGGAAACGTTTAACCCGAAACCGAACGATGTGATCGGCGTGCTGCAAATCCCGAAGCTGAAAGCCGATCTTCCTATAATTGAAGGTACGGACGAGGAGATGCTGAAAAAAGGAGTCGGCCACTACAGCGCAAGCGTATTTCCTTCGGACGGCGAGCAAATCGTACTGTCCGGACATCGCGATACCGTTTTTCGAAACTTCGACAAGCTCGAGATAGGGGATCGATTTGTCGTCAAGCTGCCGTACGGCACGTTCGAATATGAAATCAAAAGCACGGATATCGTGGATAAAGACGATACGACGGTCATTCGTTCGATGGGGAAGGAGGCGTTGGTTGTGACGACCTGTTACCCGTTTCGTTATGTGGGGGATGCGCCCGAACGTTATATTTTGTACGCGTATCCGGTTGAGGACGATGAATCCATACAACCTGCATCGCATGATGACTAAAGCGGGCCAGCCAGCGCCGAAAACGACATTAACCTCCGCCTATTTACTTACGGACGGAGGTCTTTATGTTGTCGGACCATGCGATAAGGGAGACGAAAAACGTTCTACGACTGGTTCAGATCGCATTGTAGGGGAAATGCCGTACAATTGGTTCATCCCGCTGCTCAGGATACTGGTGATCATAAGTGCTATGGTTCGGGGAGTTTGCTGCATTCCGGTTTCGATCCAATTCAGAACAATGCTGAGATTGGAGGCAGCGAAGTAAGCAATCATATAGTCTTTCGGGACTATCGTATCGGCCAAATCCGGTCGGCTATCGAGGATTTTGGAGAGGTGATGGTCTTTCAAAAAATCCTTGATTCGAGCTGCAAAAGCAGGATCTCCGTTTGGGCCAAGGATCACCTTGAAGAAATCAGCGTGCTCGCCGTAATATTCGATCACCTTCACCAATGCGGGATCAGGCTCATTTCTGACAGCGTAGGACAGATAGTTGTAAGGATTAAGGTTCTTCATTCTCTCTGTCAAGCCCGTCCAGATGTCAGCTTTCACCCGTTCGAGTAAATCGATTGCATCTGTATAGTGCAAATAGAAGGTGCTGCGGTTTAACTCCGCTTTCTCCACAATGTCGCTGACGGTAATGCGGGTTGCCCCTTTTTCCTCCAGTACCTCTACAAGAGCTTTGTGCAGTAATGCTCTTGTTCTTGCCTTTCGACGGTCCATTTTCTCGGTCATACCGATTCACTCCTGATTAAATTGTTGAGAAAATCGACAGTTTTTATCGGAGATATCGATTATGCGACAGATCGGGATCATTTCAATGATTGAATAGGTCCGTAATTTTTTTTAGTATACAATCATACCTCGGGTTATTCAACAAAGGCTACCTTTGGATTGGAGGAGAGACGGACATGGGAGTATGGGAATACTTTACGCCGGAGCAACAGGAAAGACTGAGTAAGCGAATCGAACAAGTAAAGAAACAATTGGGCCTGGAGCCATTTAAAAGATTGAGAAGCGAGTCGAATGAAGTCGTCTCCAAACTGATCGAAGGATTTGAAAACGGAATCCCTCCCGAAAATGAAGAGATGGTAGCCTTGGCTAAACGATTAGATGAAAGTCAGGCTTTGTTTAATGAACGGGATCCTGAGATCGAAAGAACCGTTGAACGATTTCACGTTGAAAACCCCGATGAGAAAGAGCACGGAATGGATTTGAACATCTATAGATACATTGAGAAAGCTAAGTCTTACATTAGGTAATGGTCGGCGGGCCGCTTGTTTCCATCGGTAAGGACATTCCGTCTGGATTGAGGTTTGTCGCCGCGTAAATTTACAGGAGAAATGAATGAACAAGAGAAAATTTACAGTTGTATTTCTAGTGATTCTTATTCCGATTTCTATATGTTTAGTTGATTATAGCCGAGCCCTTCACGATTCGCCGCCCATTTTTGCTTTTCGTACGCATTTATACAAGGATGGCGGTACATCCGTTTATGTAGGATTTTGTTATAAAGTGATCGACTACAATAAAATCGATGGACGAAAGGATGTAGTTTTTAAATCCATATTCATTTCAAAAGGGAACGAATAAACGTTTACGTTTTATGCAAGGAGGAACGAAGGATAGTTCAATATTCGATTAGGAAGGCGGGGCTGCCCTACGGATCGGCAGCCTGCTGCGCTTTCGGACGGAATGGTTGAACGGCGTAATCGTTAATTTAGCCGGATCTTTTTTTGTTTTCCGAACATTCGATGTTTTTGTCGGAGGCTCTGTTAGTTAGAACTGCCCCGAGTAATGCCACGAGAAGAAGTACGAATAACATGCAAAACAAAATGCCTACAACCCCAACATATCCCGCTTTTTCAAGAAAAGCTTCGACCCATCTATCGGCTACATACATTCCGGACTCCTCCTATGATGAGAAAGAGATCTTTTCGGCTCCCCAATACTATAATACCATCCGGATGAGGCCTTCAAACGAAAAAGCAATCCAAAAGAAATCGGAACTCCATAGGTGTGCTAGTATGTTGACATTAGTTAAAAATGATGGGGATGTTGCACCCACAAAAGGAGACTTGGAGCATAACAAATGCATCGGGCAAGAAGAGAACCGATTCCGCTTCGAGAGTCATCAAGGCATCGCCGCAAAATATATATAACGCATTCGTGGATCCGGAGTCTCTGATTTCTTCGGATCATGCAACGAAAGGTAAAACCTCGGAACATACCGACATCGTCAATGGGAAATTTTTGGAGCTTGTCCCGGATGAGCGAATCGTACAGTCAGTAGAGTTCCAGTCCGACGACCCCGCTTTTGCGGGAGAGATGATCATGACATGGACCTTTGCGGCCGTTCCGGAGGGCACCGCGGTTACTATCGTTTGCGAGAACGTTCCCGAAGGTATACGGAAGGAAGACCACGATGTCGGTTTGAGGTCCAGTCTGGAGAACCTCGCCGAGTATATCGAATAATCAGCCAAAAAGCTTGCCCGATCCGACCTTCACCAATGAAGCGGGGCTTTTAAAGGGGCCGAACATGCGCGGAGGCAGCGCATCCGGGGGTCGTTTGTAGAAACATAACTTGCTAGGTTTCCTCCCCCGCCAGCTTAACCTCAGCAAAGGAGTTTATAGATGAGATATTTGAAATGGAGCATTTGTTCTTTATCTTTTTATACCTTACTAACAATTCTCGCTTGGTTCGTTGACGATTTAGGATGGAAAAAGGGAGTAACCGAGGGCAGTTACCAAATCTATGCGAACTTGCTTTCAAATATTCAGTTTCTTTTTAAAATGCTTCTTGGAATCGACGATGTGATTAATTATAGCTTTAGACTTGTACCGTTTATGATGGGGGCTGCCGTTTGGCTCCTGATCGCAATTTTGGTTTGTTACCGGAAAAATCGTGCTGCTCGATAAAAGCAAACTAAGCTCTTAACGATGGCTGCCAGGATTAGGCAGCCTATTGAGCTATTGGGCAGGATAATTAAAATGCAATAAATTTTTCCGCTCGATTCGACATGCCGACAAGGTAAAATTATACAGAAGCTGCGTTAAGCATTCATCAAAGTCGTTACCGTCCGAAAATTGATTTGAGAGATTGGGGGGAGAAAAATGAAAACATTACGCTTTCGGCATTATTCAGGCGAAGAGGATGATTTAGCGATTCGAGCGCTAATTGTCAAAAAATTTGCGGATCCGAACAAGCGATTTTATCCTAGTTTGGGAGATCTGGATTATATCCGTTCTTTTGATGATCGTTTTCATGAAAAAGTAACGATTTGTGAGAAAATCAATGACGGCACAGTCATAGGGGCTATCTGGCCAGGACATTATCGGATCCTCTACTGCGTTACAGGATCTGATTATGCCTATTACGAAGGGGAAATATTTGACTGGGCCGAGCAACAGTATTGCGCACCTTCTCTATTAGAGGACCGAACCGGGAATGAAGTATACGTTTGGGCCTATGAGGAAGATAGGGGACGGGTAGGTATATTGGAAGCAAAAGGATACACCAAACATACCTGGTATATGTACTCCGGCGTGATTCATCTTGACTCTTCGATCCCAATGCCGCAATTTCCGAATGGGTTAAGGTTCGACCGCTCGAAACCGGCGATTTGGAACAAAAGGTAACCGTCATGGGCGGCTCGGCCGGTCTTACTGCGCCTACTACGGATATATACATGCGTCTGATGAACAGCCCGACATACAAGAAGGAGCTGGACTTAGTCGTGGTGGATGAAGAAAATCGGGTCGTAAGTTTTGCGAATATTTGGCACGATATGGAAAATAACATTGCCATCATTGAACCGTTTGGAACCTCGGTAAGCCACCGAAGAATGGGACTGGCCACGAACTTACTGTATGAGGTCATGCACCGATTGAAGGAACGGGGTCTTTCTAAACTTTATATTAATCATGGCGGTTTATGGACCTTGGACCCTGAACCTGACGATGCGCTGCGTGTTTATTACAAAGCAGGATTTCAAAAGCTCGGCAGCATGTTCGTATGGTGTAAAGCATGCGAATGTTGATTGGATTTACCCAAACGGGAGGGGTCTTTATGTCTTCGGATAAGGTTATTTCTTTCGGAACAAAAGAAGAAAGCGAGTATATTAGAAAAAGATTGATCGAGTTTAATGCCATGCATGTTCCCGACTATTTGAAATCCCGCTATGAAGAAATAAATCTGGCCGTTAAGGATGAGGATGGGCTGGTAGTTGGCGGAGTATTGGCCGTCCTCTGCTGGAACTGGATCGAAATTGATATTTTATGGGTAGACGAATCGTTAAGAGGAATGGGGTATGGAACCCGCCTGCTGAATCAGATCGAAACCATCGCCAAACAACAAAACTGCACGTTTATAAAACTGAATACATTCAGTTTCCAAGCGCCGGATTTTTACCGCAAAAACGGTTATCAAGAAGTTGCAATACTTGAAGATGCTCCGATCGGGAGTAAGCATTATTATTTCATGAAAGAGATTCTCTAGGAAAATAGCCAAAGGACAGCAAAATCCCCGGGATCGCTCCCGGGGACCGGCAATTCGCTTCGAAGGGCCGTTACTTTCCTTCCTGCGCTTTGATATAAGCGTTGGTCAACTCGTCCGCCTCTCGAATGGCGGTGTTCAGGTCAATTTTGCCGTCCACGTAGTCGTTGAATTTGTTCCGCACGTTGGTGCCGCCGTTTCCATAGTGTTTCGAGAGACGCGGCGCCGGGGCGGGCTTGCTTTTGAAGATGCTTTGGATGTTTTTCCCTTTCAGAATCGGCATGTCCGCGCCGAAAGCCTGTTGGAATTTCGTATCGCTCAACAGGGAAATCCGGCCGGTCTGCTTCGTGGCGATTATTTGCACTTCGTCGGAGAAAAGGACCTCCAGCACTTTCATGGCGTCTTCTTTATGCTTGCTCGTATTGCTGATGCCGATTATATGCATATCGAACATGCCGTACACGTTCGGCTTATCCGGATAGCTCGGATATTGGACGATATCCCAATTTGTAAAATCGGGCGCTTCGGCCAAATACGGGAAAAAGTTGACGTTGGCGGCCATGGCGACCGTTCGGTCCTTGATGAAGGCGTCGTAAGCGCTGTAGCCCCATTTCGCCGGTTTGTTGCCGGGGATCGAATAAATTCGGTTGCCGGTCTCGAACAGCTTTTGGTACGTATTGAAATGGTTCATGATATCGCTTGTATTCGTTTTCGCGTCAACCTGCACGAGCGACAGCTGATAGCCCATCCGGGTAATATTTTCGGGATCGAGTCCGCGGTAATCGACTCCGCCCTCCTGACGCGTCACCCGCTTCGCCAGCTCGATCGTCTCGTCCCACGTCATGCCGTCCTTCGGGTACGGGACCCCGAATTTGTCGAAAATGTCCTTGTTGTAGTACAGCGCGTTAAACTGCCGGTTGTAAGGCAGACCGTACAGCTTGCCGTCGTCGGAAATCGCTCTGACGGTGTCCAAGGCTTGCGCGTCGAATCTGTCGAACGGGAAATTGAGAGGTTTCGCAAGCGGAGTCAAATCTTCGTATATTTTCAAATCCATATTTTGCGACATGCTGCCGTTCCAGGAGGTGATCAAATCCACTTCGTCGCCGCGGGCAACGTGTTCGGCCAGCGGGTTTTTGTCCCGGTTCAGCCGTTCGACCGTAATATGGGGATATTTTTTCTTCAAAGGCCCGTTGATCATTAGTTCCATATCGGCGTCGGTAATCCATTGGCCCGGATACAATTTAATGGTAACGGGTTCCGGAGGCTTGACCGCCGCTTTTTCGGCGGAAACTTCCGAGGCTTGAGGATCGGACGACGAGCACCCCGCAGCAATGCATGTAAGGGCGACGACCAGACCCGCTTTCGCTTTGTCGTTCATGCTTGGCATGTCTCCTTCTTCCTTTTATTCTGTATCAACCCTATCTACCATCATAGCTTTAGATTGTTTTTGGAATGTGCGCGGAATGTTGAGTCATTATTAAGATTGTAAGGAATTGGTTTTCCGGCAGAACATGAGCCGGAATCAAGCAAAAAGTAATAATTGGATTGAAGATTGCCCTAAATGAACTTCGTCCCTTGATTTCAGCTAAAAACTAGAACCGATGTCGGTTCCAATTTCGGCAATGATTTGCTCAGCGGTTCTACGAGCGATGCCCGGTGCCCGGCAAGGCATGGGGGGCTAACGGGCAGTAAATTTCAATTTAATCTATTGTTTATCTATCAACTACAGTTGACACTAAGTAAACTCATGTTAAGTAACAATGATGGAGGAGATCATGGCTAAAGTATTTGATCCGATATTTGAGTCTCACAAGAGATCGAGAGATGAATTGTTGCAGTCTATCCTTCAATCATTGGAACAGGATCAACGTGTTGTGGCTGCTTGGTTGTTTGGCTCTTTAGGAAGCGGTATAGCAGACTATTTAAGTGATATCGATATATTTGTAGTGATTGCTGACAATCATTTTGAAGAGGTAGCCTCTGCCCAAAAACAATTTGTAACAATCCCGGATACAGCGATGGTCACGATCAGCGCACCACAAAACGCTCCTCCGGAGGGAGCCTTTTTATCAGTTGTATATGATACCCCAACCGGAGCGCACATTGTGGACTGGTATTGGCAGAAACAGTCACGAGCTAAGATCCCGTCAGATACGAAGGTTCTATTTGACAGAGTCGGGATCCCTCCCTCCGGTCAACCGACGGGTTGGGAGTTCCCCCAACCGATTCCCGAGCGAACCGAACTGGAGATTGACGAATTGTATATCAATGCGTCCTGGTATTCCATTCCCCGCTTAGCAAAATACTTTGCTCGATCACCGTGGGAGAAAGAAACGCCAACCGAAATTATAAAATCGGTAAAAGATTTATGTGATCGTTTTGGTGCAGAAACCCCCGTCTTTCTCTGGGAATCATATGAAAGCCCTGAGGTAAAATTAAGATTTTTGAATCAATTAATCGACATTTCAGAGGGATTATTGCTTTCCGTTAAAGCGCGTGGCGTAGATGTTCCGCAGGAAATAGCCCCTTCCGTACGTCGATTTCTTGACATAGTTGGTACATACTTAAAAGCAAAGCTGTGATTGTGAACAGCTAAAATGTTTGCTCTATTGGCTTATTGCGCCACGGTGGTGCTGCCGGTTGTTAAAACAATTAACTTATTACCTGTTACGCTAAGGGTATTCGGCACCGTTACAGGAAAATCCCCGGGATTGAGCAAGGTGCACGAACCGAGCCGGCGCCGTCTACGCAAGCGTTTGCAAGAAGCGGAACGATATCGGCAAGCGGCATCGCTTCGACCTGCCAGCCGTATTCCGCTCCATCGAGCACGCGCGGATGATCGCCAGCAAAAGCCCCGCGGTCCGTACTCGTCCATAGGGGCGCCCTTCTAAAATCAAATTTGAAAACGCTTACCAATTAAGAATGGAAATCCCGCCTCGCCGTCTTGGAGGAGGGAGATCGTTCGAAGACATTCCCCAACGAGAAATCGCCGTCTTATGCGAAAGCTTTTACGGAGGACCGGACGTTGGCCATGGTCGGCACGATCAACTTGTTTCCGCTCCTGAAGCAGGCATCCAGTCAAGGCTTCCGGTGGAACCTCGCCGAATTCCCCAGCTACAAAGAAAAGCCGCATGTAGCTCCTCCGGTCGACCTGCATGAAATGATGGTTTCCCGGACAAGCGAGCATAAGGAGGAAGCCGTGCGCGTCATCGAGAGAAAAGCAAGTAAGGACGATGGCGACGGCAGGTTTTCGCTGGATGACGAAGGGAACAGTACTGAAGAAAAAGACGGCTTGCATACCCATACATGGGGGACGGCAGTCGTTTTCTTGTTTTTTGCAAAGTCATATCCCCGAGCCGTCCGGATCGGTGCCCCCTGAAATGCCATTCGATAAACGCAGAAAGATTGAACGGAACAAGCGGTGCATAAGTGATTTTAGTATGCTTGCGATAGTTGAGTAAGGGCTGATTTTATCAGCCCTTACTCTATTTTAGGAACGGGAATCATCGATGTCGTCGAAGCAGAGCAATGAATCATGGTGGCTAATATGGCGAATCCATACTTCCTCAATTTGCTTAAGATTCTGGCTAAACAGCGCTTCTATCAGCTGTTCATGGTCTTCCGGAACACGGCTCAGGTCAGGGAAATGTTTCGTGTTCTTAATAAAATGGATACGGAGTCGGTTTACGATGCCGTACCAGATTTGCTTGGGGAAGGAAGTTTCCTTGAATAAGATGATCGATTCGTGGAAGTGAATGTCTTCTTCGACAAGAGTGGAGATATCGCTATTGGCGGCAGCCTTTTTCATCAGCTCGATCGTACCCCGTAAATTATCGAAGAACGCCCCGTCCATTTCCGCAAGCTTCGTACGGATCGAGTAAAGTTCGAGCTGAAGTCGGATTGGGATAAGGAGCTCGGTTATTTCTGTTTTATTTACATCGGCTACAACCGTCTCGCGGTATGGATGGTTGCTGACAAGCCCCATCGCTTCCAAATCGCGCAGCGCTTCGCGGACTGGACCGCGACTAACGCCCATCTGCCCCGCGATATCGAGCTCTTTCAGTTTATCTCCGGCTTTCAATTCCCCGCTTACTATGGCGTCACGGATTTCTTTAGCCACTCGGTGTCGTAGAGAGGAGTTGGCTTGGCTTTTAAATTGAAAGGACATTTATATCGCTCCAATATGTATAAAAATGGGATTCGCTACCGGTATGTTTCGTAAACAGTATAGCCCAAAATGAAATCATTGAGCAAGATCAACTTTCATCAATTGATTGTCAACAATTGATTGATTTAATTTTCTTGAAATAATTGTTGACAATCGATTGTTTTTAAAATAAACTAATGGTGAAAAACGGAAAAATTGATGCCACCTTAAATGGAGAGGGAAGAGGCCATGAACGTACTCACGATTTGTGCCCACCCGGACGATGCGGAGATTTTATGCGGAGGGACGCTGGCGAGGTACGCGGAGAGCGGAGCCCATGTAACGATTGCAATCGCTACCAATGGGGAAGTTGGCTCTTCCACGTTACCGAAAACGGAAATTGCCGACATTCGGCGGGCCGAGGCGTTGGAGGCGGCGGCGGTCATCGGAGCGGAATTGATCTGGATGGGGTTTCGCGACGAATTTCTGTTCGATACCGAGGAAACGAGGCTCGCCTTCATTGATGCAATGCGGCGTTCCCAAGCCGATGTCGTGCTAACCCATTGGCCGGATGATCTGTACAATCCCGACCATACGGTGACTGGGCGTATCGCAAACGATGTAGCCATTATGACAACGGTACCAAACATCGTGACCCCTCATCCGCCGATCAATCGAATCCCAGTTGTTTATTTCATGGATAGCATGGCCGGCATCGGCTTTCAACCGGAAGAGTATGTCGATATTACCCATATGTTCGAAAAGAAGCGACGGATGCTTTCCGCCCACGCGAGCCAAACCGGGAGCTGGCTCAAGGACCAGTACGACTCGAGTGCGCTCGAAATGATCGAAATATGGTCCCGTTTCCGCGGTTTGCAATGCGGTGTACGTTATGCCGAAGGCTTCGTAAGGGCAAAGGCGTATCCGCGAAATGCGGCTGGGAGTCTGCTTCCCCATGGTATTGCAAGTCGCTAACGTTCACGTCCTAGGAAAGGAAGAGAAGCATCGATGCGATTTTCGGGTAGGACCATTGTCATAACCGGAGGAGCTTCAGGAATTGGTCTAGCTTGCGCAAAGCTTTTCGCTGCGGAGCAAGCAAATGTCGTCATTGCGGGAATCAACCTATCGGACGGTGAGGCCGCCATGAAAAGGCTGGGGGAGATGGGCCTAAACGCATTGTTTATACAGACCGACGTTTCCCGCGAAGCGGAAGTTCAGAGGATGATCGATACCGTTATGGACCGCTGCGGGAGACTGGATGTGCTCGTCAATAATGCAGCAATATTTTATGAGAGCGATCTGCTTACTGAAGCAACGGAACGTTGGCGGCATGTCTTTGAAGTGATCGCGGATGGTGCTTATTTTTGCACCAAATATGCAGCCCAAGCGATGATCGCCGGCGGGAGAGGGGGGACTTTCGTCAACATTTCCTCGATCAACGGCACTAGGGCTTTGAACCGATCGAGCCACTATAATGCGGCCAAAGGAGCGCTCGAGCAACTGACGCGATGCTCGGCTGTGGAGCTCGCCCCGCATGGCATTCGCGTCAATGCTGTCGCGCCGGGTTTTATCGATGCCGGTCTATCGATCGTTAATGATATTAATGAGCTGGAAACGGCGGCGTTCGCCGAATATTATGTCAACCAGCGCAAAATCCCGCTTGCCCGGGCAGGCCGAGCGGAGGAAGTGGCGGACGTCGTCGCTTTCCTGGCATCCGATGCGGCTTCTTATATTCAAGGTGCGATTGTACCGGTCGACGGGGGATTGTCAGTTACATTCTAAGCGATACATACAGGGAGTGGTCGGAGCGATGAAAATTATTGAAGTGGAAGCGATTTATATAAAAATTCCGGAGGTAGACGCCGCTCAATGCGACGGCACGCAAGATACGTTGGTCATCCGTGTTCATACGGACGAAGGGATAGTTGGCGTAGGCGAGGTCGATTCATCGCCGCCGGTTGCCAAGGCTGTCGTTGAAGCGCCTGCCTCGCATTTGATCGCCACCGGCTTGCGGAATATATTGATTGGCGAAAACCCGTTCGAAATCGAGCGGCTCTGGCATCGCATGTACGAGGGAACAATTTACTTCGGAAGAACCGGCCCGGCTCTGCATGCCATCAGTGGGGTAGACATAGCCTTATGGGATATTGTAAGTCAAGCGACGCGGCGGCCGGTATGCGAAATGCTAGGCGGCGTATTCCGCAGCCGGCTTAAAGCGTATGCCAGCACGCTGATGCCGGAAACGGTTCAAGAAGCGGCGCTGCTGGGAGAAAAGTTCGCCAAGCGCGGTTATAAGGCAATGAAGTTCGGATGGGGGCCGATCGGTCGCGACGCACGGTTCGACGAAGCGCAAATCCGGGCGATTCGATCGGCTGTCGGCGACGATATCGATATTATGATCGATGCCGGTTTGGCTTGGGATCTGAAGGGCGCCTTGCGGATGGCAGACATCTATGCCAAATATAACGTCTTTTGGCTGGAGGAACCGCTCCATCCGGACAATTTCGCCGGTTACCGCGAATTGGCCGCACGCACGTCCGTGTCGATCGCCGGAGGGGAGCAGGAAAGCGGCAGAAAAGCGTTCCAGCGCTTGATGGACGAAGCGAATCTGGATATCATTCAGCCGGATTTGGCCCGGGCCGGAGGATTAACGGAAGGGCGAAAAATCGCTACGCTAGCTTACGACCGGCACAAAACGATCGTTCCCCATGCGTTTAAAACCGGCATTCTCGTAGCGGCCAGCACGCATTTTGCGGCCGCGGTGCCGAATGCGCCGATGATCGAATATACGGTGTCCGACTCGCCGCTGGCCCGCGATCTAGTCGCCTCTCCAATCGAGTTCAAGGACGGGTACGTGACTGTGCCGGTCGACCGACCGGGGCTTGGCATCGAAATCGATGAGAAGGTACTGCATGCATACCGGGTCGGATAATCGTCCCCCTGTGCACTGGAGATAACCAATTCCCATCCAAAGGAGTATCGGCGTATGAGCGGTTATAATGTTCGGTTGTTCGGGGCATCAGGGGATGGCTCGAACAAAGATACGCAGGCGATCCAGCGGGCGATCGATACTTGTGGCGAAGCAGGGGGAGGTACCGTAGTCGTACCGAGTGGCGTATACATAGTCGGCACAATCGTCATGCGGGACCACGTCAACCTGCATCTTGACTCCGGGGCGGTATTACGGCTGTCAGACGATCGCGAGGACTATTTATTCCCAACTCAGTACGAAGGGAAATTTTCGGGCGTTTCTTATCCGGCGATGATTTACGGTAAACACTTACGTCATGTGACGATCTCCGGGAAAGGCAGGCTGGATGGGCAAGACGAAAAGTTTTGGACCCCGCTCGAGTATGCCGAAAACGATATCGGTAAATCCATGTTTGTCCACTTTAAGCCGAAAACTTGGCGGCCGATGATGCTCCTCTTCGAGCAGTGCTGGGATGTGACGGTCGAGACGATTACGTTCGAACGGTCACCCGTTTACGCGGGCTGGATGATCGAGTGCGAACGCCTCCGCATCCAGGGCGTTTCCGTGCAACATCATTTTCACGGACCGAACACGGACGGGTTTCATCTAAGCTCCTGTCGGCATGTGCGGATTTCCGACAGCGATTTTCATACTGGGGACGACTCCATAGCGATCGATGGTGACGGCCACGGTCCGGCGGAGCATATCACGATTACGAACTGCACGTTTACGAGCTTGAACAATATGTGTCGCTTATTTACCGGCATCGATCCTTGGCACGATGGTACGGCCGCTGCAGGAGGTGAAACCGTCCGCCATGTGGCGATATCCAACTGTACAGTACATAATGCCGCGGGAGCGCTTAATCTCGTTGCGAAAAACGGGACGATCGAACATGTAACCGTATCGAATATAACCTTGAGGATGAGACTGCCGGGCGTTCCGATCTTTTTGATGGCTGATCAGGGCACCATTCGGAACGTTACGATTAGCCACTTAATCGCAGAAGCGAACGGGGTTTGCACCGTTTCCGGGAAACCTGGCGATGTCATAGACGGTATTAGGATCACGGATTGCCAGTTCGATATTAAACCGGTACCGAAAATATATGGACACGGGCTCCCCGATCCGATTCCGAGCTATCCGGCCTATCATTTCGCCCCATACGGGATCTATTTACGACATGCGCGGGAAATTGAGCTGCGGGAAATCCGCATTAACTGGCTGGGCGAGCTTCAGGGTGAAAGTTGGAGCGCCCTGCAGGGACTCGATTTAGACCGGCTGGAAATCAACGGTTTTGTAGCCGACAAAGCGGGAAGCGACAACCGGGTACCCGCGATTCGGTTGACCGACGTGCGCCGGGTGTATATCGACGGATGCCGGACTATTGGGCATTCGGATATTTATTTGCAAGTGGAAGGAACGGACCTGAAGCGCATTAAACTCGGTCCCACTAACGATTTTACTCTTATTTCTGACGAGTCGGAGTCAACAATTCGGTATCAATCCTCAAGTCTTGAACGAAATCGATAAAACACTGGAACGCGAAAGAGGGATCGGATTGATTGCGATTTCGAATAAAACGGCGATTATTCCGCATGCTGTCAGGCCTCCCGTTATTGACGGGATTTTGGATGACGAGGTCTGGTCAAGAAGCAACCTGATGGATGATTTCCGTACCGCTTTCTTCCATAAAGTGGATCCGGCCGGGCCGGAATACCGGGTCGCCTATGATAAGACTGCTCTTTACATAGGAGGAAATATTAGCCGAGAAGATGCGGCCTTACTGACGCGTATCGAATTTATTATTTGTACGACTGCACCCGGGGATCGATACTATGTTGCCGACCTGCCGATTAATAAGAATGTCATGCTAACGAATTGGAGTCCGCACAATCATTTGGACGGAAAGGTTCAGCGGCAGAGAGTGGACGTTCCGGCGTTTCCCTATGAAACGGCAATCGATGAATCTGTAGGAAGGTTGTATGTCGAGGCGGCTATTCCGCTTACGGCATTCGGCGATTGTTCGGTCGCTCCCGGCGACGAATGGCGAATCAATATTGTGCATATATACCCGATCGGCACCAAGCCACTTGTATCCTGGGTTCCGATCCGCACATGCTGCTACGTCAAGGATGCGAGAGCCCCCGACTTGTATGCGGATATCGTTAACGAGGGAAGATGGGGCGGTATGTTTTTCGATCGCCTTCCGCAGGGACATCTCATTCGGCCCGAAAGATGGAACATGCAGTATGTCGGCTTCACAGAGAAGCGCGTAACGATGCAAATGAAGCCAGACTATGCCCATGCCCGGTATGAACTGGAGTGGACCGATCCGGCCGGGGCCAGACGGTTACTCGACCATTCCGCAACGTTGACACGTGACGAACGGCCGCTGTTGTCGTTTCACCATCCCGAACCGCGCCTTAACGGGCTATACGAGCTGCGAATCTTGACCTACGATCAAGATCCGGCAGGCGGATATTTGGCCGTATTCACATTCGACCGTACGGATCTCATCGAGGCAGGAGAAGCGATTTTCGTCCCGAAGGCTTGTAAACCGCTAGTGCAGGTGGAATGGGCGCGCGCTTCGGAGGAGGTGAACCGCCTGCTCGAACTGATCCCGCCGCAATCCGGAATGACGGAGGTTGGTCTGCCGGAGAAACCGGAACTACAGCCGGTGATGGGCTTATATGATTTATCGATGGACGGCCGGCAGTTGGTGGCCAAAGCGACCGGCACACTCTATCCGAACGAAAAATATCCGGAGACAAAAGTTGTGACGGTGTTAAGCCGCACAGGCAAGCCACTGAATTTCCCTTACTACGAAGACGCTGACGGAAACCGGTATTTCCTTTCAGCCCGACTATGGTTCGGACAAATACATCGTGTCATGGACGCGATCGGAGCTTTAGGTAAGACGGATCCGCTGGGCGCGGCTCGGCTGTTGTACCGGTTCGCCCAAGTCCAGGATGGGTATGTGCCGGAAACGAGCAGAGTGGAGTTTTCCTCCCCTTTCAGTTTTACGTCCGGACCGCCGTATTTCGTTATATCCGGAATTTGGTCCAATTGGTATTATGTTCATTTGATGCGAATCGAGCCATTGCTGCATGCGTTTCGGCAAGTTAAGAAGACGAATGCATTGAGCTTACTGAGCGGTGAAGCCGGGGAAGATGTGGGGAAGGCGATTATAGAGCAACTGTTTGTTCCATCGCTGGAATTCGCGCTTACCTTTCCCGTCGAATACGGCAATATGGACCCCGATAGCTGGAGAGTGCTGATTGCGGCCGGAATCGTGCTCGAGAAGCCGGATTATATACATTTGGCAGTGGAGCGGATAAGCCGATTTATGCGGACGCAGTTTATGGCGGATGGATTTTGGAGAGAGATTGCGCTTAGTTACCATATCCAGGTGTATACCAATATCCGGAAGGCGCTCGATATGCTGCACGGTTACAGCGATCCGCCTGGGTATGTGTCAGCCCGATCAGGGAAGCGTTTTGACCAATTGGATTTAAGCCTAGCGTTTCCGATTCTAGACCGAATATCGCGACTGAATGACGCCCTGACCTATCCGAATGGTAAACAGCTGCCGCTTCAAGATACATGGCCCAGTCAGACGGGGCGTCCGTACAAGGAACCCTGTTCGCTCCTTCTGCCGTCGGCCGGCATCGGTCGGCTTGCGATCGGAAATGGCAGTGAGCAGACCCAGCTTTATCTCATGTTTACTCCAAAACATGGCCATGATCATAGGGATCCTCTGAACATTACGTTTTACGCCAAAGGCCAGGAGCTGCTTCCCGATCTGGGGTACACGTATACGAATTACCAGCAGTTTTCCGTCTCGACGATAGGTCACAACACGGTCGTGGTTAACGGTCGTGATAGTGCTACGCCAACAGAGAACCGCGACGGTGGCCGCATCGAGCGATTCGTTGCGGAAGGTGGCGTCTTTCAGGCCATGCGGGCAAGCCAGCGGAGTGCTTATCCGGAAATCGACCGCTACGACCGGGAGCTGTGGCTTGTTCCGCTGGACGGGGGGGACGATGGTGATGGGTATGTACTCGATTTTTTTCGTGTGTCGGGAGGTTTTCGCCACGAATATACGCTTCAAGGTGACGCCAATCATGATGCTTCCTTCGAAACGTCGTCGCCGCTTTCGGAATATGGCCCGCATTTGCTCCCGAAGGGGGTGAAAGTACGGAAACCGTCGAACTATCATGATTTCGGCAACGCCGAGGGGCACTATCCCGGGTATATGTATATCCGGAATGTGAAACACACCGAATTGCGGGGGAATCGCTTTATGGTTAAGCTGGTCACCCGGGGGAGCTCGGGTGAACGGAAAGCGCAGTTGAAGATGACCGGTCTGCCGGAGGACGGAAACGGTCATCTTTACCTCGGCCGTTCACCATCGTTACGTTCGACGCGCCTCTATGGGGGAGGGGGAGGAGGCCCGCACGACAACAACCTGGAAGCGGAGAAGTACGAAATGCCGAAGCTTGTTTTTCGCAGGGAAGCCGAGGAGGGGCGAAATTTGCGAAGCACGTTCGTCACGCTGCTCGAACCTTATGGAGCGATGCAACATCCTCGTATCGAGGCTTTTGACAAACTGCTTCCGGACGCAGCACCGGAAGGAGCATTGGCGGTACGGATTGTATACGGAGAAACGATCGACATTGTCATGAGCAATCCGCTTTATCCGACCCAACCTCTCGTAATTGGCGATCTCATCTTGCAGGGGGAAATGGGGCTGATCCGGATGAGAAACGGGACGATATGCGAGATGATGTTGGTTGGTGGTACACGACTGCAAAAAGGAAAGCGACAGTTGAGCGGTTCCGGTCCGGCGACGGGACACATTCACGGGACGTTGTCCCGGACAAGAGGGGATGACTTAGATGCCCTGATCACGGATACGCCGGTTCCGACTACCGCTATCGGGAAATATGTGATCGTCACTCATCCGGATTGTTGTGCAAGCGGTTACAAAATTGGGGATGTTCGTTGGTTGCGTGGCCAAACCCTCCTGGTGCTGGCCGAACATGATCCGGGATTTCGTATCCTCGAAGACGGAACATCCGTGCAGACGCACTTTCCAGGAAAGAGATGGAGAGGTGCCCATTCATTCACCATCGCGAATATCGAAGTATCGAGGACGGATGAGAAGCTGTGAATTCCGAGGAACAAAGGAGCGAAGAACAATGATAAGGTTGCCCGGTATACTCGTTAAGAAGATCGTATTGCCGGTGATGGCAGGCGTGATGATCACCGCAGGCTGCGGAAAGTCGGTTACCGACAACCCGTCCGAGGTAACGCCTGAGGCGGTAAAGAAGGAGGCCGTCCCGAGTCCAGTGGAACTGAATGTTTTCGTCTCGACGGCGGAGGCGGACCCGCAAGCCTTCTTTATGGAATGGTACGGGAAATACATCCAGAAAAAATACCCGAATCTGTCGTTCAGAGTGTACAAAAGCGATAAAGGCACGACGCTCCCAGAGTTGATTGCCGCTGGAGTCAACATCGACTTGATGCACGGCTTGGCCGATCTGGGCGTCATGATGAAGGAGTTCGGCTTGCTGACAGATATTTCGAGCCTCCTCCAAACCCATGGTTTCGATTTGAATCGGATCGAACCTACCGCCCTTAGCGCATTGAAAAATGTGAACGATGGCAAGCTGCCCGGATTGCCGATCGAACTTAATTCCTATGCTTTCTACTATAACAAAGACTTGTTCGATAAATTCGGTGTCGTTTACCCGAAAGATAACTTAACGTGGGACGATGTTATCGAGCTGAACAAAAAACTGACGCGTTTCGAAGGAGGCCAGCAATATTACGGATTTGGTACTACCGGATCGCTGCTGTTCATGGACAACCAGCTCTCCCTCCCGCTAGACGATCCGAAAACGTACAAGGCGGCATTCAATACGGACGCATGGAACAAATATTTGCAAAAATTCATTCCGCTCCTGCAAGTTCCGGGCTATGAAAAAGGATTCAATGCGACGACAAACGCCTACTCGATGCTTTTTGCCGGTGTGCTGAACTTGATCAAAGACAAAAATGTGGCGATGTGGGCCGGTCTGTCGCAAGATTATCCAAGATCGGCTTGGGGAGGAACGACGAATTGGGCCGTGACAAAGTTTCCGACTATGCCGGAGAAGCCGGGAGTCGGACCGCAGCCGCGGACGACGAACATGTTCGTAACCTCGACAAGCAGGCATAAGGACGAGGCGTTCCTGGCCATCTCGGCTTTTCTGAGCGACGAAGTCCAAACGTCGGTTGTGGCGGAACGAGCAATCGGTACGCCTCTGAAAAATAGCAAAGTAAGGGAAGTGTTCGGGAGGGACAATCCAGATCTTGCGGGCAGGAATGCGAAGTTTTTGCAGCCGGATCAATACGCCGAACCGATCGTCCAAACTCCGAATACGATCAATGCCAAAAATGAGATCAACCGTGCATTCGTATTGGCAGCTGCCGGGGTCAAAGATTTGAATACGGCACTTAGGGAAGCTGAGGAAAACGTGAATAAACGGGCGGAAACGCTGAAAAATCAATAACCGGCGATTCCATTCCGAAACGTAAAGCTGCGAGACAAACGGCAGGAAGGAGAATTTCCAGGATGAAAGCTCTGGTATATGAGAGGCCCACGATGATGAAGATCAAGGACGTTCCTTTGCCTGTACCGGGTACGGGAGAAGTGTTGATACGGGTCGGTTGTGCGGGCATATGCGGCTCCGAATTAAGCGGTTATATGGGGCACAGCTCCATCAGACGCCCGCCGCTCATTATGGGCCATGAATTTGCGGGTACCGTTGACCAGATCGGAGTGGGTGTAACCGGGGTTCGGCCCGGAGATCGTGTTGTCGTCAATCCCCTCCTTACTTGCGGACGATGCTCAAACTGTGCCGGAGGGGAGGAGCAACGTTGCGCCTCGCGTCAATTGTTGGGTGCTCATCTTTCAGGTGCCTTTGCGGAATTTGTTACGGTTCCGGCGCAAAACTGTTATCCCATTCCGGATATATTATCGTTTGCGGAGGCGGCGCTTGCGGAGCCGCTTGCATGTGCCATCCATATTTGTCGGCTGCTGCGGGTTTCGGCCGAAGAACGTCTGCTCATTATCGGGGCTGGGCCAATCGGACTTTTTGCTCTTCAAGCTTCCCAGTATTTTGGCCTGCGTCATGTCGCGATCATGGATATTAACCGGGAGCGGCTTCAGATCGCAAAACAACTAGGAGCCTCTCCGGTCCATTCCGATCAGGAGCTTGCCGCTGTTAAGCCGGCTTCAGGGTTCGACGTCGCAATTGATGCAGTCGGCATGACCAGCACCCGAGCGGCATGTATGGAAGCGGTGCGGATCGGCGGACGGGTTGGCTTCACAGGGCTTCATGAAGCGGAGAGCACTTTGCCCGTAAATGGCGCCATTCGGGGTGAGTTAACCATGTTCGGGGCTTTTGCTTATTCTCGAGCCGATTTCGAGATGGCTATTCAGTGGACGAAGGAATACTCAGCCGTTATGATGCCGTGGACAGAGATGTTCTCTTTGGATCAAGGGAAAGTGTGTTTTGACAAGTTGCTTGCGGGAGCGGGAGCTATCGTAAAAATATTACTGGTGCCCGACGGGAATTAATTGCTCGAAATATCCATAACCAATCATGGAGGTAGGTTTATCTATGTCATCCAAACATAATATGACCCGGAGACAACTGCTGACGACACTCGGAGTGACGGGAGTAGCATTAACGGCCGGCGGACTGGTGTCCCATACAACCGGTGCGTTAGCGGGCGGGGAGACGGTAACGGATTCGGTCTACGGTAAGAATCCCGGTCATCCGAACCATCATCCTCAAGTAGGGCAAACAGACCCGGCGTGCTGCCGCACTGTGACTATTGCGGAGCTGCGTGCGATGACGACGGTACCCGGTTCGGACTGCATCTATTATGTCCGGGATCGCGGACAGGAAGGACATTTTTATTATGATTCCGGGGACTCGCAATCTGTAGATAATATGGGTACGGTTCTGGTATCTGCCGGAGGTGCGAGATTCAAACGGATTTACGAAGGACTTCTTAACGTGCAATGGTTTGGTACCGCCGGGGATGGCGTTACGGACGACTTGGCGGCTTTCCTCCGTTGTTTCAACGAATCGAAAGCTACAGGATGTGGCGTATTTATTCCAAATTCGATTTATCGTTTGGAGACTAAGGAGAATCAATCTATTGAGATTACAGCGGACGTTTATTGTGAAGGAGTCATTCGTACGGCATGCAGAACCGACCAAGACGTTTTTGCCGTAAGACGCAAGGCAACGCCAATATCGAAAAGCTTTTCGGAGCTCGGAACTATGCAAAAGTTTCAAAGTTCCGTCTCTGGTTTCGAGAATATGCAGGGATGCACGGTATATATCAAATCCGACGAGGATGAGATCATAAGGCTCCCAAGCGGAACATATAAAAAAATCGATTTCGTCAAAATTACGGACAAGTTCGGGTCGATCTCCCCGACTCTTCACCATAGTTTCAACAAATCGATCGCCGGAGAACAAGTACAAATTTTCGAATACGAAGCGCCGATTACGATAAAAGGCTTACGGCTGGAAGTGGTTACGGCTCATCTGGACCTTGGCCCCAACCCGGATGCCCAAGTCAAATACGCGTCGATTCTGGCCATATACCGGGATAATGTGGTAGTCGAGAACTTGACCATTCGCAATCAAACGGGCTATGCCGCCGATACCACTTTGAAAATCGAACAATGCAATAACGTGGTAATTCGGGACAGTAAAGTGAACATTACGAACACGTCTCACTATTGCGTCAATTTGCAGCATTGCTCGGATATTCAATTTACCAATTGCCATTTTAGCGGCGGCAGCCATACGGTGGCCGGGCGGCATACGAATCGGGCCTTCTTTAGGCATTGCGTCATTGCAGGAGAGTTGGATTCGCACTGGGGGAAAGATTTCGTGATCGAAGACTCTCATATCCGGCTTGTTTTGTACGCGGGATCGAATATCGCGATCCGAGGATGCACGATTACCCGGACATCAACCGTACTCGTAATTCGCAACGATACGCCCCAGTTGGACGGGAACGTTGTTATCGAAAATAACACGGTCGTCTGCGAATTTCCTACTTGCATTCTTTTCGCTTACAGCGCCTTTAATGCTTCCGCTTACACAGATACGACGCATGATGTAATCAATCCGAAGTCGGTGATCATTCGCCATAACACGATACTGAAGATGGATGCACCGAATCCGGTTTTAACGACGGTCATCGCGTGTCGGTTAAACGGTACAAGACCGTATAATCAGACGACCTTTGGCCAAATCGTGATAGAAAATATTCGCGTGCCGGACGGCGTTGAGCTAAGTACGGTTTGGATGAACAAGGATACGGCGAAATCGATCGGTCCTGACACAAAAATCATGTTGAGCGGGCTTTCGTTCAAACCGAGTCAAACCTATCAACCGCTCATCCTCTATTCCGTCAATCATAATGATGCGACAGTCGATCAATACGGCTTTATTCTGGATGTGACAGATTGCCATAATTTCGCTCTCCAGGCGGATAGCCCCACAATCAAAAAAGCTACGATTCGAAACAGCAGCATCGTAAACAAAATGCAAAAAAACGCTGCGGTAACGACTGCCATGAGCCAGGCGACCATTGCCATACAACATTCGGAATTGCGGGCTACAACGTTTAACATCCCGTCGATGTTATGGGAGTTCGTTTCATGCGACATAAGCGGGAATGTTAGCGGGTTTTCCACGACAGCCGGATTGGCTTACGCCAAAGACAACCGTGTGAAGCAGGGAGTCGCCGCCGGTGTGTTGAATACGGATTATAAGGATCCGGCCATTTATCAGTAAGGGGAACAGATTGTAAGACCGTTCATCATGCTCGGTCATATGGACAAGCCGGTACAATTTGTCGAGACCAAATGCCCCTGTTCCTAAAGTGAAGGGGCATTTTGTATAAGCGTTTTAAATTTAGTAAACCGATTAACTGAGACGAATTTTTTCATAAAACAGCGTACCGGCAACGATATAGGAAGGCAGTTGTCGACAATTGATATGCGACAAGTTTTTCAAAGCTCCGAGAGCATGTTTTCGTGTACAGTTGCCCGGAGGGTTCCTTTCTTGGCGGCTTTTGCAACCCCAAGGATCCACCCGATTCGTTACCGCTTGGCCAAAACCGGAAACATGCTCCCTTTCAGCAAATCGCCCTAGCGAAAAGCCAGGCCGGCCGTCACAATATGCTGGCGGCCCGAGAACGTCGTCCCGTCCGGCATGTAAATAACGGCAAGCACCCGTCTCGGCTTGTCGGTGCCGTTCGCGTGCGCGTAATGGAACGTCAACCCGTGATGGAAGGTCGCGCTGCCCGCCTTCATGCGCACGATAACCGGCATCGTCTGATCGATGCCCGTTCCTTTCGCGTAATCGAACAAATTTTGCGGCTCCACCAGGTTGATGCCGGCCAGCTTACCGACTTTGTGCGAGCCCGGCACGAACATCATGCAGCCGTTATTCTCGTCGACATCGTCAAGCGCCAGCCAAATCGACAGCGCCCCGGGCTCGTTCATCGGCCAGTACGGCATATCCTGATGCCACGGGGTCGGCTTGGAATCCCCCGGCATTTTCCATAACGCGTGGTCGTGGAACAGCCGGATGCCGTCCGCACCGCTCAACCGGCGGGCGATTTCCGCAAACCGCGGATGAAGCGTAAATTTCGCTACGGCGGCCGAATCCCGCCATGCGTTGACCTTTTGGTTCAGTACTTTATAATAGGCGCCGTTCGGCGATTGGCCTGTCGACCGTTCGCTGTCCGCCGCCATCACGTCGCCTACCGCTTCCCTCAGCTCCTCCAGCTCCTCGGACGTCACGACGTCGTCGAATTGCGCGAAGCCGTTCTCGCGGTAAAAGTCAATCTTGTCCTGGGGTACCTCGAACATGGTTTACTTCAGCTCCTTTTTCTGTTATGACATTGATTATAAAAGACGGGCCGCGGCGAATCGTGGCTGATTTTGCCAACGCATTGAACGATCTTGCAAAGCGCGGCGGAAGGCGGGGCGAAGCGGAATGACGGAGCAGGAAGTGAAAATAAGCCGGGGAGCGGGCTATTTCCGCGAAGAGTTTCCGTTTTTTACGAACAAGTACAATATCGTCGCCGGACAGACGATCGAGCGGCATGCGCACGATTTCGTCGAGCTCGTATACGTGCTGGAGGGCGGTGCGCTTCACGAAATGGGCGGCCACCTGTATACGCTGCGGCAGGGCGATTTGTTCGTCATCGAGCCCGGCGCGGCTCACAGCTACAAGGGGGCGCCCGACCGCAGGACGGTCGTGTACAACGTGCTGTTCGACCGGAATTTGCTGTACCGCGAGCTGGCCACGATGGAAGACGTCGTGCCGATGCTGGAGTTTTTATATTTATCGCCTTTTTTGCGCAAATCGTCCGTATTCCGGCCCCACCTGCACGTCGAGGGCAAGCAGCGGCTGCAATTGGAAAATCATTTGGAGACACTGCTGCAGGAGACGAAGCGGAAGGAGCCGGGCTACCAGCTTGTCGTAAAGGCGAGGATGATCGAATGCATGGTCGTCTTAAGCCGGCAATGCGCGCCGGACGCCGTCACTGTCGCGGAGCCGACCGACCGGCAGTGGATGGAAGCGGTTGTTCTGCTCATCAAGGAAAACTTCGACAAGCCGCTCTCGCTCGAGCAGATCAGCCGGCTGTGCGGCATGAGCGTCACCTCGTTCTCGCACAAGTTCAAAGCGCACACGGGCAAGACGTTTCTCGAGTTCAAGCACGAAGCGCAAATCGAAGCGGCCTGCGGCCTGCTGGCGCAAACCGATCATAAAACGATCGTCATCGCCCATGAGGTCGGCTTCGAGGACGTCAGCTTCTTTTATAGGGTGTTTCGCAAAAAGACGGGCACAACCCCGAGCGGCTATCGCGCCTCGCTGCGCGCAGGCTCCGGGGCGGGGCGTTGACGGAAAGCTGAGCGAAGAACGCATCCGCGGAATTATTTATAAATGGAGCTGCCATCCAAGCAGCTCCTTATTCATTCCGTGCTTTGCACTTGGCCCGATGTTCTCTCGGAGCGATCCCCCTGAACCGCTTGAACTGCTTATTGAAATAGCTTAAGGAGTGGAAGCCGCATTCATAGGCGATTTCGGTAATCGATTTGTCGGTATGATCCAAATAATAGAGGGCCGATTGCAGCCGAAGTCGACTGATAAACTCATTGGGAGAGAGACTTGTCAGCTCTTTAAATTGTTTGAAAAACATCGTTTTCCGCATATTCGACATGACGATCAATTGATCCATTTCGATCTCTTCCGTAAAATGAGACAGGACGAATTCTATGACCCGAATCATCGCCTCATTCGGCTTTCCCCCCAAAGAGGAAACTTCCCGAAAGCCTTCTAAATAATAACGGAATATCGAAACGAGAATATCGACAAAGTACAAATATTGCTTGGCCTGCCATCCGGGAAGCTTCCGTTCCTCCTCGGCGACCGCTTGCTTTGCAGCAGCATGAATCAAGCCGGCATATGGCGATTGCGCCGGTATTAACGGGGAGAAGCGGCCGGCGGCCGTATAAAACGGCTGGAGCAATCTGCTTCCTTCCGGAATGAACTTGACGATTGACGGGGAAAACAGCAGCATAATCCATTTCACCGGTTTTTCCGTACTTTGCGCAAGATTATAGTGCGGTTCAAAGGGACGAAACACAAAGACGTCTCCGGGCTTCCCGTAATAATCGCGGTCGACAAGACGGTATTTGGCGTCGTTCTCCAGCAATATGCTCACTTCCAAAGCGTCGTGCAGGTGCATGTCGTGCTCGGTTAAAGCTCCTATCTTTTGCACAAAGTTCAATTCGCGTTCCAGTCGGACATCGTCGTAATACATATAGTCCTCCGTGAAATCCCATCATCGTCACGAACTAATATCGTCAACTAATTGTATCCTAGCTTTTTATGAACAAAAATACAATTTATTGGTTGCTTTCGAGCAGTTTTTCCGTCGGCCTTGCAGTACATTGAAATCATCACGCATAAGGAGGAGAACCTGTTGACACAAGCCATCTCCAATTTTGTACTAACGGAGCAAATGATCGAAGAGTTTTATCGCGAGGGCTATTTCTATGCGCCGGGATTCATTACTCCTGAAACGGTAGAAAAAATCAACCTGGAGCAGGCGGATTTCGTGAGCAAATCCGAAAGCGGGGAATGGAAATCCAACGGCTTCATTCATTTTGACAAAAGCGCCGCGCAGTTCCCGGAAACGGCAAAGATGCTTTCATCCGCAGCCTTGATCGATATTTTTGAGAAAATACTTGGCGACGAAGTAAGGCTATGGATGGGGATGTATGCCGTAGTGCATCCGCGTGGGGAAGGATTGGCTTGGCACCAAGACAACATGTATACGCACATTTTAGGTCATATGCTCAACGGGTTTATAGCTCTCGATACGATTACGCAACAAAATGCAGGCTTGTGGCTTGCGCCGCGTTCCCATCGCTTGGGCCGTCAAGCGAATATGAACGAGGCCGGCGCTAAACATCGACGAGCCGCAGACCCTGAGAACGGAATGCCATGCAAGCCGATGGCGCCCGGAGATGCCGTTATTTTTCATAGAGAGACGCTGCATCACAGCAAGACGAACAATACCGACAAGCCGAGAAGAGCCTATGCTTTCCAGGTTGCCTCGGCTGCTTGCCGATATGCGGAAACGGGCAAACTGCTGACGGACCGCGAGCTGCTGTCCGCGCTGAAGAACTAAAAAGAAAAAGACGGTTGGTGCACGTACTAAGAGTATACCAACCGTCTTCATAAAGCGCTTTCAATTATTGAGTTGCGATGTAGGCATTGATGCTTTCTTCGGCTTCGCGCAATGCGGTGTTCACATCTTTTTGACCTTTTACCATCGCATTCATGCCTTCGATCATGATCGTTTTGGCTTTGGCGTCATGCTTCGTTACAACGAAAGGTTTGGCGGGCTGGGTCAAGAAAGCGTTTTTCAGGTTTTTCCCTTTCGCGTAATCCAGATTTTTCCCGAACTCTTCCTCCATGTCTTTGCCGGTCATGACCGGGACGCGGCCGATGCGGGCAAGATCTTTTTGTACTTCTTCGGACAGCATGGTGGCCAACACCTGGAACGCCTGATCTTTGTATTTGCTCTGCTTCGTAATGTGAATCACGTACTCGTCTACCTGCATGCCCGTATTCGGCAGTTCTTTGAACTGAGGATATTGTACGATATCCCAGTTCAATTGTTTTGCATCCTTCAAGTTGGACAGCAGGTTCAGCGAAGGATACATGGCCAATATGCCGTCATTGGCGAATTGGCCGGCCGCGTTCAGCTTCACTTCTCCGTTTCCGGGGATGTCGTATATTTTCTTTAGCAAATCGAACACTTTTTTCCAGCCGTCCGTATTCACTACAGCCTTATTCGTTTTCGGATCGACGTAAGGAAGCGACCATATCGATCCGATCCGGACCGGTCCATCCGGCTCAAGCCCGCGGTATTGAATGCCGCCTTCGTTGCGGGTAAGCTTTTTGCCAAGCTCGTATGTTTCTTCCCAGGTCATGCCGTTGCGGGGATATTCCACGCCGAACTTATCGAAGATCGTTTTGTTATAATAGTTCGCGTAAAAGTGCATCGTCCACGGGAGTCCGATCAAATAGTCCGTCTGACTGACGATTTTCACCCCGTCCACCGCGACCTTATTCAATTTGGTCAGATCGAAACGGAATTTTTTGATCAACGGCTCGATGTTTTCGTCCAACCCTCTGCCCATGTACCGTTCCATGAGGGGAGAAGCCGTCATCACCATGTCGGGAGCCGTGCCGGCGGCCAAGAGCTCATCCAGCGATTGCCCCTTGGCAGCCAGATTGTATACTTCAAACGAAATATTCGGATAACGTTTTTTGACCGGCTCCTCGATATATTGCTTGAACTCGGATTCCAGTACCCAATTGAAAGGGTACGCGAACCGCAGCGTTACCGGAGCGTCGCTAATCGCAAGAGCCTCCTTCTCTTTCTCCGTCCGCTCGGCCTCTCCGGCATTCCTGCCGCTGCAGCCGCTTGCCAGCAAGGACATTAACGCAGCGCTAACCATAATGGTTTGCGTCTTGTTTATTTTAGCCACATGTAACCCTCCTTGACAGTCAAAAGTTATACAGCATCAGGAAACGGGCGAATCGGCGTCAAAATCGGGCGTTCCTTCTTGATGACATAACTTTCAAGCGCTTTCGCCGTCTGCCAACGTTCAAGGATCAAATCGAGTTTGCCTTGCGGCGTTCGTTCCGGATCGCCGCAAGGCATGCTCCTATTTTCGTACGCTCTGCCGAAATTACGCGCCGCTGACGGCCAAGGAAGCACGGATGCTGCGAAATACCTCATACGAGCGCTTGGCGCATTCCGAGATGGAGATCGGGTGGAAACCGATCAATTCCGCGTACAGCGTATCGTTCAACGGCTGCGTCCAGTTTGCAGGCAGCTTGCTTGCGCCCAGCGAAGCGCCCATAATGGAGCCTACGGTTGCTCCGTTGCAGTCGGTATCCCAGCCGCCGAGCACGGAAGTGGCGATGGCGGTCTCGAAGTCGCCCTTGGAAAAAATGATGGATGAGGCTACAAGAGCGGCGTTGTTGTTCGTATGCACCGGGTGATAGTGCTTGAACGCTTCCCAAATGCGGTCGACAAGCTGGACTTGGTCCTTCGCTTCCTTCGCTATCGATATCGCTTGCTCGATATCGTGCGCAAGTCTGCAATTGCGCGGAATTTCGCTTAACCCGATGCGTACGATACGTTCCGGATCGCTTTCGACGAAAGCGGCTGCGATCATGGCCGCACAGAACATTTCGCCGTATATGCCGTTCTTGACGTGCGAGAAGGAAGCGTCGCGCCAAGCAAGCTCGGCGGCGAGCTCAGGGTTGCCGGCTGCGCCGTAAGCGAAGCCGTCGGCGCGAATTTGCGCTCCGATCCATTCGCGGTATGGATTCAAATACGTGCGCACCCAATCTTTGCGGGTATCCCAGTCTTCCGGCCTTTGTCCCTTTTGATGAGAAGTCGCATGCGTGAAATTCATATAAGCTTGCGTCTCGGCCGTACAAACTTGTCTGTAGGAGAGCCGCCTGTGCCATAATTTTCCGATGTCGAACGAATCGAAGTTAAGCCCTTTCTCTTCCAGCATAATCAAACCGAGTACGGTATAGCGTATATCGTCGTCCGTTTCCATGAAACGGATGCGCTCTCTTGTACTTTTCAAGCTGGCGGAGGCAAGCGCCAAGCCATGCTCCTTCTCCGCGCGGGATTCGATTGGGGTATAGCCGCGAATCGGCCAGGCGTCGGCCCCTTCGAACCAAAGCTGTACGTTGCGCCATCCCGGATTGCTCTCTGTCCCGCCCATGAAGTGCCAAACCTCCAGAGGCTTGCCCAGGGCGCAGCCGGCGCTGCGGCCGAGCCATGCGCCATAAAATTTGTCCCGCCACCCCGCTTCATCCGGCGAATCGCTCAGCCTGCGCGGACCGTCGGGCCGCAGAGCGCGAATATCGGCCAGCTCCGAAGGCTCCTCATAAGGAAAATCGCTTCGAATCGGAAGCGCTATCATTTCGTTGTAGAGCGACATCAACCGAGCTTCATCCGTTCCAGCCGCCGCGACCTTCTCTGCATAGCCGTCTACGTCGCAGCCTTCCTGACCTCTTTGCACGACTTCCTTTTTGACCAGTTCATCCAGCGATGTCCACCCCGCCATAGGAATGACCTCCATCGAATGATTTCGTTTCAGGTTCATTATAGACGGGGCGCAGGCGAGTCATCTACTCAGCTATTGTTTTGTATTCTCAATAATTGCGTGCACCGAAAATTTGCTGCGGTAATCGAGCGGAGAAAGCCCTACGATGGATTTGAAAAGACGGTAGAAGGAAGGGATGCTCTGAAAGCCGCTACCGAAACAAACGTCTGCAGCGCTAAGGCTCGTACTGATCAGCAGCCGTTTCGCTTCGTTGATTCGCAGATGCAGCAAATAATCTTTAAAGCTGCGCCCCAGCTCCTGCTGGAATAAATGGCTGGCCCGGGAAGGACTAAGGAGGAGAGCTTCCGCTATGTCCGCCAGCTCGAGCGGCTCCCGGAAGCGATCTTCAACCATCGTCAAAGCCGGACGCATCCGTCGGAACGTATCGGTCATCCGTTTCCACTCGAACTTCGACATACCGGTCGAATAATGACGCAGCAGCAGCACACACAGCTTAAGTAGGGCGCTTTTGGCCATACTGATGTAACCTTCCTGTTTGGCGTCGAGCTCGTACCATATTTCCTCAATCAATGCCCCGAGCGGTTCGGCCAGGGGCGAAGCCGAAGTGATGCGATTGTCGAAATGATCGGAATTGTAAGCGAATGGCAGCAGCAGCGATTCTTCCTCTTCGAGTAGCAGCCGCGGATCGAAATTGATAAATATATAGGTGCTGGGATTGCATTCATCCGATTTGGCAATATGGAGTTCCTTATTGTTGACTATAAAAATATCGCCGATTGCGACCCGGTACTGCTTCTCGCCGAAATAAAAATCGCCGCTACCGGAAATGCAGAGGCCGATTTCCAGACTTGAATGATAATGAAGCGGTTCCAGCTTTTTGTTGGGCGTCCAGCGGAAAGCGTTAATCGGAATGTTGTTCTCATAAGTAATCGTAAGCCTCATGGGAAACCTCGAATAACGATTTTTTTTCGAGCATCGAGAGGTCCGGCGCTTAGGGCTGATGCGGCCCTTGCCCCTTCGCGTTCCACCGTCCCTGCTGCTGGTACTGTCGGGGAGAACAGCCGTATTTGCTCCTGAACACCCGCTCGAAGTGGGTTAGGGTGCGGAAGCCGGAGGCGAAGCAAATTTCGGTTACCGGCCGCTCGGAGGCGAGCAGGAGCGCGGCCCCGAATTCGATCCGCAAGTTTTGCAGGTAATGCTGGAACGTGATGCCCGTCGTCTGCCGGAAGCATGTGCTAAAGTAGCCGGGAGCGAGATTGGCCTCGCGGGCGGCATCCTGCAAGCTAAGCGGCTCCCGGAAATGATGATGAATGAAAAGAAGGGCGCTTGCAACCGCGTCATGGCTCGATGCCGCAGCCTCATCCCCCGGCAAGCCCCTATCGACCGAACCGATCTCCCGCTGGCGCAGCAGCTCGATCAGAATGCGTTCCAACGCTCCTTTCACCATAAGCCGCTGGGCGGTTTTCGGTTCCCGCATTTCCCGGTCGATAACCAAATACTCCTGCTCCACCCGCAGAAGCGCTTCTTGATCCAGACGGATCATCCGACTTGCATTCCCGTAAAGCAGCAGTTCGCGCAGCTCGCCGACCAGCATTTCTTCCGAGAAGATCACGTTGTACACTTGCAGCACGGAATTCGGATCAGGGTATACTTCATGGAAATCCGCGGGGGTAAGCAGGAACAGACTCCCTCTCTCCAATGGATGGGCCACTCCGTTCACCACATTCGTTCCTGTCCCTTCCGTTATGACGCACATCTCATAAAATTCGTGCCAATGAAGCGGAGACGGCTTCTTGAGCCGCTGCACAAAGAAGTTGAAGGAACGGTTAAGCTGCATATACTGCTCGTTCAACAGACGCCTAGGCTGTGACCCGCTCTCTCGCTTCATCGGTTCATTCCTTTCCGCTTCCCGGCGTTTATACGTTCTCGAATCGGCTTCCCGCGATATCCCGACCTCGGGCAAGCCATACTTTGTGATTCTGATTGCGCTCCGGAATGACGCGCGCTTCCGTAGAGAAATAGCGCATCGTATAGCCGCATCTGCGGTGAGGGCTCGTATTGGCCTTCGCGCCGTGGATGATCCGGCTGTCGTGCAGCGAGCATTCGCCCCGCTCGAGTTCGAAATAGACGGCTTGCGAATCGTCGATATTTTTCACTTGCGACCGGAACAAGTTCTTGCTCTTGTCCACTTCCTCATACTCGGAAAACCCGTTATGATGAGTGCCGGGGATGACGCGCATGCAGCCGTTCTCCTGGGTGCTGCGGTCGATGGCCAGCCAGACCGTCACGATGCCGTCGTATCTGCTCAAGCGGCCTTTCCAGTAGGCCGAATCCTCGTGCCATGGCGTGGCGCGCCCCACCACCGGATCTTTGCAGATGAAGTGGCTCGACCACAACCCGATGTTCGGACCGAGGATTGGCTCCACCAGATCCAGCACCTCATCCGCGAGCAAAAACTCCAGCAGCCGTTCGTCGCGGAAATGCGGGGTGTCCAGCTCGTCCGAAAGCTTCTGGCCCTTCAACGCCAGCTGCTCCTCGAAAATGTCCGTCAACCGATTCAACTTTTGTTCGGAAAAAAGCGGCTTTTTGTACAATAAATATCCGTTGCGATTATAATAGGCCGTATCCTCCGGTGATAGCAAGCTGGTATGCTTCTGCATGAACATTCGCCTCCGGCAATCGATTATAGGTACAGCTTTACTGTAGCAAATCGAGCGGCGAGGGCGCTCATCTTTCCATCCGGGAAACTTAGCATATCTTCAGATGTTCATTGCCGATTTGACTCTGTCAAGAAAGCAGATACCGAATAAGACAAATAGGCGCCATGGTGTCCGTAAACGTCGGCTTAGCTTCCCTCGCATCGTATGATCCCGAAGGATAAAACTGCCTGCAAAAACATCCCTCTCTTCGATAAACGATTTTTTACTCCCCGAACCATTTTTTCACGCACAAATACGTTTGCATAGAGTGTGAAAATATTGCGCGGCTCGTCAATCCGCAGGTCGTACCGGGCCAACCGACGAATGCGGGGGAAGCGGCAGCGGGTCAGGCAAAACAAGCGTCGGTCGCCAATCAAGCGGCGGCACCGTCGGTAGTGGAGCAGACGTATTTCCGCAATCTCGCGGCAGGCCTCTCCTATGAATGGTCCGAATCGCCGGAAGCGTCGCACCCCGACGAAGGCCGCAAGCTTACGGATGGAAATACGGCGCATTGGATCGGAATGACCCGGCATGGGTAGGACATCTGCGCGGAAAAACGCGCGAAGTCGTGTTCGATCTGGGCGAGGAAAAGTCGATCGGAAAGATTACGGCCCGCTTTCTCCAAGATTATCCCGCCAACTCGATCCTTGTGCCGCTAACGGTATCGATGTATGTCTCCGACGATAAGAATCATTGGGGACTGCTTTCCCATAACGCCACGCAGCTGCTCTGGGGGGAAGGGCCGCCCAGACAGGAGACCTTTGCATGGGACGGCAGCCGGGACGGAATCAAGGGCGGGAATGCGGAGGGCAGGCTGGCTTATGCCCGTTATGTCAAAGTAACCTTTACGATGCATCATTCGCAATGGGAATACATTGACGAAATCGAAATTATGGGTATGGACGGCAAGGTCGACGGGGCCGTAAAGGTTCCTGCCGAGCAGCCTCATTTTTTGGAGCCGGGGGAAGCGACGGGCATCCGGAATCTGAATCTGCTGTATAACGGACAATATGCGGACGGTTTGGGCGATTGGAAGAAGGAACGGATTATCCCCAACATCAGTTATGTGAATAAAGACGGCGAGCCTACCGACTGGCTGTTTGACGGCGTATTATATCTCGGGCTGACTTCGCGGCCGGCCGGGATTTCGGCATTGGGCAAACGAATCTGGAGGATTGGAAATGGTACTTGGATAAAACATTTGCGGCCGCGGGAGATATGCAGCAGCTGAACGAGGCCGCCAAGGAAGTCGGAGCCAAGCTGAACCGGCCCGACCATAAAGTGAAGGTTGTGTTAATGATTCCGAATCCGGGGGAATTCTTAAACGATTTTGGCGACGTTGACGGGGACGGGGGATCCGAAAGCTTCAACGCCTCCGTCGTCGGCGAAGAGAAGGCGCTCGAAAACAGGATCAAAGCGGTGCACTGGTGGCTGGATCAGGTCCGGCAAAGATGGCAGGCGGCGAATTATTCCAATCTGGAGCTTGTCGGCATGTACTGGCTGGAAGAACAGATCGGCACAAGCGATACGGGACCGGATTTGATTAAAGCCGTAAGCGGCCAAGTCCATGACAGGAACCTGAAATTGTTCTGGATTCCCCATTCTTTGGCGTATAAAAGCTTTATGTGGAAAGACGTAGGGTTTGATGCCGCGGCGCTTCAGCCTAACTATTTTTTCGGCGGAATGGATTCCGACCGGTTGGAGGATGCCGCGAACCTGGCCAAACAGTACGGGATGTCGAACGAAGTCGAGTTTGATGACCGGATGCTGACCGACGGCGTATTCCGCGAACGTTATATCGAATATTTGAACAGCGGCGTTGAAACCGGTTTGATGCAAAAGGGCTTCAGAGCTTACTACCAAGGCAATAATGCCGTTTACAGCTTGGCGGTGAGCAAGGATCCGGGTTTGCGTCTCATTCCAATTCGCGATCAAGCTTACCGGCGACCTGAAGGGAACGTGCGACGCCTATCTCTCTATGGAGGGAATGTCGGCACCCGTCAAAATTTCGTTCGAATACAGCAAAAAGGATTGATGCTCATCTGATCGATATGGAAAGTGGAACTTCGCTGAAGGGTATCCGCGGCAACCGGGCGGATTCGGGATCGATGGCTAACGAACCCGACGATGCTTATAGGCGGAAAAGCGATTGTTTTTCAAGTCTAACGAATCGGTGCATCGTTATCGAGCCGAAAAGGGAAGAAAAAGAGCCGATTCGCAGGTAATAACGTTACTGGAGTTCGTTACAACTTTAAACCGCCGCATTTAGCTCCGATAACGATCGCTCGGTTCGTTAGCCGCTGCCGGACCGCAGGAGCGCTGATGGATCGGTTTGCATGCCAAAGCCGTCCGGACGTTTTTCCCGGACGGTTTTTCACTTCGCAGAACGGGTACAAGATCCCTTGCTTGGAGATTGTCGTCCCGTCAACCGCGCTTGTCCCGACAAACGGGCAGGATAATGTCAGGAAATCCGCGAATAGTATGGAAATAAATGCTGGGGACTACGAGGGGGGAACTTGGAGATGATCCGCTATCCTTTTTTGCAGGAAAGGACGACCGTCGGTGTTACGGCGCCTTCATCGGGCGTAGAGGAAACTTTGCACGGGTTAGTCAAACAGGCGATCGGCCGTTTGGAGGAGAAGGGCTACCGGGTGGTTTGCGGCGAGACGGTTTGGACCCAGAGCAAGGCGAGGTCGGCTCCTGCCGCCGTAAGGGCCGCGGAGCTGAACGCCTTTTTGCAGGACGAGGGGATCGGCCTGATCTTTCCCCCGTGGGGCGGCGAATTGTTGATCGAGATTATCGATCGGATCGAATACGCCCGCATTCCACCGAAATGGATTCTGGGCTACTCCGACACGAGCGCACTCCTGCTGGCCGTTACGCTTGCAACCGGAATCGCGACGGCGCATGGCACGAATTTGATCGACATAAGGGGAGCCTATTCGGACGAAACGACGGCGATGTGGGAGACCGTTTTGACGACTCGGGCAGGCATGTCCGTTCAGCAGCATTCGTCGAAGCTGTATCAGAAGGCATGGAATCACGATCAGCCTTCGCCTTGCGTTTTCCATCTGACGGAGCCGACCGCGTGGCTGACGACGTCGGGCTCCGAAGCAATCGTGCGAGGGCGTCTGCTCGGCGGATGCATCGATGTCATCCGCCATTTAATCGGGACGCCGTACGGCGACGTGCCGGCATTCCAACGCCGGTTCATTCATGGTGAGCCGATCCTCTGGTATTTGGAAAACTGCGAGCTGAGCGTAACCGACCTTCGACGTTCGCTTGTCCAAATGAAATTGGCGGGCTGGTTCAATCATTGCAGCGGCATTCTATTCGGCCGAAGCGATGCGAACAAGCCCGTCGGCGGCTACGAGGCGTGTGATATATATCGGGAGATGGAGGAGGAGCTGGGCGTACCGATCGTTTACGATATCGACTGCGGGCATGTGCCGCCGCAGATGACTTTCGTCAATGGAGCCGTGGCGGAAGCGAAAGTAACGAACGGCAAAGCCGTCGTGATGCAGGTTTTTGAGCCGTAAATCGAAATTCCATATTATGGACAAGTAGAGGTGGATTTTCATGATGTGCAAACCCCATTATCTCCCGGGCGAGCCTGTTGTGCTGCGGAGGGTATGGCAAAACCGAATCTATCGGGTCACGACTATGACCGTCGTGCAGGATACCCCCGACTTAATCGTCCTCTACTTAGGTCCGGGCTATCCGATCAAGTCCGCGAACAATCCGCTCAAAGCTTCGTCCGCCCAATCGTTCGAGCTGCAAGACAGTACGTGGGGAGGCGGGATCAAGCACTTGCTTATGCTTGTTTCGCCGGGAGCCGCTCATGCCGTTTACGCCATGAAAAATGAAGAGCATCACGTAACAGGCTGGTACATTAATTTGCAAGAACCGCTAAGTCGAACGGCCTTTGGCTTCGATACGACGGATTACTTGCTCGATATTACTTTTCCCCCGATCGCTCCGTATGGAAATGGAAGGATGAGGCGGTTTTCGACGAGGCCGTCGCGGCAGGTAAAATTTCTTATGAGCAGGCCCGCGACATTCGCCTGGAAGGAGAACGGGCGGCAAAGCAGGTGCAAGAAGGCCCGTCCTCATTTTACGATGTTTGGGCGAATTGGCAGCCTCCGAGAGAATGGCGGATTCCCGAGCTTCCGCCTTGGAGACAAAGAACATTCTACAGCTGACGGATTCGTTTGCGTATAAGAGATTTATTGTGAAAAGCAATAATGAAATAAAAAGATATATTTTCAATAACAATACTTGAATGGGAAAGCAAAGTACCGAACCTCGAAAGTTCGGTACTTCATGAGATAGGGATGCGGTTTTGTTTTATCGGGGACAGCCATAAGGAGGTTTAGGCAGGCCCAAACGGTCCAGGTTGCCGCATACCGTACGCTGCCAGTAGGCTACCTGGTCATCCAGCGCTTTCGCGGAATGCTGCTGAATGATTTCGATGTAGGCTGTAGCCGCCGCGACTTGCGGATCGAAGGACCAGGACCAGTAATCCGTCCGATCGTAACGGCCGATCCATTGTCCGTCCACGCCGAATTTTTGTTGATCGGTTACGCCGATGACGGCTCCGTCCGCCGTTCTCAGCAAAATAAAGACTCCGCCGGTAAATCCGGTTAATTTGACGTTGTTTTTCGTACGGGTAACGACGTCGAGCTGGCCGGCAAGCGCTCCCGAGCGCTGCAGCGTGGCCCGCGTGTACATGTAACGCCCGCCGTTGGAGCTTTGCCAGGTGGACTCTGCGGTTAAAGAAGGAATGGTTTGAATCGTCGACGAAGATGCTGTGCTCCCTCCCGTGCTTCCCCCGGATCCGCCTCCGTACCCTCCGCCGGGTTCATCCGACATCCGCGCAAAGACCGAAGTAGCGGGAAGAGAAGCGAGCAGGGTAAAAGCGGCAAGCATCAACGTAACCAAACGACCTTTCCATGTTTTCATCTTGTAATCCTCCGATTCATGAATTTGTTGTGGTTGCAACCCTCCATCATTATGTTGTAAAAACCGACTTCCAGAAAGTACTAATTTTTCATAGTACCGGTGCAGCGCCGAACCGCTTTTCGGATTACGCGTACGAGTAGATCGGAGCGTTCAACCGGGAAGACCCGCAAGTCGGCGGAGCGGACGGAATTCGTGCTTCCGAAGCTGAAATAAATCCAAAATGCTGTTGACAAACAAACCGCCCCGGTGTTACCATTCCAGATATATAAACCGATAAATCATATTGGAATTAGAGACATTGAATGTGCAGTTGACCGGACCGCCGGAGACGCGCTTCCTTTAGGGAGTCGCGTCTCTTTTTGCATTCACCGAAGCTGCGTCGGGTCGAAGAGGAATAAGCGGGGGGCGGCAATTATGAAAACGAACGACTGGAAAATCGCGATGGCCGGAACGTTCGTAGCGGCAATGCTGGCGACGGCGGGCTGCTCCGGTTCGACGGACGGGGAGGCCGAAACGGCGGGCGACGGAAAAGAAGCGGTCGTCACGGTGTGGGGGCTCAGCGACTTTCTGAAGGGCGACGAGAGCCCGGGACAGCGGATGGTCAAAGAATTCAACGAAAAATACAAAGGACAAATTCGCGTGGAAGCCCGGTACATGCCTGCGGCGGAATACAATGCCGCGATACAGGCGGCGGTTACCTCCGGCGACTTGCCGGATATATACCAGACGCCGTCGAACACGGATATTCGCACCTTCGTTGCGAACGGACTCGCGCTTCCGTTCGACGGTCTCGTCTCGGACGGTTGGAAAAACCGTTTCTTTCCGGGAAGCTTCGTAGAGGGCGTCAATACGATCGACGGCAAGACGTATAGCTGGCCGCTTACGGGCCCGCAGCTCGGTTCGATTTTGTATTACAACAAAGACGTATTGAAAAAAGCCGGTATCGATCCGGAGAAGCCGCCGAAAACATGGGATGAGCTGAGAGACATGGCCAAAACGGTAACGGCCCAAGGAAAAGGCGACGTATACGGCATCGTCTTCGGCGGCGGAGAGACCGGCGGCAGCTCCGGCGTCGTCGCCTTCGTCAACGCGTTGGCGGCCGGCGTTTCGCCGGAAGCGGCCGGCGGCTTCAATTACAAAACGGGCCAATACGCTTACGATTCCAAGGCAATCGCGGACTCGTTCGATTTGTTGCTCAAGCTGAAACAGGACGGCAGCATCTTACCCTCGTCCTTTACGATGAAGGGGGCGGAGGCAGGCATCATGTTCGGACAGGGGAAGGCGGCGTTTCTTATAGACGGCAGAGCCCGGATGTGGCTCGTCAAGCGGGATACGCCGCAGGCAAGCTTCGGGCTGGCCCAAGTGCCGACCCCCGACGGAAGCAAGCCGACCTATTACTACGTTCCGGTCAATCCGACCGGGTATATGATCTCGGCGAAGACGAAGCACCCGAAGGAAGTCGGCATTTTTCTGGAGAACGGTTTTACGGCTCCGATGTTTTACGAGCGTTATTTGAAAAGCGGAGTGGCGCTTACGCCGATCGACAGCATCAACAACGACGAATCGCTGTATCCGTATCCCGAGTTCGATACGTTCGTGCGACTTCATAACGATTTATTGAGGGTGAGACCGGATTATGCGGTGAAAAACGCGCAAACCGCCAAAGTCATCGTCGAGCTGGGAGCGCTCGACCAGCCGAAGATCAAGCCGGCTTTCGGCGACATTTTGCAATCGGTGTTGTCGGGAGCGCAAAAGGAGGCGGCCGGTCCGTTAAAAGCATACAACGACAAGCTGAACAAAGGCTTGGAGGATGCCGTAGCGAAAGTGAAGGCTTCCGGAGGGAACGTCAGCTTGGACGATTTTAAATTCCCGAACTGGGATCCGAAGAAAAACTACGCGGCCGAAGACTATAAAGCATTGAAGTAAGGATGGGCCGGGCCGACCCGATAGCATAAGGGAGGAGCGCCGAATGAGCAACAGCATCGTATTCATGTCCGACGAGCACAATCCGTTTTACTCCGCCGTATACGGCCACGTCTTCCTTCGCACGCCGAACATGGAGCGATTGGCGGCGGAAGGCACTGTGTACGAAAATGCGTATTGTCCGTCGCCGCTCTGCTCGCCGAGCCGTTCCGCGTTCATGTCCGGCCGGCGCGTTCACGAGCTGCAAACCTACAACAACTGCAATGTCGGGCTGCGAACCGATTTCCCGACCTACGGAAAGGTGCTGCGGGACCAAGGCGTATACACGGTCCATTTCGGCAAAACGCATGTATACGATGCGGGCAAGCGGCTCGGATTTTCGGAAATCCATCACGGCAAAGACTCTAAACCGCCCGGCGATACGAATTTCCGTCGCAGGCCGCTTGCGATCCGCAAAGATGCGGCGCAGCGGGCGGACGGCTACGGCGTCAAAGAGACCGCCTTCGACGGCGACTTGAACGTGATGAACGATGCGCTCAAGTGGCTGCGGGAGGCCGCGCCGACATTGCGTCAGCCGTGGTGCTTGACGATCAATCTTCTGAACCCGCATTTCCCGCAGTGGAATACGCGGAAGTATTGGGACCTGTACCCGGAGGGAGGCGACCTTCCCCGGTTCGGGAAAGAGACGGGAAGCGCCGATCATCCGTATGCGCGCGATTTGCGGGCTCATTTCGAAACGGATCTGTTTACCGAGGAGCAGGTGCGCGGTTTGCGCAGAGGCTACTTGGGCAATGTAGCGTTTATCGACGATCAGCTCGGCAGACTGCTCGACGTATTGCAGGATATCGGACTGAAGGACGAAACGAACGTCATTTACACGTCCGATCACGGGGAAATGCTCGGTAAATTCGGCATGTGGTGGAAATGCTCGCTCTATGAGGACTCCGTCCGAATTCCGTGCATTGCGGCCGGGCCCGATTTTGCGAAAGGAAAACGGGTGGAAACGCCGGTCGATCTTCACGACGTGCAGGCATCGCTCTTTCATGCCGCAGGGGCGGCCAGACCCGAGCATTGGGCGGGCGATCCGTTGCAGACCATCGGCGATCGGGACTCCGAGCGGGTCGTGTTTTCGGAATATCACGGTCACGGGACAAGATCCGGCGCTTATTTGATCCGCAAAGGGGATTGGAAGCTGATCTACTGTACCGAAGCGCCGCATCAGCTGTTCCATTTGCGGGAAGACCCGGATGAGCTGCGCAATGCGTATGCGGATTATCCGGAAAAAGCCGCCGAGCTCGAGGCCGAGCTGCGCCGCATTTGTTCGCCGGAGCTCGAGGACGAGAGAGCGCACAGGTTTCAGCAGGGGCAGCTGCGCATGCTGCAGGAAAACGATTTCGGCGGCGCGTTATGACCGGAAGGTCCGAAACGGCTTGCCGTATCTCACCAAAACATGCCACAGCAGCTTCAATTCCTGAAGCGCTTCCTTGTACGTTCCGCGGTCGCTCCAGCGGTCCGGGTCGCGTTTCAGATCGATTGCCGCGGCTCCGATCGCGCTCGCGTCGATAACGCCGTTTCGCGCTATCCGCTTGGCCAAGGAAGGCATCGACGGCCCCCGAAAGTCGGTCGGAACGTCGTCGGCCGCAAGGGCGAAGCCCATGTGCCAGTACAACCGGATCGAATATTTCAGGCATAGCTGCTCCAACGTTCGTCCGACGGGAGTATCTTGAAACGACGGATCGGCGACCAGCGCCTCCACGTCTTGTTCCAGGGAAATATCGCCGTGCACCTGGGCTTCGATATAATGGTTCAGGTTGCGAACGGCGTCCCGGTTCGCCGGATCCGGGAACGGCTTGTCGAGCCGGTCGAGCAGATGGCCGATCAGTTTCCGCGGCGCGGCGTTTTTTTCGCCGATGGCGAAGTCGCTGAAAAACGCATCCTTCAGAAGGGCGGCCAACACGAGATCGAACGCCTCGTACGTCCCTTTCTCCTTCGGGTCCTGATGCGAATCCAAATACGTATACGTGCACCGGCGCGATACGGCCGGAGCGAGCAGGAAATAGCACGATCCGAAGCGCGGGGCCGGCCCGTCCGGGTGCAGCATCACATTCAGCGCGCCGTACTTGGGGCGCTGGCTGTTGGTCGCGCCCTCCTGCTGATAGGCTCCTCCGAACAGTTTCGCCTCCCAAAGGTCGCGCTCGCCTCCGGGGTAAGCCGATACGCTGCCGTTCGACAGCAAAGTCTCGAATTGGCTCTTGTACATGCCTTGCTCCAGCAGCGATTCGGCGACGAGCTTCATCGTCGCGTCCGGCCGGTCCGGATGAAAGTGAAGGGCGACCCGCGCGTGCGCCTTTAGCTTGGCGACAGCGGCTTCGAAGGCAGGCCGCGAAATATCGGACATGGCCAAAATTTCCCCGATCGTCCGCTTCGCTTCGCGTTCATGGCTTCTTGCGTACTCGGTCATGTGCTTCAATGCCGACAATTGCGATTTCGATAAAGTCATGGGCGGCCGGCTCACTCCTTTCTTGCGTCCGGAAGGGGGAATCGTAACGTGATGTGATTTGACACCCATCATACCATATCGGTTTCCGCCGTTGAAGATCGCGGTTGCCGATTACGAAGACAACAAAAACAGTCGCAGAGTACCGGCGTCATGCCGGTGCCCTGCGACTTTGCGGTGCGAGTTGTTAGTTCATTGGCTTTGCTCGTCGGCCGAAGGGCCATAGAGCCCCGGAACCGGAATGTCGAGAAGCCGCAAATAAACCCCGAGCTGCGCCCGGTGGTGAACCATATGGCTCAACCCGAACGTGCGAAGCGCGATCGCCCGCGGCTCGCGGAGGATGATATGGTCGCCGTGGCGCAGCGTCCATTCTTCGCCGAGCGTTTTCTCGTCGCATTCGGCGAGCAGCTTTTCCAGCTTAACGAGGTTCGCGTCGAACTCCTCCAGAATGTCGGCGCGTTTTTCCAAAGCTTCCCGCCGAAGCGGCACGGTCGACAGATCGAACTCCGGGTGCTGAAAAATCGCGACCTGCCAGTTCAGCAGATTGATCAGGTGCGTGGCCAGCCCGCCGAGCGTCATCGATTTCTCGTGCGGCTTCCACGACATCTGTTCCTCGGGCAACCGTTCCAGGATGCGGCGCGTAGTGGAGAGCTCATGCGTCGCGTCGCCGACGATCAGTTGTTTGACCATAATTTCCTCTCCTCTCTCAATAGCTAGCATACTATAAACCTCGTTGAGCGGGAAAGGTTTGTATTTCGGCTGCAGGCAGACGGTTGGGAGGGCGGCATGCTTCAACCCGGGTTCAGCCGCTCCCGTAAACGGCCGCCGGCTCCGGCAGCGGCCGGCCGATCGCGTCCACGGCATACCCGAAGCCGGATCCGCCGATCAAGCTGCCGAGCTCGACGACCCCGTTCGTTCGCGTATACAGGCCGGGATGAACGGCGGCTTCGTAACGGGACGCTTCCGGGTAAAACTGCATGCTGTTCGTTTCCACGCCCATAATCGTTCCGGCATGCCGGGCGAGCAGCAGATGCGGCATTTGCGCCAGCATCGGATTCGTCAAATCCTGCACCATCAGCGTCATCCCGTGCGCTTTCGCCCAGCACAGGCTGAGCAGCGCGCCGGTCTGCGTCTTGCACGTCTTCAGGGCGACGGAGCTCCAGCCGAGCTCGCGGCCCAGCTTGACGAGCTCCCAATCGTGGGCGCTCTCGTCCATGAACAGCGGCTTGCGGGCGCTGACGCTGCGCACGTCGATCGGATTCGCCTCCAGATCGTACGGAAACGGCTGCTCGATGTACAGGATCGATTTGTAAATGTCCGGGTGCTCGATCAGCAAACGGTCCAGCATGTCGTTTACGTAAGCGCAGTCGGTCACCTGGCAGTTGTAGTCGGCGGACAGCCACCGCACGCCGCCCTCGAGCGCGAGCCGTCCCGCCAGCCGCATGCGGTCGTAATCCCAGTCCGCGTCGACGCCCGTCAGCTTGATTTTCACGCAGGCGAGCCGGTCCCGCTTGATCCAGTCTTCGAGCGCGTACGGATACCCGTCGTCTCCGAGATCCGCTGGAAGCTCGCGGCGGTACAAATAGTCTTTGCCGCCGAGCAGGTGCCAGGCGACGAGCTGCGACGATTTCGGCACGACCAAGTAATGCTCCGGATATTTCCCGGAAAAACGCCCCGCCGTACCGTCCGCCGCCGTCAAATAGGCGGACAGATCGGCGTTCATATAGTCGGCGTTGTACGCGGCGTAGATCGGCACCCGGTTCGCCTGTCCGTAGGCGTCGTGCAGCGCGAGATCGAACGGCGAGAAGCAGACGAGCGCCGCCAGGTAGGGCAGGTCCAGCCCGGACGACTGCCGGAAGCGCTCCGTCAGCTCCTGCAGCGCGTCCTTCTGAAACCGGTAGCCGAGCTCGAAGGCGTGCCCGGCGTCGTCCCGTCCGGCCCAAGCGTCCGCGACGAGCAGACAGAAGTCGCGCAGCGCACGCTCCCGGACGTCGTAGGACAAGTCGCCGGGCCATACCCACTGCACGCTGAGCGGCGTTTCGCCCCAGCCGGTCGCCCGCGCGCCGCCGCGCGTTTCGACTTCTACGCACACGCGGGCGCACGTGACGTGCGTCAGCACCTCCGCGCCGAATTTGAGCGGGATGCGGGTCTGTACCGGCAAAAAATACAGCTTCAGCCCTTTGACGCGAATATCATGCATGTTCATGCGAGCCTTCAGCCTCCCCGAACGCTTGGCGGATATAGGCGAATTCCCGCTTGAGCGCTTCGATATGCCGCTTCTTGTCCTGCGGATGATAAAACGGCTGCACGTTGACGACGACCGGCCGATCCAGCTTCCGCAGGCTCGCGCCGATCTCGTGCCAGTTCAGGACGCCTTCGTCGCACGGCCCCCATGCGGCCGACCAGCCTTTGTTCGGCGCGTGCCGTCCGTCCGGATCGCGCTTCCAGACGACGTCCTTGACGCCGACGGCCGCTACATGGTCCCCCAGCGTGTCCAGCGCCTTGCCGAAATGCTCCCGGCCTTCGTGGAACTGATTCCCCGGGTCGAGCATAACGCCGACATGCTCCGGCGGAAGGCCGCGCACGGCGGCAAGCGCGGAAACCGAATGCTGGATCAGCTGCGAGTAGCCGTGATGCACCTGATACACCGCCTTCAACCGGTGCGCTTCGCACAGCCCGGCCAGCTTCTCCATTTGCCGCCGCGCGTCGTTCAGTTGGTCGGCAAGCGGGAGCGACGGCTCGTACGGGAAGTAGCCCATGCGAAACGCCTCGATGCCGAGGTCGGCCATGACCGCGAGCGGCTCGGCGTTTTCCGCCAGCATGCCCGGCGTATACGGCGTCGTGGCGAACCGCACCCGAACCCCCCGCGATTGCATGCCGCGGACGAAGGCCGGCGCTTCCCGGGCCAGCCCGTCCGGCGTTACCCAATACCCGTCGCGTACGACGAGATCGACGCAATCGAATCCCGTTTCATGCAAAAGGGCGGCGAGCTCACCCGGCGACACGCCGGCGAGCATTTTCGGAAATAAACTGTATAGGGGTCGCATAACGGTTCGCCTCCTAAGCCATCGTCGCCAGCATGCTCCGATCGACGACCATAAGCGGCCGTCCCCCGCTTGCGAACGCCGCGATATCGTCGACCGCCTGATCGCCGATATGGGTGCTCGCTCCGCCCGCCAAATGCGACGTGTAGATGACGTTCGGGAGCGTGCGGATCGGATTGTCCGGCAGCGCGGGCTCCGGGTCGGACACGTCGAGAAAGGCGAACAGCCTCCCGCGCTGCAGCTCGCGGATAAGCGCTTGCTCGTCGATGCAGTCTCCCCTCGACGTATTGATGAAGACGGCGTCGTCCTTCATCGCCCGAAACTGCTCCTCCTTCAGCAAATGGTACGTCTCGCTCGTCTTGGGCGTATGCAGCGTAATCGCGTCGCAGGCGGCGCACAGCTCCGTCAGCGAGTCGACATTCGTCACGCCGAGCTTCGCCGCCCCGTCCGCCGTCAAATACGGATCGTAGAGCAGCACGCGGGTTTGGAACGGGCGCAGCAGCTCCACGACCTGCCGGCCGACCGAGGAAGCGCCGATGATTCCGACGGTCGCTTTCGCCAAATACAGCTTGTTCGCAGGCTTTTTGCCCTGCTCCGTCCGGTTTTGCAGCGCGTTCGGCACGATTCGCCGCAAGCCGATAATGAGCTCGCCGAGCACCATTTCGGCGACCGTCTTGGCGATCGCCGGCGCGCACGAGGCGACCAGCAGCGAACGGCCGCGCAAATCGTGGGTGAAAAAATGTTTGACGCTGCCGGCCGCATGCTCCCACAGCTTCAAGTTACCGCACCGATCCAAAATCCGCCTGGTCGGAATCGCCGTTCTCCACGAGCCGACGGCTACGTCGCAATCGTGCAGCAATTCGCAGGCTTTCTCTTCGTCCAGCTGCTTGTCCGTGTCGTTCCAGACGACGCTCGCGAAAGATTCCAGCCGGGCCCGGCTTTCCGGGGAGAACAGCTCGCCGCTTGCGTTTGCCGGGATGAGCACGCCGACTTTGACCATATTCAGCCACATCCTTTTCCTGTACAATTACTTTTAACCTATCATGCGCGGCGGCGAAAACGAATGGCGGAAACGGCGATCTACTTGTCATTTTGTGTGATCGGCCGACGGCCGGTGCGCGCTGACGAAGGAGGAGGAGCGGGGATGGACCGGTTCGAAGTGCTTTCCGTCTTTTTCGGCCATAAAACGGCGGCGTCCGTCGTCGCGGCGCATTCGCACCCGTATTGGCAATTGGAGATCGTCACCCACGGCGGCCTGCGGTGCGCGTTTGCCGGCGACGGCTTCGCGCTGGAGGCCGGCGATATGCTGCTCGTGCCGCCGGAATGCGAGCACGGGTTCGTTTACGACAAGCCGGGCGTTTCGTGGATCACGATCCGGTTCGAGCGCGCGGAAGACGGCGAATCGCGGTGGGGAGGCGTCATCCGCGGTAGACCGTTCACCGACCGTCTCGTCTCCTCGTTCAAAATCGCCATACCCGGCTCGGCCGATAAACCGTACGAGAAAGCGTTCGTCGGCGGCTTTCTCGATGCGCTGCTGCACTATATCCGCTCCGACGAGTTCCGGCAGCCCGCCGATTCGCCCGGCGCCTTGCTCGGGCAAATTACGGACATGGTGCTGGCGCGCGGAGGGAGAGCGGTGACGGTGAGCGAGCTGGCCGAGGAGCTGTCCTATACGCGCAGCCATTTGTCCAAAAAGTTCAGGGCGATCGCCGGCGAAAGCTTGAAGGCGTACATCGACAGGCTGCGCGTCCAAAAAGCGGAGGAGCTGCTCAAGTACCGGGAGGACAGCATTTCGGAAATCGCCGCGGACCTCGGGTTCGGCGACCTTTTCTCGTTTTCGCGGTTCGTCAAAAAGCATACCGGGGCAAGCCCGCGGGAGCTGAAAGGGAAATGACGGCGGGCAACGACGGACCGGCAAACGTAAGGGGAGGACCCGTTAAATCGGCTGGTTGCCGTATTCAGGCGGTCGGGCGATTCATGAACCTGAGTATGGAAATAACGAACTTGAATGCGCTGTAGGTCGGGTTTTGGTTTCTTATGCTCCTTTTCCGGCGATTTTGGCTCGAATGAACGAATTGACGTTCGGTATTGGCGAAATATGGTTCGCTATGCTCGGGGCCGCTTTAAAAGGACGGTGGGCCCGACGCCCCCTCCCGCTCGCTTGCCGCTGCGGGCGGACGGCGGGTCAACGCCCAAAACAGCAAGGCGGCGGCGCTGACGGCGGCGCCCAGCAGGCAGACTCCGCCCCAGCCGGCGTAGGCGTACATGCCGGTCGAGGCGATGGAGCCGGCGGCGCTGCCGATCGAGTAAAAGATCATGTAGGCGGCGGTGAGCCGGCTGCGCGCCTCGGGCCGCGACGCCAAAATCAGGCTCTGATTCGCGACATGCACGGCCTGCACCGCCAAGTCGAGCATCACGACGCCGATGATCAGGGCGGCCAGCGAATGCCGGGCGTAGCCGATGGGCAGCCAGGACATCAGCAGCAAAGCCAGCGCGATACCGGTCGTTCGCTGTCCCAGCCCCCGATCGGCGAGCCTCCCGGCCCGGGCGGCCGCCAGCGCTCCGGCGGCCCCGGCGAGCCCGAACGCTCCGATCGCGGTATGGGAAAGCGACAGCGGCGGGGCGCTGAGCGGCAGCACGAGCGACGTCCACAAGATGCTGAACGCGGCGAACAGGAGCAGCGCGAGCACGGCGCGGACGCGCAGGATCCGCTCCCGGACGAACAGGTCCGCGACCGAGCGGAGCAGCTGCGGATACGAAAGCGCCGCTCTCCCGGAATCGTGCCGGGGCAGTACCCGGAACAGCGCGCCCGCCATGAGCAGCGTCGCTCCGGCGGAAGCGGCGTAAACCGCGCGCCAGCCGGCGAGGTCGGTCAGCATCCCCGCGACGAACCGCGCCAGCAAAATGCCGGTGACGACTCCGCTCGTCACCAGACCGACGACGCGTCCGCGCTCGGCCGGGGGAGCCAAAGCCGCCGCGTAAGCGACAAGCGTCTGCGTCACGACGGCCAGAAGGCCGACGGCGGCCATGCCGGCCAGCAGCACGGCGGCGGTCGGGGCGGCGCCGACCGTCAGCAGCGCCGCCGCGGACAACAGCATTTGACCGGCGATCAGCCGGCGCCGGTTCAGCAGATCGCCGAGCGGGACCAACAGAAGCAGGCCGAGGGCGTAGCACATTTGCGTCACCGTGACCACGATGCCGACGGTCGAATGGCCGATGCCGAATTCGCTCGCCAAAGCGTCGAGCAGCGGCTGGGCGTAATAGATGCCCGCGACGGCGGTGCCGCAAGCCGCCGCGAACAGCGCCGGCATGTAACGCGGCATGGAGCGGGCCGGCGTCGATGCGGCCGCTGACGCTCCTTCGGCTGCTGCGCGTGCCGCTGCCCCGCACGCCGCCTTTGGCGCCGATTCCGCTCTCGCGGCACAAGCTGCGGATAGAGACTCGTTTGTTCGTTCAAGCTTCTCCATGTATACACCTCGGATCATTTTAATGTACCGAACGGTACAATATAACTTGCACCAAATGTACATGGAGAAACGAATGATGTCAAGATTCGATCTGTCCCATTGACGCCGGTATCGATTATATTTTACAATCATAACATACTTATCGGTATGAAAAGAGGGGCTGTCATGGTACGTCGGAGGGAGTTCGACGAAGAGAATGCGTTGGAGGCGGCGATGGTCCGGTTTTGGGAGAAAGGGTACGAAGCCGTCTCGTTGACCGATTTGACGGCCGCGATGGGAATTCAGCGGCCAAGCCTGTATGCCGCCTTCGGCGACAAGAAGGAGCTGTTCGAAGCGGCGCTGCGCCGCTATACGACGCTTCACGCTTCGCGGATCAGGACCGGGCTTCAAAACGCATCGTCCGCGAAGGAAGCGTTCCGCGCCTTGTTCGAGGGAATCGTGCGGGACGAATACGAAGGGAACGCGAACCGCGGGTGCTTTTGCATCAACACGATGGTGGAGCTGGCGCCGCATGACGAGAAGTTCGAGGTGCTGACCCGGGAGCATCAGATGTACCTGGCCGCGTTATTCCAGGAAACGATCGAACGCGGGCAGCGATCCGGCGAGCTCGATCCCGCGAGCGACGCCAGAGCTTTGGCGAGGGCGCTGGTCGTATCGCTGATCGGCCTTACCGTGCTGCTCAAGTCCCGTCCGGAGCGCGCGTTTGCCGAGCAGTCGGCGGCGGTTACGCTGTCTTTGCTCAAGTAACCCGGGCCGCGGCTCGACCGCACGGCGACGCAGGCGTGCGCCGGCGAAAGACGCGCGCCGGATCGGACCGTGTTCAACGGCGGCTTACATCGGCAGCCGCTTGCGAATCCAGCGGATTTGTCCGCGGTGATTGATTTCGTCCTCGAAGACGTGGACCCATTTGAAATAGTTGTTGGCCGGATAGCCTTCCCAAAACGGCGTTTGCTCGAACAGCCAGTCGTCGCCGCGTTGTTTGAAGCCGTCCAGCGTTTTTTGCCGAACCTCGCTCAAAATCGTCAAATAGTCGGACAGCGGACGGCCTTTGATTTCGTTGCGCCCCTGCTCCCCAAGGTCCAGCGCGGCTCCCCACCCCTCCCGCATCATCTCGTCTTCGCGAATGTCCCCTTCCAAATGTAGCCATTCGGCATAAAGACGCAGGTTCCTGTTCCGTTCGTTCGTCCATACGTTCGCAAGCGACAAGCTTCGCCCTTTTCCGGAGATTAACTCCTCCATCCTGCAAAATTTGCAAAAAAATATTCTTTGCGCGCGCCCGGGCTCATACACTACAGTACGGCCGATAACGAAGGCCGACCATTCACGGCGGAACGGAGAGGGGTATGAGCTTGCGTACTCGGAACAAACGGTTGTTATCCGCGGCGGCGGCGACGGTTGCGCTGTCCGGCTTGCTGGCCGGCTGCGGCGGGAAAGGCGGCTCGGACGGCGGTTCGGGCTCCAAGGTCGTCGTCTGGTATTTGTGGGGAGGGCCGGAAGGGCAGGCGCTCGACGCCGTCATTCAAGATTTCAACGCCAGCCAGAAGCAGTATGTCGTCGAAGGGCTTTCGGTTCCCGACGAGCAGAAAATCAAGGTGGCGATCGCCGGGGGGAACGGGCCGGACTTGACCGACTCGTTCAGCTCGAACGTCGCCCCGTACGCGGAGCAGGGCATCGCGCTGCCGCTGGACGACTTGATCGCCAGAGACAAGTACAACATGGACGATTTTCTCCCGGCCGCCGCCGAAGCCGGCAAGTATAAGGGGAAGGTGTACGCGCTGCCGCTGAACGTATCGTTCTCGATGATGTACTACAACAAAAAGCTGCTCGCCGAGGCGGGCTTCAAGGAGCCGCCGAAGACGAGCAAGGAGCTGATGGACGTCGCGATCAAAACGACGAAGACGCGTCCCGACGGCACGATCGAGGTGCTCGGCTCCCCTCAATATCCGAGCGACAAGTTTTTGTTCGGTCCGCTCGCGTACGGGTTCGGGACGAATTGGGTGAGCAAGGACGCGACCCGGTTTACGTTCGACGCGCCGAGCACGCTCGAGGCGTTCCGGTTCATTTACGAATACAACAAAAGGTTCGGCGCGGACAACGTCAAGCGGGTGCAAGCATCGGGCAAATGGCTCGATCCGAACGATCCGTTCTTCATGGGCAAGCAGGCGATCCGCTTCGACGGACCGTGGATGTCCGCCCAGATGAAGAGCAAAAACATCAACGTCGATTACGGCATCGCGCCGCTCCCGTATTTGGACGGCAAGCCGGAGACGGCCGGCGGCGGCGAAAACAGCTCGTCGGTGTTCTACATCGCCAAAACGGCGAAAAACAAAGAAGGCGCCTGGGCGTTCATGAAGTTTTTGTACGAGCCGAAAAATTTGGCCAAATTCCTGTCCGTGCTGGGCAACGTCCCGGCCCAAAAGGCGGCGCTCGACGAACCGGCGATGAAGAGCATGCCCGACTACGACAAAATCATGGAGCTGAGCAAAAGCGCCAATTTGCGCTCGACGCCGAACTACGCGAAGCAGATCGATTTCGGCAAAATCGTGGAGGACGAATTGGATCAGGTGACGTTTCTGAAGAAAACGCCGGAGGAGGCGGTCAAGTCGCTGTCCGACCGATCCAAAGACCTGCTCAAATAAAGGGGCGGATCGCCCGACCGCGGCATCTCCGGCAAGAGTCTCCGGTCCCGTTGCCGGGGGCTCCATCCCGACTAAAGGCGGCGATACATCGATGCGAAGCAAGGCGAATTTGACGGGGCTGCTGTTTTCCGGCCCTTTTCTGCTCGGCTTCCTGGCGTTTACGCTGTATCCGATCTGCGCCTCCTTCGTATACAGCTTCACCGAGTTCAATTTGTTCAAGGAAGCGAAATGGGTCGGCCTCGCCAACTACCGGTGGGCGTTTCAGGAAAAAGAAGTCGGCATCAGCATTTTGAACACGCTGTACATGGTCGCGCTCGCTACGCCGGTTACGCTCGTCGTCGGACTGCTGCTCGCCCAGCTGCTCAATTTGAAGGTGCGGGGGCAATCCGTCTACCGGACGCTGTTCTACATCCCGTCCATCGTGCCGGCGATCGCGACGTCGCTCGTCTGGATGTGGGTGCTCAATCCGCAAAGCGGCATGATCAACACCGCGCTCGGCTGGATCGGCGTCAAAGGGCCGAACTGGCTGCTCGACCCGCTCTGGACGAAGCCGTCGCTCATCCTGATGAGCGCTTGGGGAGCGGGCGGGGTGATGATCATCTTTCTCGCGTCGCTGCAGGATGTGCCGAAAAGCTTGTACGAATCGGCCGAAATCGATGGCGCCGGGCCGGTCCGCAAGTTTTGGAGCATTACCGTGCCGTTCATTTCGCCGATCATTTTGTTTCAGCTCATCATGAGCCTGATCGCGTATTTTCAATATTTCGCCCAAGCGTTCATGCTGGCGTCGCTGTCCAATTCGGGAGCGGATCAGACGATGGCGGGTCCGGGCAAGTCGCTGCTGTTTTACGCCATTTTGCTGTACCGCGAGGCGTTCGTCGACTTCCGCATGGGGCATGCCAGCGCGATGGCGTGGATTTTGTTCCTGCTGTCGTCCGTCGTGACGATGGTCGTATTCCGCACGTCGAACCGCTGGGTTACGTATGGAGGCGATTAACCGCGTGGATACCCGAAAGCCGCTCTATTACAAGCTGATCGCCCACGGGCTGCTCGTCGCGTTCGGTCTCGTTTTCGTCGCGCCGCTCATCTGGCTGCTGCTCACCTCGATCAAGTCGGACCGGGAGCTGTACGCGAACCCGCCGGTGCTGTTTCCGAAGACGCCGCATTTCCGCAACTATATCGACGTATTCGGCGCCATCGACTTCGTGGGCATGACGTGGAACACGTTTTTCGTCTCGGTCCTGTGCGTCGTCGGCATTTTGCTGTCGGCCCCGCTCGTCGCCTACGCCTGCTCGCATATCGACTGGCTCGGCCGCAAGCCGCTGTTCGTCGTCATTATCGCGACGCTGCTGCTGCCGTATCAGGTGACGATGATCCCGACCTACATCATCTGGAACAAGCTGCATCTGATCGGGACGTACGTGCCGCTGATCGCGCCGGCCTTCGTCAGCGCGGGGGCGGGCTACTACATATTCATGCTGCGCCAGTTTTTCATGACGCTGCCGTCGTCGCTGTTCCAGGCGGCCCGCATCGACGGGGCGTCCGACTTCCGCATTTATTTGCAAATTTTGCTGCCCTTGTGCAAGCCGGTCATCGCAACCGTGGCCGTTTTCGTTTTTCTCGGCACATGGTCGGATTTTCTCGGGCCGCTGCTGTACTTGAACGATCAGGAGCAGTATACGCTGTCGCTCGGCTTGTATGCGTTCATGCAGACGCACTATGTGATGTGGGAAAAGCTGATGGCGGCTTCGGCGATGTTCACGCTGCCGATCGTCGTCCTGTTCTTCTTCGCGCAGAAGCAGTTTATCGAAGGGATTACGCTGACCGGGATCAAGGGGTGAGGCGGATAAATTCCCCCCGAATCGGCATGCTAACGTCTGTGGGGGTGAAAATATTGGAAAAGCGCCAGAACGACCGCGAGCACGAGCCTACGATCGCGCCCGGAATGAATACGAGCGACCCGCTGGAGGAACGGGCGACCGAGAAAGACATCGAGCGGGGCGACTATACGGAAGTCACCCGGCTGTTTTTGGACCGGACGCCGGAGAAATGAGTCCGTGCCCGCGAGTTGCGAACGACAACGGAAAGTCTGCGCCGCCCGCCATGGCGCAGACTTTTTTGCGTTCGGCCCCCATGGAATATTTTGCCCCTCCTTCACGGAAACTAAGGGACGCGAAACGGTGTTCCGGTTTGCTAACTTTATCCGGGAGGGCGAATGATGGGCATGGGCGGCAAGCGCGAATCGAATCCGTTGCCGGGACAATCGTCCGGCACGAGCGAACGGTTTTCCTCGAAAGGGTTCATCCTGGCGGCGATCGGCAGCTCGGTCGGACTCGGCAACATGTGGAAGTTTCCTTACATTACGGGCAAGTACGGCGGGGCCGCTTTTTTTCTGCTGTTCATCGTCTGCTTGATCGTCGTCGGGCTGCCGATTTTGCTGGCGGAAATGACGATCGGCCGGGGCGGGCGCGGCAATGCGGCCACTTCGTTTTACAGGCTGAGCGGAAACAAATATTGGAGCGCCTTCGGGCTGCTGTCGGTGCTGACCGCGTTCCTTATCATGTCGTATTATGCGGTCGTGGCGGGCTGGACGCTGCATTACACGGTCGAATCGTTTTCCGGCAGTCTGTTCCGCGCCGGCCTCGATTATAAAAGCAAATTCGCCGGCTTCGCCGGCAGCTATTTGCCGCTGTTCTGGCAAGCCGTCGTCATGGCGATTTGCGGCTGGGTGCTGGCGCGAGGCGTTTCCGGCGGCATCGAGGCGTTCAACAAAATACTCATTCCCGGGTTTTTTCTCATTTTGGTCGTTTTGATGATTCGTTCGCTCACCTTGCCGGGAGCGGGGGAAGGGGTAACGTTTTTCCTGCGGCCGGACTTCGGGAAGCTGAACGCCGAATCGGCGCTGGTCGCGCTCGGCCACGCGTTTTTCTCGATGTCGCTCGGGATGGGCTGCATGCTGACGTACGGCTCGTACGTAGACCCGAGGCAGTCGCTCGGCGGCGCGTCTCTGGCGATCGGAGCCGGCGATTTGCTGTATGCGTTTATCGCGGGGCTGGTCATTTTCCCGACCGTCTTTTCGTTCGGGCTCGAGCCCGGCGAAGGCGTCGGCCTGGCGTTCATGGCGCTGCCCGCGGCGTTTGCGAAAATGCCGTTCGGCTTTTTGTTCGGCGGCTTGTTTTTCCTGCTGCTGGCGATCGCCGCGCTCACTTCGGCGATCTCGATCCTGGAGGTGCCGATCGCCTACGCCATGACCCGCTGGAGCTGGAGCCGCAAGCGAGCGGCGCTCATCGTCTCCGTCTTCTGCTTCCTCGTCGGCGTGCCGTCCGCGCTGTCCGTCGGCGGCGTCCTCGACTTTTTCCGGCCCGGCGGCAAGACGTATTTCGATTGGACCGACTTTATGACGGCGTACGTGCTGATGCCGCTCGGCGGTCTCGTCGTGACGCTGTTTACCGGCTATGCGTGGAAACGGGCCGGCGAAGAGGCTGGCTTGTCCGGCTTTTGGTATGCGGCGTGGATGACGCTGCTGCGCTTCGTTTCGCCGGTGCTGATCGTGCTCGTCTTTTTGTACTCGGTCGGGTTGATCCGGTTTTAGGCGCCTGGCGAAAGCTCTTACGGACATGGCGGCCCCGGGTCCGCGTTTTCGAACATATGCGCAGCCGAAACGAAAAAAAGGCGCCTGTCCGATCGACAGGCGCCTTTTCCGCGGCCATCCGAAGCGCGGTATCCGCTGCGCCGCTCGCCCGCTTTCCCGCTCTTAAACCGGCCGCCCGGATTTCTCGGCATCGGCGTCGGAGTCGGACTGAAGCGATTCCAGCAGCTTGGCCACTTCCGGAGCGACCGGCTTGCGGCTGTTCAGCCAGCCGAGGACGACGTACAATATGCCCGAGACCAAGACGGGAGAAGCTACGAGCGTTGCGGTGCTTACGGCGATCATGTATTTGACGATCGCAAACGTGACGAGGCCCGCCGCCCACGATACAATCGCCGCCTTCGCGTCGCTGTGCTTGAAGGCGGGCAGCAGCCCGAGCAGCATCGGTATCGAGATCGGGCCGACGAGCGCGCCGAACCAAACGATCAGAAGGTTCAAAATGCCGCCGAACGATTCCTGATAAATCGCGATGACCAGCGTGATGACGATAAACGTCACCATGGCGGTCCGGGCGACGACCAAAGCCGCTTTCTCGCTCAAATTGCGGTATTGCTTCGACACGACCGGCAAAATGTCGCGCGTAATGACCGCCGTTATCGCGTTGGCGTCCGACGTCGTCATGGCCATCGTATGCGCGAACATCGAGGCGAGCACGAGTCCGATCAGCCCCGGCGGCAGCAGCTCCATCGTCATCAGCGAGTACGACTGGGTCGGATCCTTCAAGTCCGGGTAAAACAAAGGCGCCGCCCACATCGGGAAAAACAGGATGAGCGGCCATACGAGATACAGCGCTCCGGATAAAAGCGCCGCCTTGCGGGCGCTGCCGCCGCTCGGAGAAGCGATGTACCGTTGGGCGAGGTTCCAGGTCCCTCCGTTATAGCTCAAAAAATCGATCAGCAGGTACGCCAGCACGAAGCCGACGGTGTATGGCCCGACGAACGGCTGGCTGTGGCTCGGGGGAAGCCGGTCCCAGATGCCCGTCAGCGCCCCGACGCCGCCGAGCTTCGCCAGAACGATAACGAACATGGAAACGCCGGCGATCAGCTGGACGACGAATTGGGCGAAATCGGTCCAGGCGTCGGCCCACAGTCCGCCGATTGCCGAATAGACGAGGGAAATGGCGCCGGACAGTATAATGCCGACAGCCATCGGCACGCCGGCAAAAACGTTCAGCACGACCGCGATGGCCGCCCATTTCGCCCCGACATCGAACAGCTTCAGCAGGACGCCGCTCCAAGCCATCAGCTGCTGGGTCGGTACGTTGTACCGGGTCGCCAAATATTCCATCGGCGATTCGATGCGGAGCCGCTGCCGCAGCCGGGCCCATTTCGGCGCGATCAGGAAGGCGCCGACGAATATGGCGATCGAAACGGGGACCGCCCACCAGACGTAGAGCGTAAACCCGTACGTATACGCCACTCCGGCGTAAGCGACGAAAACGGCCGCGCTGTAACCGGACATATGGTGCGAAATGCCGGAAAGCCACCAGGGCATTTTTCCGCCGGCGGCGAAGAAGTCCTGCGTATCGCTGATTTGGCGAAAAGACCAGAGGCCGATGCCGACCATCAAGAGGAAAAACAAGCCCAACACGATCCAATCCGCTGCATGCATGCGATCTCCGCCTTTCGTTTTTTTCTTTAGTATGAGCCTTCCTTTATATCCCTAAACCGATTGGAACGCGAGTAAACAATTTCTGCGAGTATCGGCGCGTGCAACGGCTTATCCGGAGGACGCGGAGCGGCTTCGTTTACTTTTATTGCACACGTGTAATATAATGATGGGGAGAAGCATTCGCGGCAGCAAGCGCGTACCGAAGGAGCTGGGCCACAACGTGACCGTAACGATCAAAGACATCGCCAGACTGGCCGGCGTCAGTCATCCGACCGTATCCCGGGCGCTCAACGACGACCCCGGCGTCAACGAGGAGACGCGTCGGAAAATTTTGCAAATCGCCGAGCAGCTCGATTACGTGCCGAATTTGGCCGCCAAGCGGCTGGCCGAGCGGAAATCGAACTGCATCGGGATGATATGGCCGGCGTTCGATTCGATGTTTTTTTATAATCTGTGCAAACAAATTCGGAAGGAAGCCGCGAAAAAAGGGATGAGCGTGCTCCTGTCGCTGGACGATCCGGTCGAGGCGATGCGGACGCTGAACCAGCAGTTCGTCGATCACGTCATCTATTGGGCGGCTCCCGATTGGGTGCCGCCGGCCGAATTTTTGAAGCAAAAGCAGCTGTTCAAAGGCGACATGCTGCTGATCGGCGGTGGCGCGGTCGAAGACGCCCACTGCCTGAAAATCGACCGAAAGCACGGCATTTTCGAGGCGGTCAAACATTTGGCCGGGCTCGGCCATACGCGAATCGGCTTCATCGGGGAGACGACCGACAAATTGGTCGGGTTTACGCAAGGAATCGTCGACTGCAAGCTCGAATTCCGGAGGGATTTCCTCGTCCCCGTGACCGGCGCCCGTTCGCCCGACGAAATGTTCGACGAGAAGGCCGTATCCGAGCTTCTGATCGGCGACGACCGACCGACGGCGCTCGTACTGGACAGCCAGGCGGCGTTTCTACAGCTGGTCAGGCTGCTCAGGCTTTGCAAAATCCGCGTTCCCGACGATTTGTCCCTCATCGTCTACGACGACGTACCGGAGCTGCAAATGTTCGAGGTGCCGCTGACGACGATCGGGCCTCCGCTTCAAGCGTTGGCGGAACGGACCATCGCGATGCTGACGGAGAAAACGGACGAAACAACGCGCGAATGGCGCGAGGAAGAAATCAAAACGCAGCTGGTCGTACGGCAATCGGCTGCGCCGCCCGCCCTGTAAAATATTTCTTGGGGCGGGTTTACTTTTTGTGAACACGTGTGCTATTATGATCTCGTAATTATCACATTTTTACAGTACACGTGTGCAATTCGATATTCGATGAAAGGGGGAGCGAATCGTCCGCCGCAGCCGTGCAGATGCGTCGTCATGGGAAGCGGCGGCTGAGAGAGCGGCGAATGTTACCGTCATTTTTGACAAACAGCAAAGGGCATGCCGTCGGCGCCAAAATGAAAGCGCTTTTTCGGCGAGCCGAGTTTATCCAAAGGAGCGGGTCGAATGGTACTGACGAAACGAGCGATCATTTCCGTCGGCATGGTGGCGCTGCTGCTCGCGGCATGCGGCGGGACGAAAACCGGCGGCGGGGCGGACGTCCCGAACGATGCGGATTCGCAGCCGAAGAAGCCGATTACGCTGTACATGCTGCAGGACGGAGCGACAATCTCCGACGAAGAGTTCGCCAATCTGATCGCGGCGCCCGTAAAAGCGAAGTATCCGCACATCACCGTGGAGATGGTGCGCAACAAAAACGGCAGCAACGGGCTGAGCGAGCTGATCTCATCCGGAAATTTCCCCGATTTTATGTTCATCACGATGCTCCAGATTAAAGCTCACCGAGACCTTGGCACGACGGAAGACCTTACCCCCTACATTCAAAAATTCGGCATGAATCTCAATCGGTTCGACCCTGCGGCGATCCAAACGTCCCGGGTTTTCGGGGAGAGCGACAACTTGTACGCCGTTCCGTTCTCGCTCAACTTCCTCGCGCTGTTTTACAACAAAGATTTGTTCGACCGGTTCGGCGTATCGTATCCGAAGGAAGGGATGACGTGGCAGGACGCCATTCAGCTGGCGTCGAAGTTCGCCCGAACCGAGAACGGCGTCGAGTACAAAGGGTTGATGACGAACGCGATCGCCGACATGTCGACGCAGCTTTCGCTTCCGCGCGTCGATCCCGCGACGAAAAAGGCGCTGATTAATACCGACGGCTGGAAAAAGGTCGCGGAGATCATTCAAAGCATCAATGCGATTCCCGGCAACAAAGGAGCGAACCTGGATCATTTCCTCAAAACGCAGACGCTCGCCATGGTCGCCAGCTACGACGCGAGATTCGCCGCTCTCGAGAAACTGCACGGGACGCCGGAACAATTCAACTGGGACGTGACGCAATTTCCGAGTCACCCCGAGCGTCCGAATACGAGCTTCCAATCGACGGGCCACTTCCTGGCCGTATCGGCCTTGAGCAAATACAAAAACGAGGCGTTTCAGGTCATTCAGCTGCTGACGGGCGAACCGATCCAGACGACGATAACCGAGAACGGCCGTTTTACGGCGCTGAGCAACGAAACGATCAAAAACAAATACGGCGCAAACATGAAGTCGATGCAGGGCAAAAACATCAAAGCCGTCTTCCGAAGCTCGTTCGCGCCTCCGTATCGGCCGACCTCGTACGATCCGCTGACGAATGCGCCGCTGAACGACGCGGTCAAAAACATCGTCGACGGCGGCATGGACGTCAACACCGCGCTGCGACAAGCGGAAGAGGCGGCCAATCGGGCGATCGAAGCCGAAATGCAAGCGAAAAAATAAGACAAAGCACGCCTATCGACCGACACATTCAACGACCTGCAACGATTTGCCTATATGCGGCATGATACGGGAGGGATTTCGGATGAACGTGCGAAGCAAAAAGGGCTGGTTTGCACTCCTGCTGTCTTTATGCATGACGTTTCCGCTGCTGCCGGGGGCGGCGAAGCCGGCGGACGCCTCGGCCGCCGTCGATTTGCTGGCAAACGGCGGCTTCGAGACGGTGACAAACGGCGCCGCGGCTCCATGGGCGCCGATCGGCAATACGTGGACCGGCGCCGTACGGGTCGTCGCGGAAGCGGCGAAGAGCGGAAGCTACGGCGTTTCGATCCAGACGAGCGCCTCGAACAATCCGTGGGTGATGCAAAAGGTTCCCGTGGAGGAGGAGGCGACGTACGCTATCTCGTCCTCGTACAAGGCGATCGGCGTCTCCGGCGCGCCCGGCTACAAGGTCGAGTTTTACACGGCGCCGGACGCTTCGCCTCAAACCGCCTTGACCGGCTTTTCGTACCGCGCCCCCGCCTCCGGGCTCGACGGACAGTGGCACGAGCTGAACTACGAGGTGAAGGCTCCGGCCCGGGCCAAATACATGTTCGTCTATTTGCGGCTGTACGGCACCGGCCAAGTCTACTTCGACGACGCGTCGGCGATCAAAACGAAAGACGCGCCGCAGGTCGTGCTGACGCCGAACCAAGTCTACTACTATCCGGACCTGACGTCCGGCAGCGTCCATGTCGCGCTGAAGCCCGGAGACGGCATATTCGCGGGCAAAAAAGCGGACGTCCGGCTCGTCCGGAACGCCGACGGCGCCGTCGTATTCGCGAAAACCGATCTGGCCGCCGCCGCGGAGCTGAACGTTCCGTTTCAGCCGAACGTCCTGGAGATCGGGCAGCCGTACGTGCTGTCGGCGGAGCTGAAAGACTCCGCGGGGCAGACGGTCGAGCGCGAGGAGAGGACGATTTACCGGTGGAACCGTCCGACGACGCTGCCGGAAAACGGTCCCGTTCTGGTCGACGGCCAGCCGTTTTTCCCGGTGATCGCCTATCATGCGTATTTGGACGATCTTCCGTATTTGTCGCAGATCGGGGTGAACACGATTCAAGGCGTGAACACGTCCAGCGAAGCGACGGTGCAGACGCTGCTCGACACGGCGCAGGCGAACGGCTTGAAGGTGCTGCAGACGCTGTACCTCAACATGCAGGTGAAGGAAAATTTCGCCCTGACGGAGCGGATGGTCGCCCGGTTCAAAAGCCATCCCGCCCTGCTCGGCTGGATGATCATGGACGAACCGGTCCTTAACGGAATTCCCCAGGGAGATTTGCTCGAAGCGTACAAACGGATCCGCTCGATCGATCCCGATCATCCGACCTACATGGTCGAGTCCGAAACGTACGCTTACCGCTCGACGGGCCAGGCGACGGACATCCTCGTAACGGACGTTTATCCGTACAACGCGACGAACATGCAGCCGATTTCGGCCGTCGGGGACGGCGCGCGCAAGGCGGTGCTCGATACGGACGGCGTGAAGCCGGTATGGACCGTATTGCAGACGTTCCGGTTTCCCGGCTCATCGCCGTGGAACTATTTGCCGACGATCGGCCAAGTGCGCAACATGGCGTACCAGTCGATATTGGCCGGGAGCAAAGGTCTCGCCTACTATTCGATCAACGATCCGGGCTGGAAGCTGAAGGATTCGGAGCTGTGGAGCGGGCTGGCCGCCTTCAAAGACGAGCTGCCGCTGATCGGGGAGCTGGCGGCGCAAGGAACCAAGACGGCCGAACAAATCGGTACGGCGGTTCAATGGGGTGTCTGGAGCAAAGGGCAGGAGCAGTACGCCGTCGCGGTCAACGTAACGAAAACCGCCCAATCGGCGGAAATACCGCTCGCAAACGGAGGCAACCGGGTGCAGCTGCTGTTCGGCGACGAGCCGTCGTCGTGGGAAAGCTGGGACGGGCGGCTGAGCGTAAATCTCGGGCCGGAGCAGGCGCTCGTTTACCGCATTACGCCGTTTCAGGCGGACGTCGCGGCGGCGATCGATTCGATGCGGGATGCGGAGCCGCTTTTGCAGAATACCCATTGGCGGCAAAAGGCGGGCGATCTGTCCGCGAAGCTGGACGACGTGCGGCAGGCGCTGGCCGCAGCGGCCCCGGACGCCAAAGCCGTCATGAACAAGGCGGACAAAGCGCTGGACGACGCGGTCAAGCTGAAAGCGTGGGTCGACGGGCAGAACGATGCCGTCCTCGAAGGCAAACGGGCGTCGCTGCTCGCGCTGCTGGACGGCGTGTACGACCGGCTGCTGCCGATCGCAAGGTCGACGGTCCGCGTCGAGCTGCAGCCGTTCCCGGAGGCGAAGACGTCCGGGGAGCAGGCGATCGTAAGCGTGCAAATCCGCAACGCCGGGGATAATACGCTCCGCCCGTGGCTGCGCGTCGATTTGCCGGACGCATTCGGGCTGGCGCCGATCGAGCGGGAGTTCGGGCCCGTCCAAAGCGGCGAGACCGTATCCGCTTCGACCGACTTTACGGTGCCGTTCGCGGTTCCGGCGGGCACGTACACCGTTTCGGCATCGGTTTACTACGAATACAAAGGATCGGTGTTCCAGGTCGCATCCGCCCGCGATTTGAAAGTAACGCAGCTGCTGCAGGCGAAGCTGACGCCGGAGTCGATCGAGGCGGCGGCAGGCGGAACGTTCCCGTTCGCCGTCGAGCTGACGAACGGCTCGGCCGGACCGATCGCGGTCGAGCTGGACCGGACCGTCCCGAACGGCTTGACGGCCGAGCTCGCGGCGGCGGTGACGCTCGCCGGGCGGGAGACGAAGACGGTGCAGGGGAGCGTGACGATTCCCGCGACGGTGACGGGGGGCGTTTACGCGATGACGATCGTGCCGAAGGTGAGCGGCGCGAGCTACGCCTCGCTGCCGCTGACGGTACGGATCGACGCGAATATGGTTTATAACGGCGGCTTCGAGAAAGCTTCCGCAACGAACGCTCCGGACGGCTGGCTCATGCGGACGGGCGTATGGGACAAAACGACGGCCCATGGCGGGACGGCGTCCGCCAAGCTGAACCCGGACGCGGGCAACGGCTGGAACGTGATCAATACGGCCGAAACCAAAGAAATGCCCGTTGCGGCGGGTCGACGCTATACGTTGTCCGGCTGGGTGAAAAACGGCTCGACGGCCGGCTCGGTCGCGCTGGGCATCCGTCAAATCGACGCGAGCAACGTGTCCGTCCAGTACAATTGGGCGGAAGCGGCGAGGAGCGGCGATTGGTCAAAGGTGCAGACGACGTTCACCGCGCTGCCGCAGACGAAGCGGGTCGCCGTCTATTTCAAGCTGGATCAGCAGACGAACGGCCCGGCTTGGGTCGACGACATCGAACTGCGCGAGCTGCCGTAAGAAAGTCAGTTTGCGGCCGCCTTAACGCTTTACGGAACGAAGACCCGGCAGCGTTAATCGAGTAGGAGGGGGCGGCTAACCCCCGTCCTCTCACAACACCTAGCATGCGGGTCCGCACTAGGCGTTTCCAAAAGGTTAACAAAGTTCCAGATAACGAGAAAGCAAACTTTTCAGCCCTTTCA
>NZ_JARBDC010000065.1:0-80374 GCF_036577625.1 Paenibacillus sp. GYB003 | reverse complement strand
TTTGCCTCCGGCTTCCTTCAGATTCTGCCTCACGACAGACACCCTTGCCCTTAGCTAACGGTAGGCGCTCGCCAGCCCCCGTTCAGGACTTACACCCTAAAGATGACGCCCATGCTGGGCGTACAATGGAAGACGCCCGGACATGGCATGCCCGAGCGTCTTGCGCGGACATCCGGCCGGACGTCCGCTTGCCGTTATTTGGCTTTCATTTCCTGGATCAGCTTGTCGGCCTTCTCGTTTGCCGTACGAAGCGCGGTGTTGATGTCCGTCCCTTCGACGATGACGCTTTTCAGCGCGTCGTTCAAAAATCCGTATATTTTGACGTCGTACTTCGAGGCCGGAGGCAGCGGCGCCGGATTGACTTTGAAAATGCCTTCGAGGTTTTTCCCTTCGAACACCTTCATATCGGAGGCGAACTGCTTCCGCAGCGCCGGGTCTTTCAGCGCCGTCATGCGCGCGCCTTTGTTCATGACCTTCTGGGCATCCTCGCTGGCGAGCACCTCGATTGCCCGGAAGGCGGCCTCCTTGTTTTTGCTGGCGGGCGGCACCATGAACAGGTGGAAGTCGACCTCGCGGCCGATTCCCGGCCTGTCGTCGTACGACGGATACGTCACCATGTCCCAGTTGAACTGTTTGCCCGGTTGATCCGCGGCCGATAGCGAGCTGGCGAACGCCGACAGCCAATACGGATACATCGCCAGCCTTTTGTCCTTCAGGAAAAAGCCGACCCCGTACGAATATTTTTTGTTCGGATCGACGATGCCCGGGATGTCGAATATTTGCTTCGCCTGGCGGAACACTTTTTGGAAGCCGTCGGTCGTCAAAGCCGCCTTCTCCTGATTGGCCTCGAGCAGCGGCAGCGAATACGCTCTGGACAGCGCCAGCGCCGGGCCGGGATCGATGCCGACATATTGGACGCCGCCTTCCTGCCGCGTCACCTTTTTGGCCAGGTCGATGACCTGGTTCCATGTCATGTTGTCTTTCGGATACTCCACGCCGAACATATCGAAAATATCTTTATTGTAAGCCATAATGCCGTAGTTCATCGAGAACGGGATCCCGTATATTTCCCCGTTTTTGCCGAAATTTTGGATGACCTTGACCGTCTGCGGCTCGAACTTGCTCATGTCGAGGTTAGACGTTTTCACGAATTCCCGCAAATCGCCGGCCATGCCGAGCTCGATCGGATCGATCATGTAATAGTTGCTCGTCGCGATCAGATCCGGCACTTCGCCGGCGGCCGGCAGCTCCTCAAGCTTTTTCCCCGTTATGAGCTCGATCGATAAGTTCGGATATTTCGCCTGAATCGGCTTGAGCAGCAAGTCGTTCACATCCTGCTCCGTATTGATGCCGGCGCTGTGGGAAAACAGCTTCAACGTCACTTTCTGCTGCATAAATGCGTCGTCCTTCGTTTTCGGAGCGACGCTCGTTTGCGGCGCCTCCTGCTTCCCGCAGGCGCCGGCCCCAAGTAAAGCGGCGATGCACAGCGACATCGTCCATTTATTGCCCATAACCGCAACCCCTCCTGTTCGACAACTTCGACAACCGACTGCGTCTGTTCAATGAAGCATGGCCAGACGGATTCCATTTTGTCTGCTCGTTTCGGCTGCAGCCCCTTCCATCGTTTTGTAAGCCGTTCCATTTCCAATTATATCCGAATTGTAATAATGTTTCAATAATTATGGATAATCTATAAATATTTTTTACAATTCGACTTGCCTCGATTCTTAGTAGTTTTGGCGCAATTTCGCACACCGCGCCGTGGAAATGGTCCATTTGATCGAAAGAAGATGCACAAAACGTCCGCTATTTCCGGTTATTTTGCCGACAATAAGAGTCTCGAACGTCCGCTAAACCCGCCCGCGACATGCCGCAGCCGCTTCCGCCTTCGCACAAAAACAAGAACGTATTTCGAGGAGTGAGCGCAAACAGTCGGCTTCCGAAACGTAACAGACGCCACGGCGCTTATTTCGCGAAAATCGGCCGTTTTCCAATCGTAACGGACACCATTGCACTTATTTGCTCCGAACCGCCGTCCAACAGGGGGTTTTTCGCCAAATAGGTGCGCCTGTGTCCGTTAGAAATAAAATAAGCCGTTTTTAGGCCCAATAGCGGCCGCCATGTCCGTTAGACATTCGGAACTTGGGGCTAGTCCCGCCGCCGCCCCATGCTCGTCCCCCGCTCCAACTCCCGACGACGCCGGCGCAGGTCATCCGAGCCGGTATCGCCGTTTCCCGCCGCCGGCAGCAGGAAACCCGCTCCGGCTTTGGCGCTTAAGTGAAGGTTAGGACAGGACGGCCTTTTCTGCGCAAACCGAACCTTTTTGCACGCCGAAACGGCGGCGGAGCGGGAGGCGAGATGGAAAAGTTCCCGCTATTTTCGGTCGTTTCCCGTTTCCGGGCAAAACAACGGGAAAACGTCCCGTTAAACCCCTTCATACTGCGCTTTTCGCCGATACTACGCCATTTTATCGGGAGTTTTTCCCGGTATTTCGCCACGATACCTATAGGTGAGCGAGTGAACAGGAGGTTTTCCCGTTCGCTAGACATTCGATTCCGACCGCCCGGCTGGATCAGAAAAAGAACCCGGAAAGATATAAATTCTTTAGTAAACTAAAAAAAAGCCGCATACGGACGACTGTTCGGTCGTACCGCATACGGCTCCGTTTGCGTTCGATTGCTTCTTACACCCCGTACCCGTCCGGGTTCGTCTTCCATTGCTTCAGCAGCTCCAGCTCATCCGCCCCGATTTTGCCGAGCTTCAGCGCGACGTCGATCAGCGCCGAATAATTGGACAGCGAGCCGAACTCGAAATTCGCCTCGGCGAAATTGTTCGCCGCTTTTTCCAGCTCGTAGCTGAATATCGCGATGACGCCGAGCACGTCCGCCCCCGCATCGCGAACCGCCTGGGCCGCCTTCACCGAGCTGCCGCCCGTCGAGATCAAGTCTTCGATCATGACGACTTTTTGCCCGGGCTTCACGACGCCTTCGATGACGTTCTCTTTGCCGTGCCCCTTCGCTTTGTCGCGCACGTAAATCATCGGCAAATTGAGCTTTTGCGCGACGAAGGCGGCGTGCGGAATGCCGCCGGTGGCGATGCCGGCAAGCACTTCGGCTTGCGGATACCGCTCGCGGATCGTTTCGGCGAAGCCGAGCGCGATCAAATCGCGGACGGACGGATGCGAAATCGTGATCCGGTTGTCGCAGTAAATCGGCGATTTCATCCCCGACGTCCACGTAAACGGCTGCTTCGGGCGCAAAGCGACGGCGCCGGTTTCGAGCAGCGCCTCGGCGATTTGTTCGTCCAAATAGCGCAATGTCATGAAAAGCTCCTCCTTAGACGGATATCGATGTTACGATTCGTTCGAGCGCCTCGCGCGGGTCGTCGACCGCCGTAATCGGACGCCCGATCACGATGTAGTCCGTCCCTTCGGCGAACGCCTGCTCCGGCGTCATGACGCGCGACTGGTCGCCGATCGCCGCCCCGGCCGGCCGGATGCCCGGCGTCACCGTGACGAACGATACGCCGCATCGCTCCTTGATGCGCGCCACCTCGAGCGGCGAAGCGACGACGCCGTCGAGACCGGCGTTTCTGGCCGCCTCCGCATACCGGAGCACCGCCTCTTCGATCGGACCGGCGATGCCGATCTCGTCGTTGAGCATCTGCCGGCTCGTGCTCGTCAGCTGCGTGACGCCGATCAAGATCGGCTTCGCGGCTCCCGGCGCGGACGATAACGCCTGCTCCACGCCTTCGCGCGCCGCCTCCATCATCGCCCGTCCGCCGGCGGCATGGACGTTGAACATGTCGACGCCGAGCCGTGCGATGCTGGCCGAGCCGCCTTTGACCGTGTTCGGAATATCGTGCAGCTTCAAGTCGAGAAACACGTTGTAGCCGGCGTCTTTCAGCTCCAGCACGAACTGCGGTCCGGCTGCGTAAAACAGCTCCATGCCTACCTTCATATAGCAAGGAATCCCTTCGAGCCGCTTCAGCAGCTGGCGCGCGCCTTGCGGATCGGGATAGTCGAGAGCGACGATGATCCGCTCCGCCGGATTGCCGGTCGTTTTCATAGCCGTCGGGCCTCCCTTACATGTATCGGGATGAAAGTTCAATGGTTGAGTCGCAAAAGCATCCTGGGTCATATGACAGCCGGTCCCGTAGGCGGTCGTTCGTCGCCCCGGAAACCGGCTTTCGGCAGCATATTCGAATTATTTCGCGGCTCCCGCCAATTTCGTCGCCGGCATGGCGCGGGACGAGAAGTTGATCGTGTTGAGCACGTGCAGCAGCGCGCTGACCGTATCGAGCGACGTCATGCAGACGACGCCGTTTTCGACCGCCTCGCGGCGAATGCGGAAGCCGTCGCGCTCCGGCGTTTTGCCCTTCGTGAGCGTATTGACGACGAAATGCGCTTCGCCGTTGCGGATCAGGTCGAGAATGTTCGGCGATCCTTCGCTCAGCTTGTTCACGCGCTCGACGCGCAGGCCCGCTTTTTCGAGAGCGTCGGCGGTTCCGCCCGTGGCGACGATTTTGTAGCCGAGCTCGAAAAATCCGCGCAAAATGCCGACCGCTTCCTCTTTGTCTTTATCCGCAACCGTGGCGATGATCGCGCCGGTCGGCGGAATTTTCATCCCCGAGCCGATAAAGCCTTTGTACAAAGCTTTCGCGAAGTTCGTATCGCGGCCCATCACTTCGCCGGTCGATTTCATTTCCGGACCGAGCGTCGGCTCGACGCGGCGCAGCTTGGCGAAGGAGAACACCGGCACTTTGACGGAAACGTGATCGTCTTCCGGCCACAAACCGGTTTCGTAGCCCATGTCGGCCAGCTTTTGCCCCATGATGACGCGTGTCGCGACGTTCGCCATCGGCACGTTCGTCACCTTGCTCAGGAACGGTACCGTACGCGACGAACGCGGGTTCACCTCGATGACGTACACCTCGTCCTGGTAAATGACGAACTGGATGTTGACGAGGCCGACGACTTCGAGCGCCTTGGCGATTTTGACCGTAATGTCGACGATTTTTTGCTTCAGCTCCGCGGAGATGGACTGCGGCGGATATACCGAGATCGAGTCCCCGGAGTGGACGCCGGCGCGTTCCACATGCTCCATGATGCCCGGAATGAGTACCGTTTCCTTATCGCAGATCGCGTCGACTTCGACTTCTTTGCCGAGCATGTACCGGTCGATCAGAACCGGATGCTCCGGATTGATTTTCACCGCGTATTCCATATAGCTGAGCAGCTCGGCGTCGGAGTAGACGATCTCCATCGCCCGTCCGCCGAGTACGTACGAAGGGCGTACGAGAACCGGGTACCCGAACTGCGAAGCCGTGCCGACCGCCTGGTCGACCGACGTGACCGTTCCGCCCGGAGGCTGGGCGACGTTCAAATCGCGCAGCAGCTTCTCGAACTTTTTGCGGTCCTCGGCCGTATCGATGCTCTCCAGGCTGCTGCCGAGAATGCGCACGCCGGCTTTGGCGAGCGGCGCCGCCAGGTTGATCGCCGTCTGGCCGCCGAACTGCACGATGACGCCGATCGGATTTTCCCGCTCGATGACGTTCATGACGTCCTCGAAGAAAAGCGGCTCGAAGTACAGCCGGTCCGACGTCGAGAAGTCGGTCGATACCGTCTCCGGGTTGTTGTTGATAATGACCGCCTCGTACCCGGCCGCCTGAATCGCCCATACGGCGTGCACGGTCGAGTAGTCGAATTCGATCCCTTGTCCGATCCGGATCGGGCCGGAGCCGAGAACGACGACTTTCTCCTTCGCCGATTCCATCACTTCGTCTTCGGTTTCGTACGTCGAGTAGTAGTACGGCGTCGTCGCTTCGAACTCGGCCGCGCACGTGTCGACCATTTTATAAACCGGCTTGATGTTTTTCGAAAGCCGGAGCGCGCGGACGTCCGCTTCGAGCACGTACGAATCGGCGCCGGCCAGCGTGCGCACTTCGGCGATCGCGCGGTCAGTGAACCCTTTGCGCTTCGCTTCGAGCAGCAGCTCGTCCGACAGCTCGCCGGTCAGCCGCGCTTCGAATTGAATGAGGCTCTCCAGCTTGCCGAGGAACCACCAATCGATTTTGGTCAAATCCTGGATTTGCTGCAGCGTATAGCCGCGGCGGTACGCTTCGGCGATCAGGAACAGCCGCTCGTCGTCCGGCTTCGCGAGACGCGCTTCGAGCGTTTCTTTATCCAGCTGGTCGGTCCCTTTCAGGAACAGCCGATGCACGCCGATTTCCAGCGAACGGATCGCTTTATGAATCGACTCCTCGAACGTGCGGCCGATCGCCATCACTTCGCCGGTCGCTTTCATTTGCGTGCCGAGCTTGCGGTTCGCGCTCGTGAACTTGTCGAACGGCCAGCGCGGAATTTTCGAGACGATATAGTCGAGCGTTGGCTCGAAGCACGCGTACGTTTGGCCGGTAACCGGGTTGACGAGCTCGTCGAGCGTATAGCCGATGGCGATTTTGGCGGCCATCTTGGCGATCGGATAGCCGGTCGCCTTCGACGCGAGCGCCGACGAGCGGCTGACCCGCGGGTTGACTTCGATGACGTAATATTGGAAGCTGTGCGGATCGAGCGCGAACTGCACGTTGCAGCCGCCTTCAATGTTCAGCGCGCGAATGATTTTCAGCGACGCGGAGCGCAGCATTTGGTATTCGCGGTCGGAAAGCGTCTGGCTCGGCGCGACGACGATGCTGTCTCCCGTATGGACGCCGACCGGGTCGAAGTTTTCCATGTTGCAGACGACGATGCAGTTGTCGTTCGCGTCGCGCATCACTTCGTATTCGACTTCCTTCATGCCGGCGATGCTGCGTTCGACGAGACATTGGCCGATCGGGCTGTACCGAAGTCCCGAGGAGACGATCTCGACGAGCTCCTCCTCCGTGTTGCAAATGCCGCCGCCCGTGCCGCCGAGCGTATAAGCGGGACGCACGATGATCGGATAGCCGATCTCGTTGGCGAAATCGACCGCCTGCGGCACCGTCGTCACGATGACGCTCTCCGGCACCGGCTGCTCGAGCTCGCGCATCAGCTCCCGGAACAAGTCGCGGTCTTCCGCTTTCTCGATCGACGTGAGCTGCGTGCCGAGCAGCTTGACGTTTTCTTTTTCCAGCACGCCGGCTTTGGCGAGCGAGACCGCCATGTTGAGGCCGGTTTGTCCGCCGAGCGTCGGCAGCAAGCCGTCCGGCTTCTCCTGGCGAATGATTTGCGAGACGAAGTCGAGCGTAATCGGCTCGATGTACACTTTGTCGGCCATGTTCGTGTCGGTCATGATCGTCGCCGGGTTGCTGTTGATGAGGACGACTTCCATTCCTTCTTCTTTCAGCGCTTCGCACGCCTGCGTACCGGCATAGTCGAATTCGGCGGCCTGACCGATGACGATCGGGCCGGAGCCGATGACGAGTATTTTTTTGAGCGATTTATTTTTTGGCATATGCCAGTTCCTCCCCCCGGTGCGATGCGGTCGCGCCGCGCGCGGCTACGATTTCGGCCTGCCGCGGAGCGCGCGGATGTTGCTCCTTGAAGCTGTGGATCATCGTCAGAAAATCGTCGAACAGGTAGCTCGAATCGAACGGTCCCGGAGCCGCCTCCGGATGGTATTGCACCGAAAACGCCGGATGCGTCTTATGCTTCAAGCCTTCGATCGTTTTGTCGTTGTTGTTGATGTGCGTCACGATCAGGTCGGTGCCGGCGATCGAGTCTTCTTTGACGGTATAGCCGTGATTTTGCGATGTAATGTAGCAGCGGCCCGAAATCAAATCTTTGACCGGATGGTTGCCGCCGCGGTGGCCGAACTTCAGCTTCTCCGTGTCGGCGCCGCAGGCGAGCGCGAACAGCTGGTGTCCGAGGCAAATGCCGAATATCGGGAACTCGCCGAGCAGCTCGGCGATCATCGCGGCCGCGTGCGGCACGTCCTTCGGGTCGCCCGGTCCGTTGGACAGCAGAATGCCGTCCGGGCTCAGGCGGCGAATTTGCTCCGCGGTCGCGTCCTGCGGCACGACGACGACGTCGCAGCCGCGCTTCGTCAGGTCGCGGACGATGCCGCTTTTCGCGCCGAAATCGACGAGCACGATGCGCTCCTTCGTTCCCGGGCAGCCGAATACGCTTTTCGTCGATACGCGGGCGACCTGGTCGGTAATGAGCCGCGTCGCCTTCAGCTGCTCGAGCATGTCCTCGACCGAGCGGTTCGACGTCGTGATCATCCCTTTCATGACGCCGTGATGCCGGATTTTGCGGGTCAGCATGCGCGTATCGATGCCGCTGATGCCGACGATGCCGTATTCTTTCAGCAGGCTGTCGATCGTATATTGGGCCCTCCAGTTGCTCGGCACCTCTTCGTGCTCGCGGACGACGAACCCGTGAATGAACGGGCGGATCGATTCGAAATCGTCGCGCGCGATGCCGTAGTTGCCGATGAGCGGGTACGTCATCGTGACGATTTGCCCGCAGTAGGACGGGTCGGACAATACTTCCTGATAGCCGGTCATCCCGGTGTTGAACACGACTTCACCGGCCGATTCGCCTTCGCTGCCGAAAGCTTTGCCCGTGAACAGCGTGCCGTCTTCCAACAATAATCTCGCTTGCATCGTTTATTCCTCCAATCGATTCGCAGCCGGTTTATGGTTTGCTGGCGAGTCTGAATGTAAAGTCGATTGCCGTCCCTCTCTTGAAGGTCATTCGCTCCAAACGGTTTTGCCCGCCACCATCGTAAGCGCAGGCCAACCGTACAGCTTCCAGCCGGCGAACGGCGTATTGCGTCCTTTGCTCAAAAACTGCGAAGGCTCGACCGCCTTCTCGGTTTCCAGATCGATCAGCGTCAAATCCGCTTCGCGCCCGACCTCGAGCACGCCCCACGGCAGGCCGAACAGCTCGGCGGGCTTCGACGTCATCCGGTCGAGCACGAATTCGAGCGTCCATCGTCCCGTGCGCACGAACTTCGTGTACAGCAGCGGGAACGCCGTCTCGAAGCCGACGATGCCGAACGGCGCCAGCTGCATGCCGCGCGCCTTCTCTTCCTCGCTGTGCGGCGCATGGTCGGTCACGATGATGTCGATGGTGCCGTCCTCGAGTCCGGCGATGACCGCCTCGACGTCTTTCGGCGTCCGCAGCGGCGGATTCATTTTCCAGTTCGCGTCCATCCCGGGAATGTCCTCGTCGGACAGCAGCAGGTGATGCGGGCAAACTTCCGACGTCACCTTCACCCCGTGCCGCTTGCCGTGCCGGATGAGCCGGACCGACTGCTCGGCGCTGACGTGGCAGACGTGATAATGGACGCCCGTCGCTTCCGCGAGCAAAATGTCGCGTCCGACGTGGATCGCCTCGGACTCGTTCGGAATGCCTTTCATCCCGTGCTTCCGGGCGAATTCGCCTTCCGTCACCGCGCCCCCTTCGACGAGCGTATTGTCCTCGCAGTGGGCGATGACGGGCATGTTCATCGATGCGGCCAGCGCCATCGCGTCCTTCATCATTTGAGCGCTTTGCACCCCGACGCCGTCGTCGGTAAAGCCGATCGCGCCCGCTTCTTTCAACGCGGCGAAATCGGTCAGCTCGCGGCCGAGCTGATTTTTCGTGATGCAGCCGTAAGGCAGCACCCGAACGATCCCTTCCGTCTCGGCCTTGTCCAGCACGTACCGGACCGTCTCCGGCTTGTCGATGACCGGTCTCGTGTTCGGCATGCAGGCGATCGTCGTATATCCGCCGCGCGCGGCCGACCGCGTTCCCGTCGCGATCGTTTCCTTATATTCGAACCCCGGCTCGCGCAAATGGACGTGCATGTCGATAAAGCCCGCCGACACGAGCTTGCCTTTCGCGTCGATCGTTTCGTGTCCGGCCGTATCGGGCGCTCCTTCGGAGCCGTCGCGAATGGCCGCGATTTTCCCGTTCTCGATATAAAAATGTTTCGTCGTCAGCCGGTTTTGTCCCCGCTCCGGCACGCTTCCGTTCAATATCCAGGTTCCCATCGTTCGCCTCCGTCAAGTTGGTACGTGCGGCCTGTCTCAACCGTTCAAGACAAGGCCCGTTCGATAACGGCCATGCGAATCGGCACGCCATGGCTCATTTGCGTAAATATTTTCGATTTCTCGTGCTCGACAAGCTCGTCGTCGATTTCGACGCCCCGGTTGACCGGTGCCGGGTGCATGATGATCGCGTGCGGCTTCATCATGCCGGCCCGCTCCACGGTCAGCCCGTAATGCTCCCGGTATTCTTCGGCCGAGCGGATGAACCCTTTGTCGTGCCGCTCCAGCTGCACCCGCAGCATCATGACGACGTCGGCCTGGAGCGCTTCCTCTATCGTTACGTACGGGGCGTATTCGCCGAGCTCCGGAGCCTGCATATTGTCCGGCGCGCAAAATTTCACGCTTGCCCCGAGCTTGCTCAGTCCCCACAGGTTGGAACGCGCTACGCGGCTGTGCAGGATGTCGCCGACGATCGAGACGGTGAGGCCCTTGATTTCGCCGAACGTTTTGCGCATCGTATACAGATCGAGCAGCGCCTGGGTCGGATGCTCGTTGTTGCCGTCGCCCGCGTTGATGAGCGGCACTTTGATTTTGTCCGCCAGCTCGGCGAGCAAGCCGATCGGCTTCATGCGGATGACGCCCGCGTCGATGCCCATCGATTCCAGCGTGCGAACCGTGTCGTAGATCGACTCGCCCTTTTCCACGCTCGATGCGGCCGCCGAGAAGTTGAGCACTTGCGCGCCGAGCCGTTTTTCCGCCACCTCGAACGAGAAGCGGGTGCGGGTGCTGTTTTCGAAAAACATGTTGGCGACGAATTTGCCTTCCAGCCGGGGCGTCAGCTTGCTGGGCTGATTTTCCCAGTAGGCGGCGCGGTCGAGGATGCTTACGATTTCTTCCCGGTCCAGCTGCCTCAGTCCGAGCAGATGCCGGTCGTACGTCACGTTCGTTTTCGTCATTTCGTTATCCCCTTTGCTGAGTGATGACGACTTCGTCGCAGGAGTCCACTTCTTTCAGCTTGACCGCGATTTGTTCCAGCCTCGACGTCGGCACGTTTTTCCCGACGAAATCCGGACGGATCGGCAGCTCCCGGTGGCCGCGGTCGACGAGTACGGCCAGCTGGATCATCCGGGGCCGGCCGAGATCGATCAAGGCGTCCATCGCCGCGCGGACCGTCCGCCCCGTATACAGCACGTCGTCGCACAATATGACCCGCTTGTCTTGAATGTCCGGCGCCTTGAGCGATTGGGCGCCGCCCGCCGCGCCGACGCGCGCCCGGTCGTCGCGGTAGGAGGTGATGTCCAGCTCTCCGACCGGCACCGGAACGCCTTCGATGTCCCGGATGCGCTCCGCGAGCCGGCCGGCGAAATAAATGCCGCGGGTGCGAATGCCGATCATGATGGTGCCCTCGCTGCCTTTATTTTTTTCAAGTATTTCGTGGGCGATGCGCGTCAAGGCGCGTCGGATGGCCGTCTCGTCCATGATGACGAGCTTTTCCGTGTTCATTGGGCTCATTCCTCCTTGACCCCGAAAAGTGAAGCGCGGCTTCGCGCCTCGCGGCGCAAAAAAGCTCCTTGCCTGTTTGGCAAGGAGCGTCATTCCCGAATCGGCCGCGCGCGAAACAGCATCCGCGTTCGGCGGGACGCGCCCGCTCGTTCGCGCATGAACGTTTCGCGAAGACGTATGACCGTCTCCATCTCGCGACTGTAGTGTCGACACCTTGCCAGCCTCACGGGACCGGCTTAAAGGCACTATTTAATTCCTAAAGATTATCTCATTTCGGCATTCGCTTGTCAATTGATATTGTCTCTATTATTCGTCTTTTCTCGACAATGTATGAACGAGCTTGAAAAATAACCATCTTTCCGTGATCCGGAGCGTTTGCCGAGCTTCGAGACAGATCGCGGAACGAACATTCCGCTTCGGTACGGAATTTCCCCGGCAAACTTACGCGGCTCCCATGAAGGCGCCCGACCCGTTCGCGGCCGCTCAGGATTGCTTGGCCCATTCATTTATGCTATAAAAGGTTTATATGTTATTTCGCGCTCAAAAGGAGAATGCCGTCTCATGTCCGATATGAACACGATGGAAATTATCAATTACATTAAAAACAGCACGAAAAAAACGCCCGTGAAAGTATATGTGAAAGGCAAGCTGGACGGAGCCGACTTCGGCGAAGGCGTCCGCGCGTTCGTCTCCGGCACGTGCGGCGTCTTGTTCGGCGAATGGCCGGCGATTTCCGCCGCCCTCGAATCGAACAAAGCGCTTATCGAAGATTTCGAAATCGAGAACGATCGCCGCAATTCGGCCATCCCGATGCTCGACCTGAAAGGAATCAACGCCCGCATCGAGCCCGGCGCGATTATCCGCGATAAAGTGACGATCGGCGACAACGCCGTCATCATGATGAATTCGACGATCAACATCGGCGCCTCGATCGGCGACGGCACGATGATCGATATGAACGTAGTCGTCGGCGGCCGCGCCCAAATCGGCAAAATGTGCCATATCGGCGCAGGCTCCGTCGTCGCCGGCGTCATCGAGCCGCCTTCGGCGCAGCCGGTCGTCATCGAGGACGACGTCCTCGTCGGCGCCAACGCGGTCATTCTCGAAGGCGTGCGCATCGGCAGAGGGTCCGTCGTCGCCGCGGGCGCCGTCGTCACCCAGGACGTGCCGGAATATACGGTCGTAGCCGGAACGCCGGCGCGCGAAATCAAGAAGGTCGACGCCAAAACGAAGTCGAAGACGGAAATTATGCAGGAGCTGCGCCAGCTGTAATTCCGATGAAACCGAACCAAAAGCCAGGGGCCTCCCCTGGCTTCATTTGTAAGGAGGACCTATGAGCACGGGGATTGAAACGTTCGTCGAATATCGCCGGCAGCTGCACCGCATTCCGGAGCCCGGCTTCGCGGAATTCAAAACGCAGCGCTTCCTGCTGGACCGCATCGCCGAGCTGCCGCAGGACCGGATCGAAATCCGCACATGGCGCACCGGCATACTCGTCAAAGTGAAAGGCGCGAGCCCGCGCCGCACGTTCGGCTACCGCGCCGACATGGACGGCTTGCCGATCGAAGAAGACACATCCTACGCATTTCGCTCGACTCACCCCGGGTACATGCACGCATGCGGCCACGACATGCACATGGCGATCGGTCTCGGCGTCTTGACGCACTTTGCGGAACGGCCGATGGACGACGACCTCGTCGTCGTTTTCCAGCCGGCCGAGGAAGGTCCGGGCGGAGCCGAGCCGATGCTGGAAAGCGCCGAGCTGGCGGACTGGATGCCGGACCAGATCGTCGCCCTCCACATCGCGCCGGAATACGAGGTCGGCACGATCGCGACGCGGCCCGGCCTATTGTTCGCCAACACGTCGGAGCTGTTCATCGACCTGAAGGGCAAAGGCGGCCATGCCGCCTACCCGCACCGGGCGAACGATATGGTCGTCGCGGCCGCCCATTTGCTCGTGCAGCTGCAATCGATCGTCGCCCGCAACGTCAATCCGCTCGATTCGGCGGTCATCACGGTCGGCAAAATCGACGGCGGCACGAAGCAAAACATTATCGCCGAAACGGCCCGCCTCGAAGGGACGATCCGGACGCTGTCGAAAGAGACGATGGAGCTCGTGAAAAAGCGGATCGAGGCGCTCGTGCGCGGCACGGAGGCGGCGTTCGACTGCGTCGCCGCGATCGATTACGGCGCGAACTACAGGCAGGTGTACAACGACGAAACGATCACGCGCGAATTTATGGGCTGGCTCGGCGAATCCAAAACGGCGCGGCTGGTCGAATGCTCGGAGGCGATGACCGGCGAGGATTACGGGTATTTTCTCGAACGCATTCCCGGATTCATGTTCTGGCTCGGCGTCGATACGCCGTACGGACTGCACCACGCGAAGCTGGAGCCCGACGAAAAAGCCATTCCCGTCGCCATCGATACGGTTACGCGGTATATCCGCTGGAAATCGGAACAGCCTACGGGAGGACGATCGTCATGAACGGCGAAACCGCGGTCCGACCCGCTTCCGAGAACAAAGTGAACATCATGGGCGTTCCGTTTTCAAAACGGACGTTCGACGAAACGATCGACCTTTTGAGCCATATCGCCAACGGGCCGGAGCGCAGCGTCTACCATGTCGTTACGGCCAACCCGGAAATCGTCATGTCCGCCTCGAAGGACGGACAGCTGATGCATATTCTTCACGAAGCGGGGCTCATTACCGCCGACGGCATCGGCATCGTGCTGGCCGCCAAATGGAAAGGCGAGCCCGTTCCCGGACGCGTTACCGGCTACGATATGCTGATGCGGCTGCTCGAGCTCGGCGACCGGGAGCGCTGGTCGTTTTACTTTCTCGGCACCGACGAAGACACGAGCCGCAAGGCGGTCGAAACGATCGCCGCCCGCTATCCGAACGTGCGCATTGCCGGAAGGCATAACGGGTATTTCGGCGCGGACGAGGAGCCGGCCATCGTCGAGGAAATCGCCGCCGCGGGGCCCGACTTCCTGATCGTCGCGATGGGCGCGCCTCAGGCGGAGCGCTGGATTTACCGCAACAAGCCGAAGCTCGGGGCGAAAATCGCCATGGGCGTCGGCGGAAGCCTCGATATTATCGGCGGCAAAGTGCAGCGCGCGCCCGACTTCTGGATCAAGCTCAACCTCGAATGGCTGCACCGCCTTCTGTCCAACCCGACGCGCTGGCGCAGGCAGCTCGTACTCCCGGTTTTCGCCGCCAAAGCGTTCATCCGGCGGAAAGAGCGCTGAAGCGCTGAAGCGCTTCGTCCCGGCCGCCGCGAATCACAAACAAAGCGCCCCGTTCCCGTCGAACGGAGCGCTTTTTCCATGTCCGAACGTCCGTTACCAGGCGTCCGTTGATACTTTCATCTTGATATTGTCGAAATAGGCTTTGCCGTTCGCGATCGCCGCGTTGTCGTTCGTCAAATACGTTCGTACGACGTTCGTCGTGTCGGCGGGCGACGTAAACGTCACCGTTTTGGCCGTCCAGTTCGTATCCTGGAATGACAAAGCGGCGATAATCGCGCCGGTCGTCTCGTTTTTCACGTACACTTTGCCTCCGGCTCCGCTGCCGTCCGTCTTGCCCGTCAGCGTGAGCGTATAGGACGTCGAAGGCAGCCACCCTTCCCACGTCTGGTTCGCCTGCTGGGCCGTCGTTCCGGTCGCTTTGATCGCGAGGCCGTATTTCCCTTCATAAGCGTTCGCGGCGTCCAAGTAGACGGTCGAAGCGGTCGAGTCGATGCGGTTCCATTGGGCGGGCTGCGTCGTATCGGTCGACGTCGTCATTTCGAACCCTTGGTTGACGATTTTCGAGCGGTCCCATTTCATAATGCGCGACAGCGTCAGCAGGTAGGCCGAATTCGTCGGCGTAAAGCCGCGGTACTGCTCCGCCGCGATCGGATACAAGCTTTTGCTGAACTGGGACAGCTCCGTCCAGTTGGACATATATTTGCTGAAGTCGGCCGCTCCGGTGCCGTTCACGTAATGCGAGATCGTCGGCGCCGTAGTCGATTGGTTCCACATGACGTTGACGAGCGTGTTTTTGAACTTGTCCATATCGGCTCCGGTAAACATTTGCCCGTTTCGGTACATATCCAGCACGAAGCCGAGATCCACGTTCGCGTGAGAGGCGTCTTCCACGGTCGACGCGTAATAGGCGTAGTTCCAGGTATAGGCCGTACCGTTCGCGACGAGCGCGTTTTTGAAATATTGGCCGACCCGTTTGGCGCGGTCCAAATAAGTCGGATTGCCGTTCGATTCATACAGCACGATAAGCATGTTGGCATACGCCAACGCCTGGTTGTACGGCAAGTACGTCCAGGTGGAGCCGTGCGAAAACGCGTCGAACTTGGCCGACTGCTTGTACATGCCCGTCGTCGAGCTGATGGCCGCCCACGTATTGCCGATGTAGGCGCTGTTTTCCCAGCGGGGAACGATATTGTTTTCCAGAAACGCGAGATAGCCGTTCGCTTTCGTCAAGTAGGCGCTTTGCAAGGCGGGCGTGCTGCGGACGAGCTTGATAAACTTGGCGATCGGCGTTCCGATCACCCCGTCGTGCACCATATAGGGCAGCTTCGCGTTTACCCGGACGTTATCGAAAAACGCGCTGCCGCCGGGAACGGTATACGTCTGATGGCCCAGCCATACTTCGAGCTCGTGTCCCGTCGCCGCGGGAGTCCGGCATTCGGCCGTCTTGTACGCCCAGCTCGTGTTTTCGAACGGAACCGAGCACAAAATCGTATTCGTCGTCTTATCGCGCAAATAAGCTCTCCCTTTGGCCGCCGAACCGTTCGTCTTGCCGTAAAACTGCAGCACGTACAGCGTATCCGGCTCGTAATCGTTCAGGGGCCGGTACAAGCTCTGCCATTTCGTCCCGGTCGATTCCGTGCGCACCTCGACCGCGCGGCTGCCGCTCGTTTGAGTCGGATGGTCGGTCGTCAGAAACGCCGTGGAGCTCGTCGACTGAAAGCGGATCCAGCCGGCGGGAAGCGTGCTGTCCGTGGACGAAACGGTTTCGAAATCCCAATTGCCGACTTCGACCGGCGAATACCGGAAGCTGCTCCAACCCAAATAGCCGTCGTTGTCGATATCGTCCGCCGTGGCGATCATCGTATCGGTATGCGTCACGAGCTTGTCCAGCCATGCCGTATTTTTCGTCAAGCCGTACAGATCGAGGTAGCTTTCCGACACGTAGCTCTCGCCCCAGGCGAGGGTGCCCCCGTCGTTGCTCGTATAATAGTTGTCGCCGAGGCTGCTTTCTGCGGTCACGTACGAGTCGTACCAAGCGTTGGAAGATGCCGAAGCGGAAAATGCCGGTCCCCAAACGAGGCAGGCGGCCAACACGATCGCCGCCCATCCCGGCGGCTTTGCGAAAAGCTTCATCACCGATTCCTCCCTAAAAAGTGGTGATTGCTGCGGGCAATTCCGATGAAGTATCCTCGATGCCGGTCCGATTTGGCGACAACCCCTCCTTCGCTCGGGCGGAATCCGTATGTAACCGCTCTCATTTTCATTGTACCATACTTCCGCAGAATATAAATACAGATCATATACAGGTTTCTTGGCGAACCAAAAAAGCCTTGATCCGTCGCCGGCCAAGGCTTTTTCCCATAATCGTTCCGATTAAAACTGGTACTGCACCGTAACGCTCGTCGTCACCTTGAGCTCGCCCGTCGAAATGCTCGTCGAAGCGCCCGCGGCGTCCATCGCCGCCGTCTTCGCTTCGATCGCGATGTTGCTGTACAGCGAAGGAACGGCTACGCCGCCGCCTTGATTGACGGCCACGATCCCTTTCACTTCTTTGCCGGCGTATTTCGCGATCGCGTCCGCCTTCGCTCTGGCGTTGTCCATCGCTTTCTGAATGACTTGCAGCTCGTACTCCTGCCCTTTCTCCGTGCTGAACCGAACGCCTTCGATTTGGTTCGCTCCGGCGGCGGAGACGGCGTCCAGGAACGTGCCGAGATTGTCGAGATCGCGGTACGTCACCTGCAGCATTTGGGTCGCGCTGTATCCTTTTAATTTCTGCTCGCGTTCGGTGTACGTATACTCGGGCCGAACGTTGAAGCCGGACGTTTGCACGTCTTTCGCCGCCAGCTTGTACTTGTCGAACAGCACCTCGCGCAGCTTCGTATACGCTTCCGCGTTGGCCGCTTGAGCTTCCTTCGCCGTAGCCGCCTCCGTGCGGATGCCGAGGCTGACGTATGCGACGTCCGGCGAAATCGTCATTTCGCCTTGGCCGGTAACGGTGATGACGTTTTGCGCGGCGGTTTGTTCGGCCGCGTAAGCGGTCGTCGGACCGAGCGTCGGCGCGCTGCGCACATACAGCGCGGTCGTGAGCGCCACGGCGGCGATTCCGGCGATAAGCCATTTTCGGTTGCGAACGTTGATCATTCGATTACCCCTTCTTTCCAAAGAATGTTTTGCCAATTTTACAAACGAGCCTCTTCGGAAAAAGGTTGCAGCCGAATCGAACCGACCCCAAAAAAATTTTACAGACGCGACACGAACGACTCCAGCTTGTTCATCGCCTTCTCCAGCACGTCCATCGAATACGCGTACGAGATGCGCACATACCCTTCCCCATACTCGGAAAAAGCGTCCCCCGGCACGACGGCTACCCGTTCCTGCTCCAACAGCCGCATCGTAAAATCGAGGGAGCTCAGTCCGAACCGTTTGATCGAGGGGAACAAATAAAACGCCCCCTCCGGCTTGTCCGCCTCGAGCCCGATTCGCTGCAGCTTGTCGTACACGTAGTCTCTGCGCGCCTTATATTCCCGCTTCATCGGCTCGGCGTCGTCGAAGCCGGCGGTCAGCGCCTCGATGGCCGCATATTGGCTTACCGAGCTGGCGCACGTGACATTGTATTGATGAACTTTGACGATATGTTTGGCGATCGTCTCTGGCGCGAAAACGAAGCCGATGCGCCAGCCGGTCATCGAGTGCGATTTCGACAGCCCGTTAATGACGATCGTTTGATCCTTCATGCCCGGCTGGGCGGCGATCGAACGATGCGGCGCGTCGTACAGCAGCTCGCTGTAAATTTCGTCCGAGACGGCGAAAATCGGCCTGCCGCGCAGCAGCTCGGCGATCTCCTTCAGCTGCCGCTCCTCCACGACGCGTCCCGTCGGATTCGACGGATAGCACAAAACGACCGCCCGCGTCCGGTCCGTCAGCTTCGGCGCAAGCAGCTCGGCGGTCAAACGGAAGCCCGTTTCCCTCGTGTCGACGTAAACCGGAGTCGCGCCGCACATCCGCACGATCGGCTCGTAGCCCGGATAAATCGGGCCGGGCAAGATGACCTCGGTGCCCGGAGCAAGTATCGTCCGCAGCGTAATGTCGAGCGCCTGGCTCGCCCCCGCCGTCACGATGATTTCTTGCTCCGGGTCGTACGACAGCCCGTATTTGCGGCTTACGAAGTCCGCGGCGGCCCGCCGCAGCTCGATCAGCCCGCTGTTCGCCGTATATACCGTCTTGCGCTCGTCCAGCGCCCGTTTGCCGGCTTCCACGATATGGGCCGGCGTCGGAAAGTCCGGCTGTCCGATCGTCAGCGTAATCGCGTCCTTATACGTCGCGACCAAATTCGAAATTTTGCGAATGCCCGATATTTGAATATGCTGAACCGCGCTATTGACCAAATGCTCCACGCAATTTCTCCTCCCGCAGCATGAATAAGTCCGACGGATCGACGCGGACGAATTCATAAACAGTATTCATCCGTTCGGCTGCGCCGGACGATATCACAACGTTTTTAACACATCGAGCAAATGCTTCATGTCGTCCGGCAGCGGTGCTTCGAACTCCATATAGGCGCCCGTCGTCGGATGGACGAAACCGAGCGCTTGCGCGTGAAGCGCCTGCCCTTCGATCGGGTTTCCTTTGCTTCGGCCGTAGACCGGATCGCCGACAAGCGGGTGATCGATATACTTCATATGGACGCGAATTTGGTGCGTCCGGCCCGTTTCCAGCTTCAGCTCCAGCACGGAATAGCCCGCGATGCGTTCGAGCACGATAAAATGCGTGACCGCCCGCTTGCTGTTTTTGTCCGTCACCATATATTTTTTGCGGTCGCTCGGGTCGCGTCCGATCGGAGCGTCGATCGTTCCCTGATCGTGGGCCACGTTGCCGTGGACGACGGCCGTATATTTGCGCGTCACGCTGTGGGCTTTCAGTTGCGCGGCGAGCGACACGTGCGCCTTGTCGTTTTTGGCCGCCATCAGCAGGCCGGACGTATCTTTGTCGATCCGGTGCACGATGCCGGGGCGCAGCACCCCGTTAATGCCGGACAAATCGTCGCAATGATGAAGCAGCGCATTGACGAGCGTGCCGGAATAATGGCCCGGCGCCGGATGCACGACCATGCCGCGCGGCTTGTTGACGACGATGACGTCGGCGTCCTCGTACACGATATCGAGCGGAATCGGTTCCCCGGCGATCGCCACATCGACCGGCTCCGGAATCGCCAGCGCAATCCGGTCTCCGAGGGCGAGCTTGTAGTTCGGCTTGACGGCCGCGCCGTTTACGGTCACATCGCCGTTTCGTATCCACAGCTGGACTTGCGAACGGGAATATTCCTCCGGGACCGCTTCCGTCACGTATTTATCGATCCGCTCTCCCGCTTCTCCTTCCGCCACGGTCCATTCCCGAACCTCGGATTCCCGCTCGAACTCGTCGAAGCCTTCTTCGTCGTCCGCGACAGCCGCGACGAACGTTTCGTTTTCATTTCGCGTCTTCTTGCCCATGAACCAATCCTCTTCTTTCTTTCCGCCAAACGAGGAGCGAATCGAGGAAAATGAGCGCTACCCCGATAACGATCGCCGAATCGGCCAAGTTGAATATCGCGAAATCGTAATCGACGTCCCACCCGAGCAGCGAGAAGACGAAACGAAAATGGAGAAAGTCGACGACCTCCCCGAACAGCGCCCGGTCGAGAAAATTGCCGAGCGCCCCGCCCAGCAGCAGCCCGAGCGCGCATTTCAGCAGCGTCTTGGATCGATCGTGGCGCAGCTTCCGCAAATACCATACGATTCCGACGACGATGACGATCGTAACCGCAATGAAAAACCAGCGCTGATCCTGCAAAATGCCGAACGCCGCTCCCCGGTTGCGATGCGACGTCAATTGAAAAAAATCGCCGATTACGGATCGCGATTCGCCTTCGTACATGTTGACGACGATCAACCGCTTCGTAAATTGATCGAGTGCGAATACGATAAGAGCGATAACGTAATAAATCAATGGATATCCTCCCCGGGTGACGAATGGTTCCAACTTCTCGCATTGTAGCATAGCCGACGCTTGCCCGTCCAATTAGCGTCTTGGCCGGCGGCACGAAGCGCGGTCCGGCGGCGACGCCGTCCATGCGCGGTTCGCTCCGTCCCGTCGGAGCCGTTTCAAGGAAATGTTGGTGCTTATATTTCGCCCGATATTGCAAACGATAGTACCATCGCGAATCAACGACTTTTGTTTTGCGGAAAGGGGGTACGGTCGTTTGACATCACTCACGAACGAACAACGGGAGACGCTGCGCGACCTGCTCGAGAGGGAACGGCACTCGATCGAGCGCCGACTTGCGGACAACGACCATTTCGGCTCCGCCGACCCGCTCGGCGCTGCGACGGGCGAGCTTTCCTCGTACGACAACCATCCGGCCGATTTGGGTTCGGAAGTATTCGAACGCGGCAAAGACATCGCGCTGAACGAGCACGAGGAGCACCGGCTCGCGGATATCAAGGACGCGCTTCAACGGATGAAGGAAGGCACGTACGGCCGGTGCGCCATTTGCCGCAGGCCGATTCCGTACGAGCGGCTGCAGGCGATGCCCGACACCGAATACTGCATCGACCACGTCCCCGACCGGGAGCTGTCGCAGCGCAGACCGGCCGAGGAAAAATTGATGGAGCCGCCGTTCGGCCGGACCAGCCTCGACGAGCATGCCGACGAAACGGAATTCGACGGCGAGGACGCCTGGCAAATCGTAGAGAGCTGGGGCAACTCGGACAGCCCGGCGATGGCGGAAAATCCCGAAGTTCACGACTACGAATCGATGTATGCGGAAGCCGAGGAAAACGAAGGCTTCGTCGAGCCTTACGAAAGCTTTGTCGCCACCGATCTGTACGGCCAGCACGTGACGGTCGTTCGCAACCGCCATTATCGCGAATATATGGAGCATTACGAAGGCGAGCCTCTGCTCGAGCCCGACTACGCGTATGTCGACGAAGACGACGGACTGCGGTAAAAAAAGCGGCGTCGAAGCCGATCGTTCTAATACGCCCGGCCTTCGAGCTGCACCTGCACGATTTTGACAATGTCTGCAATATAGTCGCCGATGATCGGCAAATTGAGCGCGCCCAGCAGCCGGAGCACGTACAGGATCGTCGCCGTGAACACGGTGAAGCCGATGGCGATGCCGACGCCCCGCGCGATGCCGGCATACAAATTGGTAAAAATGATTCGTCTCGGTTTGTTTAGCAGCATGACGTAGTCGGCGATTTGCGTCTTTTCCATCTGATCGGCGATTTTCGTCAGCCTGTCGTTCAACTTCTCCAACGAAGTCGGTTCCGGCTTGTTTCGGTCGGTCATACGGCAAAACCTCCTTCGGTTTAGTTATTGCCGCGGTCGTCCGCTCTAATACCGCCTCGCCTCATTCGCGCCGAAGCGTCGGCTCCGAAACAAAAATAACCTCTTGTCCGGGAAGTGGACGAGAGGTTGCTTCCGCGCGCAGCAAACCGTTTACTGCTGCTCTTCCTTCGATTCGAGCGAATCCCACTGCTCGCTGCTTAACATTTCGAGCTGCGCTTCGACGAGCGTCCGGAACCGGGTGCGGTAAATCGCCGCCTGCTTTTTGAGTTCTTCGATTTCCAAGGCGATTTTGCGGGATTTGACGAGCGATTCGTTAATGATTCGGTCGGCGTTTTTCTCCGCTTCTTTAATGATCAGCTGAGCTTCCTTTTTCGAATTGGCGCGAAGCTCGTCGGCGGCTTCCTGGGCGACGATAATCGTTTTGCTCAGCGTTTCCTCGATATTGGCGAAATGGTCGAGCCGTTCCTGAAGCGCTGCCACTTGACTTTGAAGCTCTTTATTTTCACGTATATACATTTCGTAATCTTTAATGACTTGATCGAGAAATTCGTTGACGTCATCCTCGCTGTATCCGCGAAGACGGCGGCTAAACTCCTTGTTATGTATGTCCAATGGCGTTAAAGGCATTGGCGCACCTCCTGTATGTGATGACAGCGGATTTGCGTTCATCCAACCGCCCATGTACATTTTTCGACGGGACGAACGAAAATCCTGCAACGACTTACACGAATTTGCCAATTTTTAACCGGACTCTTCCTTTTTTCGTCTCTCCCCCGGCTTCGAGCAGCTTGAATCGGCCGAATCCTTGGAAGGAGACGACGTCGCCTTCCCGAAGCGGCTTGGACGGGTCCTCTTCGGGCTTCCAGTTCACTTTGCACCGTCCGGACTTGATCGGAGCGAGCACTTTCGCCCGGCTCAGCCGATAGACGTCGCTGACGATGCCGTCCAATCGCATCGACGCGACCGTCAAGTACATTTCCTCGAAAGTCTGCGACGCGGGCAGCAGCTTCTCCGTCGGAAGCGTTTCGGTAAAGACGCGAACCCGGCTCACTTGCCGCAGGTTCAGGTGGACGTAATCGATAATTTCGCCGGCAACGAGACAGTGACAGCCGTCGCCGCGAACGTGAATGTCGCCGAGCTTGTCGCGTTTGATGCCTACGCCGAGCAGCGAGCCGAGAAAATCGCCGTGGTCCAGCTGCGAAAATTTCGCATCGTCGGAAGTGATCGACAGCAGTCCGACGTTCGCCTCCTCCGCTTCAATATCGCTGTAGAGCGGAGCGATGATGGCCCGTTTGCGCTCGGCCTGCTCGTAGCCTCCGTCGAACCGGACCCGGACGTCGCCGCTGCGGCCGGCGAGCGACTGCACGATGAACGACTGCCTCGGGTCCAAAAAATCGGTCAGCTTCACGGCGTGCTGATCGGCGGCGCGCCGAATCCAGTCCTCCGCTTTGTCGACAAACCGGTGCTCGTCGGGATGGAAATGGGAATACAGCTCCGTCGTCGCCACAGCCGTCACCCGAACGCGTTCAGCACGTAGGCGACGACCGTCTGCAAGCCGAAAATGACGAAACGAAGCGCGATCAGCGCGATGATCGGGGAAATGTCGATCATGCCGCCGATCGGCGGAATAAAACGGCGGAACAGCGACAAGTAAGGTTCGACCAGCTTGCCGAGCATTTCGCCGATAAAGCTGTCTCTGGCGTTGGGCAGCCACGACAGCAGCACGTACGCGATCACCAAATACGTATAGACCGTGCCGACCTTGTCGATATACCCGAGTATGTTAGCGATCACTACATCACTCAATAACATTCACCTCTATCGAATAAATTCATCCTGTTCGCTTAGCATCTCCGAGATGGCCCCCTGAATTTCAACCGAATCGGGGGTGCAGAGGAAAATGTTCGGTCCGATCTTCGTTATGCCGCCGTTCAAGGCGTATACCGTGCCGCTCAAAAAATCGACGATCCGGATCGCCTGATCGGTGCGCACGCGCTGCAAGTTGACGACGACAGGACGCCGCGAGCGCAAATGGTCGGCGATCTCCTGCGTTTCTTCGTACGAGCGCGGTTCGTTCAAAACGACGCGGATGTTTCGCTGCGAATGGATGCTGACGATATTCCCCTTATTCGTTTTACGCGCGTCGGCCGGAGAGGTTTCATGCTCCTCCGTTTCTTCCGCTGCGGGCCGCGTATCGCGTTCGACGATTTCTTCCTCGTCCTGCAGGCCGACAAAATTCAAAAAACGATTCATAACTCCCATTACGATTGTCCTCCTTTACATCGTTCGGTTTATTCGTTCCGTCGGCGCTCCCGTGCAAACGCGAGCGGGCGGAATCGCCGGACGCGAGGCCGGACGATCAGCCTTCCTTGCCGACCAGCACCGTCCCGAGCCGAACCCAGGTGGCCCCCTCTTCGATGGCGACCTCGAAATCGTTCGACATGCCCATCGAGAGATGCTTCACCTCGTAACCGAGCGTCCCCGCGCGGTTCAAATCGTCGCGCAGCCGCTTCAAGCCGCGGAATACCGGCCTCGTCTCCTCGGCTTCCGCTTCGAACGGCGCCATCGTCATCAGCCCCGCGACGCGCAGGCGCGGGAAGTCGGTCAGCCGTTTCGCGAACGCGCCGAGCTGCTCGGGAGCCAGTCCATATTTCGTTTGTTCGCCGGAGACGTTCACTTGAATGAAGCAATCGACCGTTATGCCGAGCTTCGCGGCGCACCGGTCGAGCTCCTCCGCCAGCGACAGCCTGTCCAGCGAATGAACGTACGCGAATTTACCGACGACATATTTCACTTTATTCGTTTGCAAATGCCCGATAAAATGCCAGACGGCATCGGGCCCGATCGACAGCCATTTCGCCTCCGCGTCCTGCCAGCGGTTTTCCCCGATATGGCGCAGACCGCTTGCGACCGCTTCCCGCGCTGTTTCGGTCGATACGTATTTCGTAACCGCGATGACGTTTACATCCTCGCGATTACGCCCGCTTCGCGCGCAAGCATCGGCAATCCGCGCTTCGACTTGGCGAATTCGTTCCAGCATACCCAAGGCGCCTTCCAGTCCTTTCCGTCACCCGATCGCGCCCCATTGCATCGATCGCTGATTTGTTCGTCGTTATTCGGCCTAGGAGCCGTTCAGGCGAAGTCCGATCCAGGACGCCATCCGGCCGGTCGATCCGTTTTCTTTCCGATGGGAATAAAACAGATCGGTGCGGCAGCCGGTACACATCCCACACATTTCGATATGCATCGGCAATATTCCTGCTTTTATCATAATTTGTCTGTTCAATTCTTGCAAGCCGAGCATCGCCTTGCCGCCTTCCGCCGGCGTATACACGCGCGCCCGCGCCTCCGCGTCCGCTCCGATCCCGGTCAAGCAGTCTTCGATACGTTCGATGACGCGGCCGTCCACCTCGTAGCAGCACGGGCCGATCGAAGGCCCGATTGCGGCGAGTACGTCTACCGGCTTCGTTCCGAACGCCGCCGACATCGCTTCGACCGTATGGCGCGCGATTTCCAGCACCGTTCCTTTCCAGCCCGCATGCGCCAGCCCGACCGCTCCGCGGACCGGATCGAAAACATAAAGCGGCACGCAATCGGCGTAAAACGACGTCAGCCATATTCCCGGCTCGTTCGTGATGAGCGCATCCGTATCCGGGATCGCGTCCTCGCGGGCGAGAAGCCCCCGGCCCCGGTCGCTTCGCCGGACGACCGCCACGTTGCGGCCGTGCACTTGTTCCCCGCACGTCCACGCTTCGAGCGGGACGCGAAGCGCGTCCGCGAGCCTTTTGCGGTTTTCCGCCACATGCTCCGGAGAATCGGCGACGTGCAGCGCGCAGTTCAGCGAATCGTAATGTCCGGCGCTAACCCCGCCGAGCCGAGTCGTAAAGCCGGCGCTAAGCCCGGGATAGTCCCGCTCCCATCGTTCGATATGCAATCGGGCCGGCTGCCCCGGCGTCGTCGTCAAGCGAAACGGTTCCAATGCTCGTCCTCTCCTCTCGGTTACCAGTATACCATATGCGCGCCGGAGGGGTTGCAAATGCGCGGGCGACAAGCCGGACGCCGACGAAACCGCACGACGCGGTAAGCCGCCGGCCCGCCGCCGCGAGCCGCAGCGGCTTCCGGGACGGCAACCGGTACGTCGCCCGCTTCAATAGCTTCGTTTATACTCTACGGCCGACTCGCCTTCGTTTTCGACGCGGTACGTTTTCGCCTCGTCGAGCTTGACGAGCACGACGTCCATCCCGATTTTGACGATGTTGCGCCAGGGGATGACGACGTCCGTTCCGCCGCCGAACATGCCGAAAAATTTGCTCTGGTTCGGCACGACGATCGCGTCGATGCGGCCTTGACGCAAATCCAGCTCGAGATCGCTGATTTGGCCCAGCTTTTTGCCGTCGACGATGTTGATGACGTCCTTCGATTGGAAATCGGAAATTTTCAAGGCGAATCACCACGAATCGCAGAAGTTGGGAGCCTATTCGCTCTACTTCATGTATATGTGGCGTACCGGCAAAATGTCCTGCATCTTCCCGCGGACGGGCTCTAATTTGTTCGAGCGGCGCGGACGGGAAAAACGCGGGTCCATATGAAAAAGCCGTCGACTGAAACCAGCCCGACGGCTTTGCTCGTTTGCCAGATATGGTACCGGCCCGTCCGCCGGTTACGTTTTGACGTGCTTCTGCATTTGCGAAATCGCCGACTTTTCGAGACGCGACACTTGCGCTTGCGAGATGCCGATCTCGTCGGCCACCTCCATCTGCGTTTTGCCTTCGAAAAAACGCATCGACAATATCATTTTTTCGCGGTCGTTCAGCTTTCGCATCGCCTCCCGCAGAGCGATTCCTTCGATCCACGAAACGTCCTTGTTCCGTTCGTCGCTTATTTGGTCCATGACGTAGATCGGATCCCCGCCGTCATGGTAGATCGGTTCGAATAACGATACCGGGTCCTGAATCGCGTCGAGCGCAAAGACGACGTCTTCCTTCGGCACGTTCAGCGCCTCGGAAATTTCGTATACGGTCGGCTCGCGCGAGTTCGAATTCGTCAGCTGGTCGCGCACCTGGAGCGCCTTGTAGGCGATATCGCGAAGCGATCGGGAAACCCGGATCGGATTGTTGTCGCGCAAATAGCGGCGTATTTCGCCGATAATCATCGGCACCGCGTACGTCGAAAATTTGACGTTCTGGCTTAAGTCGAAATTGTCGATAGCTTTCATGAGGCCGATGCACCCGACTTGAAACAAGTCGTCGACGAATTCGCCGCGGTTGTTGAAGCGTTGAATGACGCTGAGCACTAATCGCAAATTGCCGTTTACCAATTTCTCCCTTGCTGCTCGTTCGTTTCTCGACTGAAGCTCTACGAACAATTCCCGCATTTCCGCGTTGGACAGAACAGGCAGTTTCGAAGTATCGACACCACATATTTCGACTTTGTTTCGGGTCAACGTGTATACCTCCCAAGGAGAAACATTACTGTTAATTATCTCCCTGGAAGTTTTTTTTATGCGCTTCGGAGCGGGAACGGACGTTCGCAAAATGCCTCGGAAATCGCTTACAGCCTACTCTCCGTAATGCCGCGCTCCGCCAACTTTTTGACCGGGGGCGAAAGCGAAAAGAGAAGCGTCCGCCTCTCCTTCGTCACACCATTTTATTGAATTCTTTGCGCAGACGTTTGATGATCCGCTTCTCCAAACGGGATATGTACGACTGGGAAATGCCGAGCAAATCGGCGACGTCCTTTTGCGTTTTCTCCTCGCCGTCCTGCAGACCGAAGCGAAGCTCCATAATGATGCGCTCCCGCTCCGTCAATTTGTCCAGCGCCTTATGCAGCAGCTTCCGGTCGACCTGCTCCTCGATGTTGCGGTAAATCGTATCGTTTTCCGTCCCGAGCACGTCCGACAGCAGCAGCTCGTTGCCGTCCCAGTCGATGTTGAGCGGCTCGTCGAACGATACTTCCGTCCGCACTTTGCTGTTGCGCCGCAAATACATCAAAATTTCGTTCTCGATGCATCGCGACGCGTACGTGGCCAGCTTGATTTTTTTCTCCGGGTCGAACGTGTTGACGGCTTTGATCAGGCCGATCGCGCCGATCGACACGAGGTCCTCGATATTGATCCCGGTATTTTCGAACTTGCGGGCGATATAGACGACAAGCCGCAAATTCCGCTCGATCAGCATGGCGCGAATGGCCGCGTCTCCCGTAGGAAGCTTGCCGAGCAAATATTCTTCTTCTTCCCGCGTAAGCGGGGGAGGCAGCGCCTCGCTGCCGCCGATATAGTAGATTTCCTCGCTTTTCAATCCGAGCAGGAACAAGATTCGGTAATACAGCAGTTGGACCGCCAGTTTCCATTTGAGCAGCATGTGGGTTCCTCCTAAGAGCTTTTCCCCGAAAGCGGCTTGGTCGAGTTTAAGGGAAAAGCTGGCTTCGTAAGCATCCGCCGAGCTTTTCCCCGAAAGCGGCTTGGTCGAGTTTAAGGGAAAAGCCGGCTTCGTTAGCATCCTCCGAGCTTTCGGCTTCCTGTATAGGGACCCGCGCCGCGCAAGAGCGGCAGCTTCCGCCGCTTAAGCTTCCAGCTGCACGAGCGTCGGGTGAATGATCGCCTGGTACGATCCGTCGGCGCAAAGCTTGCCGCCGTCGAGGCCGACGAGCACTTTCTCGTTCACGATTTCCGCTTCGTTATGGACGATCACCACCTTATCGGGCTTGACAGCCAGCATGAATTGCGTTCCGCGGTTCACCCCCCGATAAGGAATAAGGCGGAGCCGGTCTTGCCAGACGAACGTATCGTCCGCGATGCCGGCGACGAGCTGATCGACCTCGCTTCGCTTGATCCGGTTCAGCCACGAATCGGGCAGCACCCCGTTCCATTGCGCCGCTTCGATCACCATGACCGGGGTTCGCGTCAGCGGGTCGTACAGCCGGTTGCCGGTATCGATCAAACCGGTGCAAACCGACTCGAAGTCGTCGATGCGGATGCGCACCTCGGCCAAATAATGCGTCAGCTCCTTCCTTCGCTTCGCGCTGACGAACACGGACTTGAACATCCAGACGAGCGGCGGAACCGTCAGCAGGACGAACAGCAGGCCGACGTCGATTCGGTGCGCTAGGCCGCCCGAGCTCGTAACGAGTATGCCGTTCATCACTTGGCCGGGCGACCGCATGAAGTAGTGAATGCCGAACATGCCGCCCGCCACGGCGAAGTTGACCAAATAAAACGTGCCCAAATTGCGCAAAAACGTCTGCAGTCCGCCGAAGCCGAAGGCGATCGCGATCATCGCGAGCGAAAATAAGCATTTCACGGCGAACGTAAACATAAAAGATAATGACGGCATCAGCATCATGACGACGTAGGAGGCGCCGAGCACGGCGGATGCGAACAGCCGCCACGGGCTTGGCCGGATATGCCGGATGCGCGCCGTGACGGACAGGATGGCGCCGTCGATCAACAGATTGGCAAGGAAGATCAGATCCAAATATACGACCATACACTATCCCCCCGCCCGCGGGAAAGCCAAAGACGGCGAACGCGCCGCTGCGGCGCGCAAAGCCTGTACGCGGTATGAAGCCGCGGCGATTTCGAACGGCTTTCGAATCGCGAAATCGATTTTAAGTATATAGTAAGCATATTTCAAAGTCTGTCTAAACTTGTCACTGGGCAGCGTCTTTTTTTAGCGAATTTTTATCGGAATAGTTGCGGGCGGAAACGGCATATACGTAAAGATCGAACAAAAAAAAGACAACTACGCCATGCGTAAGTTGCCTTGTTCGTACGTATTCGATTGTCCGGTCAACGGCCCGGATTGTTTTTGCCGCGATTGCGCAAAAACGTCGGAATGTCCAGCTGATCGCCGGAAGGCTGGGCTCCGAACGGACGCACTCCGCCCGGAGACGAAGGCCGTTCGACGCTTTCGGCCGACGACATTCCGGCAACGCCCCGCCGCTGAGGCTGGGACGGCGCCGGTTGATGCTCGAAGCCGGTGGCGATGACCGTGACCATAATTTCGTCGGTCAGCTTATCGTCGATCCCTGCGCCGAAAATCATGTTCACTTCCGGATCCGATGCGGTGGCGACAATATCCGCGGCCTCGTTCACTTCGTACAGGCTCAAGTTGACGCCGCCCGTAATGTTCATCAGGACGCCGCGCGCCCCGTCGATCGACGTTTCCAGAAGCGGGCTCATGATCGCCTTCTTGGCCGCCTCGGCCGCACGGTTTTCGCCCGTGGCGATGCCGATGCCCATAAGCGCGGAGCCTCGCTCGGTCATGATCGTCTTCACGTCGGCAAAATCGAGATTGATGAGACCCGGTACCGCGATCAAGTCGGAAATGCCTTTGACGCCTTGGTGAAGGACGTTGTCCGCTTGGCGGAACGCTTCGAGCATCGGCGTTTTCTTATCGATAATTTCGAGCAAACGGTCGTTCGGAATGACGATAAGCGTGTCCACTTTTTCCTTGAACGCCATAATGCCTTGTTCGGCTTGTCCCGCGCGCTTGCGGCCTTCGAACGTAAACGGCCGGGTGACGACGCCGACGGTCAGCGCGCCGCATTCCTTCGCGATCTCCGCGATGACCGGAGCCGCGCCGGTGCCGGTTCCGCCGCCCATGCCGGCGGTGACGAACACCATGTCCGCGCCGCGAAGCGCGTTGACGATCTGATCCCGGGATTCCTCGGCCGCTTTTTTGCCCACGTCCGGATTCGCGCCCGCTCCGAGCCCGCGGGTCAGCTTCTCCCCGAGCTGCAGCTTGATTTCGGACTTAGCCGTTTGCAGCGCTTGCGCGTCGGTGTTCGCCGTAATGAATTCGACGCCCTTCAGGCCGAATTCGATCATGCGGTTCACCGCGTTGCTCCCGCCGCCGCCGACGCCAATCACCTTGATCTTGGCCAGCGATTCCATCTCCACATCAATTTCAAACATAAATGTTTTATCCTCCCTCAAGTGCTCGTGATCGCCTTAGTCGCGAGAGCTAAATGAATTCGCTCAAATAATTTTTGATCCGTTCGAACAATCCGGGCTTATTCTCGCTCGTCGCCTTTTTGCTCGCCGTCGGAAGCTTCTTGACCGTCGCCCCCGGACGCTGACGCGAAAACTTGGATACGAAATGAACGATACCCACGCCGCTCGTATAAGCGGGGTCGCGAACGCCGATGAAGTCGGGAACCGCGAGCCGGACCGAATTTTCGAGCTCCGCCTGCGCGATTTCCAGCATGCCGGGCATCGACATGGCGCCGCCGGTCAGCACGTAGCCGCCGGGCACTTCGACGTAGCCGAGACGCGCTACTTCGGCGCGGATCAGCTGGAATATTTCCTGCACCCTCGGCTCGATAATATGGGCCAAATCGACCTGCGAAAATTCTTTGTCGACGTTGCTGCCGATCCGGTTCACTTTGAACAGCTGGTCGGCCGCCGCGTCTTCCGCGACCGCGCAGCCGAATTTCAGCTTGATTTTTTCCGCGATATCGAGCTGCGTGCGAAGTCCGATCGAAATGTCGTTCGTAATGTATTCCCCGCCGATCGGCAGCGTCGAAGTCGCGACCAGGCTCCCTTCCTCGAACACGGCGATCGTAATCGCGCCGGCGCCGATATCGACGAGAACGGTCCCGACCGTCTTCTCGTCCTTGGACAGCGACAGTTGCCCGGAGGCCAGCGCCATAAGAACTACGCCGGATACGCGCAGCCCCGATTTCTCCACGCAGCGGAGCAGGTTATGTATGGACGTCTTCGCGCCGGTAATGATGGTCGCTTCCACTTCCAGCCGAACGCCGATCATGCCTCTAGGATCTTGAATTCCCTCCAAGCCGTCAACTACGTATTGCTTCGGTACGACGCCGATGATTTCCCTCTCCGGCGGCAGCGCGATCACTTTCGAAGCTTGCAGCACGCGCTCGATGTCCTCTTCCCCGATTTCCCGGTCTTCGTTGGAGACGGCCACCACGCCGTGGCTCGACTGCAAGGCGATATGATTACCGGCTATGCCGACGTACACTTCCGATATTTGTATGCCTACCATCCGTTCGGCATGGTCGATCGCCCCGCGGATCGATTGCACGGTTTGATCGATATCCACGATCGCTCCTTTGCGGATACCTTCCGAGTCGGCCGAGCCGACCCCGATTATATTAATGGCGCCGTTGTTCAATTCGCCGATAATCGCTCGCACTTTGGACGTACCGATGTCCAGACTCACAATGATGTCATTGCTGCTCAACCTTTGGCACCTCCTAAAGATTCCTCATGATTGGTAAAGGTGTATAAAACGCCTTTGTACTTATTCCACACGGTTACTGGTTTCCCTCTTTTTTTCACAATTTTTTATGCGGTTTCGGCCTATCAATTATTGGCAATTTGCGAGTATAACCGACAAGAGCTTACACGATCCCATAATTACAATTCTACCATTTATTAAAACGATTGAGTAGTTTTTTTTAGTAGGCTGCAAGACCGATGCCGAACCCGAAAATAAGCCAAAAAGAGGCCTAAGACTCGCCTCTTTCGACCGGCTTCTCCGTTATGTTTGCGGCTTCCGCGGCGCGCCCTCCCGCATCCGCCATCCTTACAGCTTTCGTATCAATTTCCTTTTTTCTGTGGATCCTTGGCGTCCGATTTTTGTCCGCCCGCGGCCGTACCTTGCGGCTTGCCGTAATACATCTCGAACGGGATGAACGTGTCCGCTTCCAGCAGCTCCAAAACGCCCGGATCGGTTTGCTTGTCCATCACCTGGAAATCGATCATTTCTTCCACGTACTGAATTTTGTCGGGCAAATAAGTCACCGTCGTATACACCTCGAATTGCGAGCGGGTGTACATCTTGATTTTATCCTCGTATGTATTCGTCGGAGACGGCCGGATTTCGGATATTTCCGCAAGCATTTTGTCCGATATGCGCCGGAGCGCACCGCAAAGCTCCAGCTTCCAAGGGTTCGCGTCGTCCCAGCCGGACAGGATCGGCTTGTCCATCACGATGTTGCGCTCCTTGACGGGCAGAGCGAGGCCGTTTGCGAGCACCATTTCTTTCTCGCCGGTCGGCCGGATTTGAAACGCGACGTGCGGATATTCCTGAACGGCGATGCGGAGCGAGCCGGGAAACTTTTTCGTGACCGTCACGCTCTCGACCGCCGGCAGCTGCCGGATGCGGTTCTCCACCGCCGAAGAACGGAAGCCGAAAAAATTGTCGCCGATCGCGATCGCGGCCGCTTGTCCGACCTCCTCCGCGGTCAGCGCCTTGTTGCCGGTTATGTCGATGCTGGCGATTTTGCTCAAGGAGGAACGGAAAAACAGAACGGCCAGCAGCGTAACGAACAGAAGCAGCAAAAAGAAAAGCAGCTTTCGGCTGCCGCGGCGCGGTCTCGGTTTCTCCTCGCGGAGCACGGGCATTCTTTCCTGCAATGGTAACCCTCCAATCGCAAAAAGCGGATGTCGCTATGAAACGCCGTACATCCCCTTCCATCCAGCAAGAAGGGGACCTCACGGGCGAAATATTTGTCTTTTCGGTTGTTACGGTACTTTCAGCTGCCGGATCGGGCTGTAGCGCTCGATTTTGGCGCCGAGCCGCCGGAACATGTTTTCGATCCGGTCGTAGCCGCGGTCGATATGATGAACTTGCTCCACGACCGTCGTGCCGCTGCAGGCCAGACCGGCGATGACGAGCGCGGCTCCCGCCCGCAAATCCGTCGCTTCGACCGTCGCGCCGTACAGCCGCGGCACTCCGCGAATGTACGCGCAGCTGCGATCGACCCGGATGTCGGCCCCCATGCGCGTCAGCTCGTCGACGTGCTTGAACCGTCCTTCGAAAACCGTCTCCTTCATGACGCTCGTTCCTTCGGCAAGCGCCAGAAACACCATCATCTGGGCCTGCAGATCGGTCGGAAACGAAGGATAAGGCGACGTAATGACGCGCTCCACCGCTTTCGGACGGGACGAACTGCTTACGGTCATTATATCATCGCTCGCGGCGATTTGAACACCCGCGCGCTTCATGACGTGTATGACGCTCGTCAGATGAGCGGGGTTTACGCGTTCGAGCGTAACGCTGCCTTTCGTTACGGCGGCCGCGATCATGAGCGTTCCCGTCACGATCCGGTCGGGGATGATCCGGTACGCCCGCGGAGTCAGCCGCTCGACGCCTTCGATCGTAATCGTATCCGTTCCGGCGCCGATCATTTTCGCGCCCATCGCGTTCAAAAAGTTTTGCAAATCCTGGATTTCCGGCTCGCGGGCGGCGCCCGAAATCGTCGTGATCCCCTCGGCCAACGCCGCGGCCATCATAATGTTTTCCGTTGCGCCGACGCTCGGATAATCGAGCGCAATGTCCGCCCCTCTCAGCCGGCCGGCGCGGCACGTAATCGTATTGCCCGATTCCTCGATCGTCGCGCCGAGCGCATGAAGACCTTTCAAATGCAAATCGATTTTGCGCTCCCCGATCGCGCAGCCTCCCGGCTGATGCACCTGCACCTCTCCGAAGCGGGATAGAAGCGGCCCCATCAAAAAGATGGACGATCGCATCTGCCCCATCAGCTCCTCGGGAACGTGCGACGAGTTCATGGACAACGTTTCCAGCGAAACGACGTCGCCCGCCAGCTCCGCCTTGCAGCCGAGCGCGCGCAAAATGTCCAGCATGACGTGAATATCGAGCAAATCCGGCACGTTCCCGATCCGGTGAACGCCCGCCGCCATCGTGCAAGCCGCCAAAATCGGCAATGCGGCGTTTTTGGCGCCATGAATCCGGACGCTGCCGGATAAAGGTTTCCCGCCTTCGATAACGAGCTTCTCCAATGTGTATACCCTCCCGAAAGCCTGCCTTGCAAGCCGGGAACCGGATCATACCGCGAATTACCGTTCGCCTACGACGAGCACTTCGGGCGTGAGCGACACGCCGAACTTGTCGCGTACCGTGCTCCTGATGTGATCCATCAATTGCAAAACGTCGCTCGCCGTGGCGCCGCCGGTATTGATGATGAAGTTGGCGTGCAGCGGCGACACTTCCGCCCCGCCGACGCGGTACCCTTTCAGGCCCGCCTCCTCGATCAGCCTGGCGGCGTGATGATCGTCCGGGTTGCGGAACGTGCTGCCGGCAGTCGCCAAATGAAGCGGCTGCGTTTTGATCCGACGTTCTTTGTTCGCCGCCATCGCCTGCGCGATTTGCTTGCGGTCCGCGCGAGCAAGCTCGAGCACCGCTTCCGTCACGATGCCGGGGCGGTCGTGAAGCAGGGAATGGCGGTAAGCGAACTTCATTTCATCGTTTCGCAATCGAACCGTTTCTCCGGTTTCCAGCACAATTTCGGCTTCTTTGAGAATACGTGACATATCCGAGCCGTGAGCCCCCGCATTCATGTAGACGGCGCCCCCTACGGTGCCGGGAATGCCCCCGGCGAATTCGAGCCCGCTCAATCCTTGCTTGCCGACCACGTTGGAGAGCGTAATGAGCGAAACGGCGCCACCGGCCGTAACGGCGGTATCGTCGATCCGAATGTGGTCCAGTCCTTTGCCGAGCTTCACGACGACGCCGCGGACGCCTTTATCGGAAACGAGCATGTTCGAGCCTCTGCCGATCGTCAGGAACGGCTGCCCGCTGCGTTGCAAAATGCGGATCGTCTCCGCCAGCTCCGCTTTCCCGCTCGGAGCGACGAGAACGTCCGCGGGGCCGCCTATTTTCCATGTCGTATACGGGGCAAGCGGTTCGTTCGGAAGAATGTCGCCCACTCGGGCTGCAAGCAAATCTTGTATAACCTGGCGCATAGGGAACCTCCTTCACGAAGTCGGGGGACTTGGCGAGTCGCCGCAGTCGTCTGCAGTCGTTTGCGGCGTTCCAAGTCCGAACACGATGAGAAAAACGGCCATTTTTCCGCAAGAAGTGCTTCCGCGGTATCCCGGTATATGTCACGGCTATAGTGTATAGTATGTAAGCCGGCGGGATGTGTGACAAACGCCCAGAGGACGGGCGGCCCGCTGTTCGGACGCGTCAACCGCGCGGAAGCGGCGAAGCCGGCGTCAGCGGGCCGATTGCTCGATCAGCCCGATAATGCGGGCGATGCTGTCCTGGTTCGAGTGCGATTGCATGCGCGCGATATACGTGTCGCGATGTTCGTACAAGCGCAGCAGCTCCTCGGTCAGCGAGTCCGGGGTCATTCGCTCTTCCTCCAGCACTTCGCCGAACCCTTGCGAGCGGAACGATTCCGCGTTCAGGATTTGGTCGCCGCGCGAAGCGTTTTTGGTCAGCGGGACGAGCAGCATCGGCTTGCGAAGCGACAAAAACTCGAAAATCGAAGTCGAGCCGGAGCGCGAGACGACGACGTCGGCCATGGCCAGCAGGTCCGGCAGCTCGGCCGTGACGAATTCGAACTGGCGGTAGCCGCGAACGCCGGCCAGCTCCGACGCGATATGGCCTTTGCCGCAAATGTGGACGATTTGGAACCGCTGCAGCAGCCGGTCCAAGCCGCCGCGCACCGCATCGTTGATCGCCTTGGAGCCGAGGCTGCCGCCCATGATGAACAGCACCGGCTTTTGCGTATGGAACTCGCACAGATGGCGACCTTTGACGGCGCTGCCGCGCAGCATCTCCTCGCGGATCGGCAGGCCGGTGCACTCCGCCTTGCCGCGCGACAGGTGGCGCATCGTTTCGGGAAAGGTGACGCAAATCCGGGACGCGAACGGAAGGGACAGCTTGTTCGCCAAACCCGGCGTCATGTCCGATTCGTGGATAATGACGGGTACCCGGTTCATCCATCCCGCGACGACGACCGGAACGGACACGAAGCCGCCTTTGGAAAAGACGGCGTTCGGCTTCAGCTTGCGAATGATCCGGTAGGCGTCGACGACGCCTTTCATCACCTTGAACGGATCTTTGAAATTTTTCGGATCGAAGTAGCGGCGGAGCTTGCCCGACGAAATCGGGTGGTACCGGATTCCGGCGCCTTCGATAATCGACTTTTCGATGCCGTCCGTCGAGCCGATATAGTCGACCCGCCAGCCGCGTTCCTTAAGTTTGGCGATCAACGCCAAATTGGGGGTGACGTGTCCCGCCGAGCCGCCGCCGGTGAAAACGATCGATTTCAACATCATTCACCTCGCATAGCGGGAAATATTGAGCAGCACGCCGATGGCAGTCAGCATAAGAGTCAGGGACGATCCGCCCGCGCTGATCAGCGGAAGCGTAATGCCGGTAACCGGAAACATGCCGATCACGACGCCGATGTTGATGACGACCTGGACGGCGATCATCCCGACGATGCCGACCGCCAGCAGGCTGCCGAACGTGTCGGGAGCCGTGATGGCCGTTCGCATCCCTCTCCAGACGAGAAGGGCGAACAGCAGCAATACGGTCGCGCCGCCGATGAAGCCGAGCTCCTCGGCGATGATGGAAAAAATGAAGTCCGTTTGCGGCTCCGGCAAATAGCTGTACTTTTGCCGGCTCATGCCGAGTCCGAGCCCGGCCAGTCCGCCCGGTCCGATCGCGTACAGCGATTGGATCGATTGGTACCCGGCGCCGAGCGGATCCTGCCACGGATCGAGAAAGGCGGTAATCCGCTTCAGCCGGTAAGGCGCGGCCGCGATCAGCCCGACGAACCCGACGAGTCCGACCAGGCCGAGGTACGCCAAATGCGAGATGCGCGCGCCCGCCGTATAAATGATGAGCAGCGAAGCGCCGACGAGCACCGCGCCCGTGCCGAGGTCCGGCTGTAGCATGATCATGCCGAAGGCGAGGCCGATGAGGCCGAGCGACGGCAGCAAGCCGCGCGTAAAATGCGTAATTTTCGACTGTTCCTCGGAAAGCAGCTTGGCGAGAAACACGATCATGCCGAGCTTCATGAACTCCGACGGCTGAATGCCGAACGAGCCGATGCCGAGCCAGCTGCGGGCGCCGCCGCGCACGACGCCGACGCCGGGAATAAGCACGATGACGAGCAGCGCGAAGCAGACGATCAGGCCGACCTTCGCGTACTTTTTCCATACCCAATAGTCGACGTTCATCGTAAAAAACATCGCCGCAATGCCGAGAACGGCAAAGATGAGCTGCCGCTTCAAATAGTAAAAATGATCGCCGTAGTCGTGAAAGGCGAGAACCGCGCTGGCGCTGTACACCATCACAACGCCGATGGACAAAATGAGCAGCGTGGATATGAGGATCCACGGATCGGGGAACGAGCGTATCTTCGACATCGCCGCATAACCTCCATAGACGGGGGGAGCGTGAAAAGGGGCGTTCGGCCCTCGGCGCTCGGCACTCGGCCTGCGGCCTGTCCGGTCCGGCCCTCTTTTCTGCTTCCCTCTCTCGGGCTTGTTTGCAGCGATGATCCGTCGTGCGCCAATCTCCTTTTGACGGATTAGGGAAACGAAATGAACCGCCGAAGGGACGGAGGAGTACAGCGGAAAGTTTACGGCCCGCCTTTGAAACGGCGTCCTCCCCGCATCGTCCAATCCAAAGGACGCCGTTTCAACAGCGGGTGGAGCGTACTTCCCGTTCCTGTCATCCGCCGCTTCCTTTTCGTTTTCCCGGTGTTCGTCAAAAGCGCTCGATCTAGGCGCATGCGGCAATCGAAGTAAACAAGCCCTCTCTACAACTTATGCACCGACTCTTTAAACATGCGTCCCCGAATCTCGTAAGATTCGAACATATCCCAACTGGCGCAAGCCGGCGAGAGCAGCACGACGTCGCCGGGGCCGGCGAACGACCGGGCGTCCCGGACCGCTTGTTCGAGCGTTTCGGCTGCGCTACTCCCAGTATCGACCGTTTTGACGAGACTAATCCCCGCCTCCTTCGCCAGCCGGGCGAATTTGTCGCGCGTTTCCCCGATCGCCACGACCGCTTTCACGCTCCGCTTCAAATAAGGGAGCAGCGGCGTAAACTCGGACCCGCGGTCTTTGCCGCCGGCGATGAGCACGATCGGCTTGTCGAACGACTGCAGGTCGGCGATCGTTGCCGACCAATTGGTCGCCTTCGAATTGTTGTAATAGGCGATGCCGTCCTTCTCCTCTACGAACTCGAGACGGTGCTCGACGCCGCGAAACTCGCGAAGCGCCTTGCGAATCGGCTCCAGGCCGGCTCCGGCGGCAATCGCGACGGCGACGGCGGCCAACGCGTTTCCCGCATTGTGCTTGCCGGGAATGCCCAGCTGCTTCGCGGGCAGCACGACCGTCTCGCCGCCGGCCTCGTCCTTGTAAACGATCCGATGCGACTTCGTCAGCGCCTCGTCGGCCGAGGCGAGAGGCGGCTCCATGTAAACGCCCCTCGCCAGCCGCTCCTTCATCGAGAACGGCACGAGCCGCGCCTTAACGGTCGGCGCGATGCCGCGGCATACCGCATCGTCCCAATTGAGGACGGCGACGTCTTGCTCCGTTTGATTCGCAAAAATTTTCGCTTTGGAGGCGATATAGTCCTCCATCGTGCCGTGATAATCGAGATGCGTCTCGCATACATTCAGAAGGCAAGCGATGCTCGGGCGAAAATGGACCGTCCCTTTCAGCTGAAAGCTGCTCAGCTCGACGACCATCCGGTTCGCCCCGGTCGCCTCCATCGCCGCTTCGCACAACGCGCGGCCGATATTGCCGGCCACGATTGGCCGAAGCCCGGCTTCGTCCAGCATGAGGCCGACCCAAGTCGTCGTCGTCGTTTTGCCGTTCGAGCCCGTAATGCCGATGATCGGCGCTTCGCATATGTAGCTCGCCACCTCGACTTCGGTGACGACCTCGATGCCGAGCCGCAGCGCTTGCCGGACGGGCTCGATCGAATAAGGAATCCCCGGGTTTTTCACGACAAGCTTCACGCCGGGATGAATCAACGTATCCGGATGACCTCCGCATAGAACAGAAATACCCAGAGCCGCCAGTTCGTCGGCCTCAGGGCATAAAGAACGCTCCTTCTTATCGTTAACCGTGACGACGGCGCCGCAGTCCGCAAACAGCTTCGCGACCGCAACGCCGCTTCTCGCGAGGCCCAATACGACGACTTCCTCGCCCCGGTATCGCTCGGGATGATTCATACGTGTGCAATCCCACCTTTACAAGTTGAACAGCGCAAGCCCCGCGCAAACGAGACCGGCAAACCAGAACGTCACGACGATCCGCCATTCCGACCAGCCGACCAGCTCGTAATGGTGGTGGATCGGGCTCATGCGGAAGACGCGTTTGCCGCGCGTTTTGAACGAAACGACCTGGATGACGACGGACAGCATTTCGACGACGAAGACGGCGCCGACGATCAAAATGAGCAGCTCCGATTTGGTCAGAAGAGCGGCCGCGGCCAGTCCGCCGCCGATGCCGAGCGACCCCGTGTCGCCCATGAACACCTTCGCCGGATGGGCGTTGAAGACGAGGAAGCCGAGCACCGCCCCGACCATCGAAGCCGAAAAGATCGCCGTCTCCATCTCGGAGTGCACCATCGCGACGATCGTATACGCGCCGAACGCGATCGCGCTCGTGCCCGCGAGCAAACCGTCCAAGCCGTCGGTGAAGTTGACCGCGTTGGACATCCCGAGCATCATGATGACGACGAACGGCACGTACAGCCACCAGCCGATTTCGATCGAATAATCGGTGAACGGGATCGCAAGACTCGTAGAATGCCCGCTCCGATATAAAAGGTAGCATACGACGCCGGAAAAAAACAACTGCCCGAACAGCTTCTGCTTGGCGGTAAGGCCGAGCGACCGCTTGAACAAAATTTTAATATAGTCGTCCAAAAAGCCGACGAGCCCGTAACCGAGCGCAGCGACCAGCAAAATGACGCTGTCGATCGTCATATCGGTAAATCGCAAAAAAGCGATCGATAATGCAAGCAAAATAATGGTGCCGCCCATAGTCGGGGTACCGGCCTTCTTCAGATGCCCTTGCGGACCGTCGGTGCGTATTTGCTGGCCGAATTTGAGTCGCCGCAATATCGGAATGCAGATCGGCCCTAAAATGAGCGCGAGCAAAAATGCGGCTCCCATCGTAAACAAGATCACTTTCATTTCCATGACGGCCTCGCTCCCCCTCCTATCTTACAGTCGTGCGGCCACCAGCCCGTGGACGGCTTCTTCCAGCTTCATCCCTCTCGAGCCTTTGACCAGCACGATATCGGACGGCTCGGCGACGCCCAGAATATCGCGCAGCAATTCTTCCTTGCGCTCGAACCATTTGACCCGCCCTTCCGGAAACGCGGGCATGGCCGATTCCGCCGTATATTTCGACAGCGGTCCGAACGCGTACACGTAATCGAACCGGTCCGGCGTGAGCAGCGCGCCGATATCGCGATGAAACCGCTCCTCTTCCTCGCCGAGCTCCAGCATGTCGCCGAGGACGACGATTTTTCGCCCGTAGCCGGTCAAATCCGCCAGAAGCTCCAATGCGGCGCGGGTCGAGGCCGGACTGGCGTTGTACGCGTCGTTCAGCACCGTGAAGCCCGACTCCGCCTCCAGCTTCTCGATGCGCATCCCGGTCGGCCGCATCGCGGCGAGACCGGCGGCGATCGCCGCCTCGTCCATGCCGAAATGGCGGCCTATGGCGATCGCCGCCAGCGCGTTCACCGCGTTATGCCGGCCGAGCAGCGGAATGCGGTACGTCCGCTCCGAGAGGCCGCCCGGTACGAACTCGGTGCCGTCGGGTCCCATCCCGACGTCCCGCAGCCATAAGTCGTTGTCCGCCGATTCGCCGAACCGGACGCTCGTCATCGCATCGGGCTTCGCCGTCTCCGGGAGCAGCGAGTCGATCAGCGGCTCGTCGCCGTTATAGACGAACAAGCCGCCTCGCCGCAGCCCGCCGAGTATTTCCAGCTTCGCCCGCGCGATGCCTTCCCTCGAGCCGAGCCGCTCCAAATGCGCCTCGCCGATCATCGTCACGACCGCCGCCTCGGGGCGGGCGATTCGAGTCAGCAGCTCGATTTCCCCGAATCCGCGCATCCCCATCTCGAGCACGGCGATTTCGGTCGTGCCGTCCATTTGCAGAATCATGAGCGGCAGTCCGATATCGCCGTTCAAGTTGCCTTCCGTTTTATGCACGTGAAACCGCTGGGCCAATACGGCCGCGATCATGTCTTTCGTCGTCGTCTTCCCGTTGCTGCCGGTAACGCCGACGATGCGCACCGGCAGCTGCTCGCGATAACGAGCCGCAAGCCGCTGCAAGGCCGCCAGCGAATCGTCGACGACGATCGCCGGCACGCCTTCCGGCGGCTCGCCGCGGTCACGCTGCCACAAAGTCGCCGCCGCTCCCCGGTCGTGCGCTTCCTTCGCGAAGTCGTGTCCGTCGAAACGCTCCCCGATGATCGGGACGTACAAGTTGCCGGCCTGAATCGTTCTCGTGTCTTTGGAGACGCCGCGAACGACGAGCGAATCGTCGCCGTTTGTTCCCGTTCCCGATACCATGTCGGCGATTTCGCCGAACGTGCGAATGATCACTTCGATCTACTCCTTATCGCTTCCTGGGCAACCAGCCGGTCGTCGAAATGATGCTGGACGCCGCCTACGATCTGAATCGGTTCATGCCCTTTTCCCGCAATTAATATTACATCGCGGGGGCTTGCCATTTCAACTGCTTTATAGATCGCCTCGCGCCGGTCCGCGATAAGCGCGTAGCGTTCCGCCGAGGCGCCCTCCGCCGTCAGGCCGGGCTCGATGTCGGCCATGATCGCCTCCGGCCGTTCCGATCTCGGATTGTCGGACGTGACGATGACGTAGTCGCTGCCGCGGGCGGCGACCGCCCCCATGAGCGGCCGCTTCGACCGGTCGCGATCGCCGCCGCAGCCGAAGACGGTAATGATCCGGCCTTCGCAAAATTCGCGGATCGTCTCGAGCGCGTTTTGCAGGCCGTCCGGCGTGTGCGCGTAATCGACGACGACCGAATAACCGGCGGCCGCGCCGGCGTCGACCGTCTCCATCCGTCCCGGGACGCCGCTCACCCTCTCTAAACTATTCGCGATCGCCGGAAGTGGAATCCCTTCGATCAAAGTTGATGAAATGGCCCCGAGCGCGTTGTAGACGTTGAATTTGCCGACCAGCTTCATCGATACGTCGGCCCGTTCGCCGAACGCCGTAACGGTGAATCGGGTTCCGCCGGGAGCGATGCGAATGTCGGTCGCCCGCACGTCGGCGCCTTCCCCGAGACCGTACGTGACGACCTGGGCGCTCGTCATTTTGGCGTAATCGGCCGAAGCGTCGTCGTCGCCGTTCAGCACGGCATATACCGCTTCGTTCGGATCGCTCGAAAATTCGTTGCCGAGCCGCGAGAAAAACAATCCTTTGGCCGCCTTGTACCGGTCCATCGTCCCATGGAAATCGAGATGGTCCTGGGTCAAATTCGTAAACAGCGCGGTGCGAAACCGGCACCCTTTCACCCGGCCGAGTTCCAAAGCGTGGCTCGACACTTCCATGACGGCGTAATCCGTGCCGGCGTCCCGCATTTTGCGCAGGTTCATTTGCAAATCGGCCGCTTCCTGCGTCGTCCGCTCCGCTTCGAACCAGGCGTCGCCTATTTTCATGCCGATCGTTCCCATCAGGCCGGTGCGCAGCTTTTGATCGCGCAATATATGTTCGATCAGCGAGGCCGTCGTCGTTTTGCCGTTCGTTCCCGTCACTCCGATCAGCTTCAGCTCCCGGCTCGGGTACTCGTAAAACCGGCAGGCGATGACCGCCATCGCATACCGGGCGTCTTTGACGAACAGCTTCGGAAGAGAGACCGGAACGTCCCGCTCCACGACGAGGGCCGCGGCTCCCGCCTGCGCCGCTTTCGCCGCAAAGTCGTGGCCGTCGCTGACGAAGCCGGGGACGCAAATGAACAAGTCTCCCGGGCGCACGCGGCGCGAATCGGTTTGGATGCCGGTCACGGCCGTTTGCCCGTCCCCGTCGATCCGGGAGCCGATGAATAGCGATGCTAGCTGCTCAAGCCGCATGGAACCACCTTCTTTTTTCCGTCACATTGGTTATGCCGTATGAAATCCAAGTGTTACCAGTATTGACACGTTTGCCTGCGAAAACACGGCCGGACCGCCGATTTTTCCGCGCGGGTCACGATTCCGGATGATTGCCCATGTAAATACGGATCGTGCTGCCCTGTTCGACGCGGTCGCCCGCCTTCGGCGCCTGGCTGATCACTTCGTCGCCGGTGCCGAACTTTTCCAGCCGGAAGTTCATGTTCATGTCTTCGTAAATGTCGCTGACCGAATGACCGATCAGATCGGGCACTTCGACGACCTTCGTCTCTCCGTACCGGTATTCCCGCTCGATCTGGTCTTTGCGCGGCTCGACGCCCATATACCGAAGCGCGTCGGTCATGATGTTTTTGACGACGGGAGCGGCGACAAGCCCGCCGAACTGAATGCCGGCCGGGTCGTCGATCGCTACGTACACGACGATTTTCGGATCGTCCGCCGGCGCGAAGCCGATAAACGACACGATATGCTCGTCGGGCGAATAACGGCCTCCGATAACTTTTTGCGCCGTACCGGTTTTGCCGCCGACCCGGTAGCCGTCGATGAACGCGGGACGCCCGGTTCCTTTCGCCACCACGCTTTCCAGCGCTTCGCGCACCTGCTTCGACGTCGACTCCGAGATCACTTGGCGAACGAGCGTCGGCTCGACCGTCTTCACCTTCTCGCCCGTTTCCGGGCTGTACCACGCCTTCGCCACGTGCGGCTGGAACAGCTTGCCGCCGTTAACCGCGGCCGACACCGCGGCGATTTGCTGAATCGGCGTCACCGATACGCCTTGGCCGAACGACGTCGTCGCCAGCTCGACCGGTCCGACCTTCGACAGCTTGAACAAAATGCCGTTTTCTTCGCCGCCGAGATCGATGCCCGTCTTCTGCCCGAAGCCGAACCGGCGGATGTAATCGAACAGCGTTTCTTTGCCGAGCCGCTGCCCCAAGGCGACGAAGCCGGGGTTGCACGAATTTTCGACGACCTGCAAAAACGTCTGGCTGCCGTGCCCGCCCCGTTTCCAGCAGCGAAGCCTGGCGCCGCCGACCTCGACGAAGCCCGGGTCGAAAAACGTGTCGCGCTGCAGGTTCACCTTCTTCTCTTCCAGAGCGGCGGCGAGCGTTATGATTTTGAACGTCGAACCGGGCTCGTACGTCATCCAGATCGGCAAATTGCGGTTGTACACCTCGCTCGGATAGTCGAGGAAGTTGGTCGGGTCGTACGTCGGCCGCGCCGACATGCCGAGTATTTCGCCGGTGTTCGGGTCCATCGCGATGGCGATCGCGTTTTTCGCCTGATGCTGCACCATCGCCTGATCGAGCTCGCGCTCCAAATACGACTGGATGTTTTTGTCGATCGTCAGCTGCAGGTTCATGCCGTCCCGCGGCGCCCGGTAATGCTCCGACGAATTCGGCATGACGCCGCCCGACGCGTCGGCCAAAAACGAAACGTTGCCGTTTATGCCGGCCAGCTCGCCGTTATAGGAGGCTTCGACTCCGGTCAGCCCTTTGTCGATGCCGGTAAAGCCGAGAATGTGCGAAGCGAGCGATCCGAACGGATAATACCGCTTGTTGTCCTCCGCCACCTTGATGCCAGGCAAATTCAAATTGCGGACTTCGTTCGCCTTCTCCTCGGAAATTTTACGTCCGCCCGGCCGTATATAGACGCTCGATTCGCGCTTCGTAATCATTTTATAGACGTCTTCCTCGTTCATCTGCAGCACGTTCGCGAGCTGCGCCGCCGTAGCGCGCGCATCCTCGATTTGCGCCGGAATGGCCAGGATGGACGGGGAGCTGACATTGTAAGCGAGCCTGACGCCGCTTCTGTCCCAAATTTCGCCGCGCTTGGCGGCGAACGGGATTTCCCGGCGCCACAAATCTTCGGCTTTCGCCGCCAAATCGCTGCCGATGACGAGCTGCACGTAAGCGAGGCGCACGACGAGCGCGGCGAAAATGATGCCGCTGCCGAGCAGCGCGATAACCAATCTGCGTCTGACCGTTACGCTGGATACTTTCACGATGGATACCCCCTCCGATCCCTGTTCCGATAGCTAGAGCGTTTCATAACATAGCTATTCGAGGGACGAAGGGGTTAGAACAAGCTTATGGCTTCTTCGACGACTGCGACTGGGTTTGCGATTGCGTCTGCGTTTGCGTCTGGGACTGCGAGCGATTGCCGCCGGCCTGCCCCGAGCCCGACGTCTGCACGTTTTTGCCGGAAGCTTGAGACTGGGTTTGCGACGCCGTCTTGGCCGCTTCCGCCTTCGCCTTCTCCAGCTCGTTCCACGGCACGAGCTGCAGGGCGACCGTCTTGTGCTCCCCGCCCGCAACGATCGTTTGCGAGGCGACGTAGCCTTCGCCGCTAACCGAGCAATCGACTTTCATAAACGAGCAGACGGCCAGCGCGTCGCGAAGCGATTTGCCTTCCAAATTCGGCAGCTCGACGCCTTCGCTCTCTTCGGTCAACAAATAGATTCGTTGGTTCGGGCTAATTTCCGTACCGGCCGCCGGAAATTGGGCGATTACTTTGGCGCCTTTGCCGAGAACGTCGTAGCGCAGCTTCATGTCGCCGAGCTGCTTCTTGGCCTCTCCGATCGTCTTGCCGGCCGAATCCGGGGCGACGACCTTCTTCTCGACGCCGGACAGCTCCTGCGTCACGGTCGCCTTTACGTTCATATATCGCAAGCTTTGCGACATGATTTCCTTGAATACGACGGGGGCGACGAGACCGCCGTTATGGTAGTTCCCGTGCAAATCCGGCTGGTCGGCGAGAACGAGCACGACGATTTTCGGATCTTCGACCGGAGCGTAGCCGGCGAATGTAATAACCCACTGATCGTCGGCATATTTGCCGTTGATAACGATGTTCGCCGTACCGGTTTTGCCGGCGACCCGGTACCCTTCGATGGCGGCGTTTTTGCCGGTGCCGTATTCGCCGGAGACGACCTGCTCCAAATATTCCGTCACTTTGGCGGCCGTTTGCGGCGAGACGACTTGGGCGACCTCTTTCGGCTCGAACGTCTGAATCGGCTCGTTCGTTTTCGGATCGAGCACCGCTTTGACGACGTGCGGCTGCATCATTTTGCCGCCGTTTGCGATCGCCGCGTAGGCGGCGATTTGCTGGATGGCCGTGACCGAAACGCCGCCTTGGCCGTACGTCGCGGTCGCATAATCGACCGGATAGCCGAAACGGATCAAGCCTTTCACTTCGCCCGGCAGGTCGATTCCGGTTTTTTGGCCGAAGCGGAACTTGTTGATGTATTCCTCCAGCTTGGCCGGCTTCAGCTTCTCGTAGCCGAGCTTGACGAACGCCACGTTGCTCGATCGCTTCAGCCCTTCCAAATAGTTAATCGTCCCCCAGCCCGCGCCGTTGTTATGGTCCTTGAGCGTCCGGTCGTAAATTTTGATCGAACCCGACTTGAACGTTTCGTTCGGATCGAACAGCCCTTCCTCCACGGTGCCCGCCAGCGTCACGAGCTTGAACGTCGAGCCCGGCTCGAACTGCGACGAAATGGCGTTGTTGCGGAACGCATCCGGCTTCGCTTCCCAATATTTGGCCGGGTTGAACGTCGGCATGTTGGCCATCCCGAGTATTCCGCCCGTTTTCGGATCCATCGCGATCGCCGTCATGCTTTTCGGCTTGAACTCGTTGAACGACCGCTCCATCGCGGTTTCCAGGTACGACTGAATATTGCGGTCGATCGTCAGCTTGAGCGTCTTTCCGTCTTCCGCCGGCTCGTAGCTTCCTTTGGCGTCCGGCAGCTCGTACCCCATCCGGTCTCTTTCGGTAATGATTTGTCCGGGCTTGCCCTTCAGCAAGTCGTCGTACATGGCCTCGAGCCCCATGACCGCCTTGCCGTTTTTATCGAAATAGCCGATCACGTGCGCGGCAAGACTGCCGCCCGGATAGTAGCGCTTCGGCGACTCTTCCAAATAGACGCCGCGCGTATACAAATTGCTTTGATTGTTAAGCGGCGTTTCCAGCTTGAGCGCCGTGGCGATTTTATCGGCCGTTTCGGCGTCGACTTTCCAGCCCTCGCTTCGCACCTCCACCCATGTTGCGAGCGTGCCGTCGTCTTTGCGCTTCGTGATCAAGTCCGTCAGCTCGGATTCCGGCTTGCCGAGTATCGCCGACAGCTCCCTGACGACCTCTCTTCCGTTTTTAAGCGAATCGATGATTTTCGGGTTGACGACGACCGTATACGACGGGCCGTCCTCGGCCAACACTTGGTTGTGGGAATCGACGATCGAGCCCCGAACCGGCTGAATCGTTTTCGTCCGCTCCCACATGACTTGCGCTTTTTTCAGCAGCTCCGACGCGTTCACCACTTGAACCCAATATATTTTACCGATCAGGACAATAAAAAATAGGGTGAACAATCCCCCTATCCATACGGTGCGCAGCTTTACTTTTTTGGTCATCGTCTACTACCTCTTTATTCTTTTTTCATCGCGACCGAATCGCTGCCGGAAGACGACTTCGTCACCTGGTTCAGCTCCTCGTTCGGCACGAGCCCGAGCGACTTCGCCTGATCGAGCAGCCGTTTCGGATCCTGGTATTTCGTTATTTCCAGCTTCAGCTTGTTGTTTTCGATTTGCAGCGCTTTGATCTGGCTCTCTATTTTTTGCATTCTCGTGTTCAGCTCGTAGATTTGCGCATAACGCCATATGATGACGCCCGCCACCAAGACGCACACGATGACGGTGAACAAGTACAGCAGCTTCTCCTGTACCGGAATCGTTTTGCGTTTGACGACGACCTTCTTCTTTTCCTGCACCTTCGATTTTTTCGTGGGCTTCGGCTCGATCGCCAAGTTTCCGTTAATGTATGCCGACATTCGGGCGTCTCCTCCTTCGGGCTATCCCCATATGGTTCGTGCTTCGTGTTACGTCTCCAGCTTTTCCGCTACGCGCAGCTTGGCCGACCGCGCGCGCGGATTTCGCTCCAGCTCTTCGCCTGTGGGCAATATCGGCTTCCGGTTCACAAGGCGAATATTCCCCTTTTTTTGACAAACGCATACCGGAAAATCGGGCGGACACGTGCATGTTTCAACAAATTTCGCGAATTCGCGCTTGCAAATCCGGTCTTCGAGCGAATGGAACGTAATGACCGCCGCCCTTCCGCCCGGCGCGAGACAGGCGATCGTTTGCGACAGCGCGTCCTCGAACGCGCCGAGCTCGTCGTTGACCGCGATGCGGAGCGCCTGGAAGCTTCGCTTCGCCGGATGCGGTCCGGTGCGCCGCGCCGCCGCGGGAATCGCCTCTTTGATCAGATCGACGAGCTGCCCGGTCGTTTCGATCGCCCCTTCGTCGCGGCGGCGAACGATCGCCCTGGCGATTTTGCGCGAAAACTTCTCCTCTCCGTACTCGAACAAAATGCGGGCGATGTCGCTTTCGCTCCATTCGTTAACGATCGTTCGGGCCGTCAGCTCCGTGCTACGGTCCATCCGCATGTCGAGCGGCGCGTCATGGTTGTAGCTGAATCCGCGCTCGGCCTCGTCGAGCTGCGGCGAAGAAACGCCCAGATCGAACAAAATGCCGTCCACCTGCGGCACGCCGCGTTCCTTCGGCACGAAATCGAATTGCTCCAGCACTTCGCGCAGCCGGCGAAAGTTGCTTTTGACCAAACGAACGCGCTCGCCGTAAGGAGCAAGCCGCTTCTTTCCGTTTTCAAGCGCGGCGTCGTCCTGATCGAACGCGATCAGCTTGCCGCCGTCGCCCAGCTTCGAGGCGATCAGCGAGCTGTGTCCCGCTCCCCCCATCGTGCAATCTACGTAAATGCCGTCAGGCCGTATATGCAAGGCGTCTACCGATTCTTCCAATAATACCGTCACATGCTCGAACAATCGCAAATCCTCCTGCCGCTGTTTCCGGCACCCCGCTGCAAACCGGAGCCGAATTACAAATCAAAGTTGAAGTCGACGAGTTTTTCGGCGATTTCGTTGAACGACTCTTCCGACTGTTTGAAGTAGTTTTCCCAATTTTCCTTGCTCCAAATCTCCACCCGATTCGAAACGCCGAGCACGACGCACTCTTTGACCAGCTTGGCGTGTTCGCACAAATTGTTCGGAATGTTGATCCGGCCCTGCTTGTCGAGCTCGCATTCGGTCGCGCCGGAGAAGAAAAAGCGGGTGAAGGCGCGCGCGTCGGCCTTCATCAGCGGCAAGCTTTTCAGCTTTTGTTCGAGAACGCTCCATTCTTCCTTCGGGTAAACGAACAAGCAGTTGTCGAGACCGCGGGTGACGATGAACTGGGGGCCGAGAGCTTCGCGGAATTTGGCGGGAACGATCATGCGACCCTTCTCATCGATCGAGTGCTGATATTCCCCCATGAACATTCCGAGCGCCCCCCTTTCCCTCCACTTTCCCCCACTTTGCACCACTCTGTTTGTTGTATTCGGCAAAGACAAAAAAAATCCTGCCTCGTTCGGGCAAGATTTTTTGAAATAAATAATTCGCCAACCGCGCTCCGGGAGGAAACGCGATTCATTCCGCGCCGGGCGGCAGCGGTTCGGCCGCCGTTTCCGCCGCGGCGGCGTTTTGCCGCCTCAGTTGTTTCGCCCGCTCCTCCATCTCCTTCATCCGCCTTCTGCGGGCTTTGTAGACGAAATAGAGCGGAATCCCGATCACCGCCAAGACGGCCAATACGGGAAGCGCCCCGGCCAAGACGATGAGCAGCCCCTGGAAAAAGCCGAACACGACGCCGGCGCTCCCGTTAAGCGCTTTGGCCAGCTTCGCGCCGAAGGCGGCGTCCGGCTTTTCCGCGTCGACCTTCGCCTTCTCGATTTTTTGGTACAGCCGGATTTCCACGGTCGAGTAGGCGACGTTTTGCTCCAAATAGCGCATCCGTCCTTTAATTTGCTCGATCTGAGTCTGCACGCTGCCGATTTGCGAGGAAAACGCGACGAGCTCGTCGCTTTTCGTCGCTTTGGCCATAAAGTCGAGCAATCTCGCTTCCTCCGTCTGCTTCGATTTCAGCCGCGCCTCCAGGTCGACGAACTCCTCCGAGACGTCCTGGCCCTGCACGCTGCGCTGTATCGATTTCGGCTTCATCCCTTCGAGATCGGCGAGAAAGGCGGAAAAGCCGTTTGCCGGCACTTTCACGACGAGCGTGCCGCTCTGCTCGTAGTCGGTCCGGTTTTCCGAAAATTGCAGCAAATAGCCCCCCGCCAAATGAATCCGGTTGTTGATTTCCGTATTCGCGCTCCCGAAATCGGCGACTTCCATCGTCACGTTCGCCTTATACATGATTTGCCGCTGCACGCTCGTTCCCGCCGTCGCCGTTGCCGATACCGGCGCCATTTGCGCCGCCGCTCCCGCGCCGGCTCCGGAGGCGACCTTGTCGCTCGGCGTGGCCGAACCCGATTCTCGCGTCTGGCTCGAGGCGTTCGCCAGCTCCCCGCTCCTGGCGGCGTCCGCTGCGGTGCCCGCCTGCGGCGCCGGCAAGCTTTCGCCGACGGACGCTTTATCGTTCGAGCCTCCGCACCCTGCCAGCGCCAAGACGATGAGCAAGCTTGCCGCCGCGGCCGCCGTTCGTTTCCTATTCGTGCCTTTTGCCATTTGAATCCCCCCGTTTATCAGTAAAGAAAACGCTGACAACTTCTAAACGGAACGGACGAACGAATGGTTGCAAAGAATTGGATTCGCGTAAAAAGATTTCCACCCTCCGACTGACTTCCAAGCGCCGCCTGACGGCGGAAAATGCATAAACGCGGCCTCGGAATGGGATAACAAAGAGTGAAAACCATGACGACCAAAAGGAGGCTTTCGCATGGTAACGAATCTCGTCTGGCTGATCGTGCTCATTACCGCCATCGGCCTGGTGCTTTCGTTCGTGTTGAACCGAAGGCAGCAGAAGCGGACGTACGACGGAGGCACGAACGAAACGACGGCCAAGCATCCGTTTTTGGCCAATCCGATCGTAATCGCCTATGTTCTGTTTCCCGTCGTGATCGTGATCGGCGCCATCATTTTGATGTTTTATTCTTGACCGGAGGAGGCGTTCCAGCATGGAGAAAAAAACGTATTATGTATCCGTACAAGCCGGATCGGTGCTCGAAAACAAGGAAGACGCCGCTTACGAATTCGAAATCGTCGCCACCGAGCAAGAAGTCGAGCAATTGGCGGAGCAGTTCGAAATGCTCAGCGACGCGGACAACGCGACAGCGGCGCGCGGCATCCTTCCCGGCGTGCCGTACCACCAGGATGACGAGCAGGATATATACGACCATACGCTGACCGATATATACCGGAGGCTGTACGAGCTCGGCACCGAAGAGACGCGGCACGCGATCGCGAGCATGAGGCCGATCGGGGATCAGGACAAGCCGGTGAATTAAACCGCTCGAACAATGGAGCGGTCATAGTTGTGGGCGCAAAACTTCGATTCCGTTGCACAAGCGGTTTCGGAGTTTTTTAACATCGGGCTGCGGCGTGATATAATAAAAGCGTCTACTCGGAGTTCGTCTACGGGAGGAGGACACCCCATTCTTTCTGCGGCCAACAAAAAAATCGAATCGTTCGAAGGAAAGCGCTTTCCATTCAAAATGAGCATCCAGCGCGACCGCTCCGTCCTCGTCGCATCCCATTGGCACGAGCATTTCGAGCTGATCATAGTCTTACAAGGTCCGGTGCAAATCCAAATCGATCAACACAGCTTTACCGCCCAAACGGGCGAAATATATTTTATTAACAGCTGCCAGATTCATTCCGTCACTTGCGTTCCCGGACAAAACGGCGTCATTCAAGGGATGGTGTTCGACAAAGCGCTGATGTACGCCTTGGAACACTTGGAAATGCGGCATTTGCTGTCCCTGTTTCTCCGATCGAATAAGGTTGCCAACCGCTATCCGGGCACCCATCCGCTATGGACGGATCTGAACGCCGAGATGGATAAAGCTTATGAGGAGTTCACGAAAGCGCAAATCGGGTACGAATACGCCATTCTTTCGTGCCTGTATCGGATCGTCGTCCCGATGCTGCGGTTATACCGGCAGGAGTTGGACAGCAGCCCGCCTTACCGGTATGCCAACCAGTATATGCGGCTGAAGCCGGCTATCGACTACATGGAGGAGCATCTTGCCGAGAAAGTGTATATGGAATCGGTTTGCAAAAAAGTGAATATGAGCCTTTACTACTTTTCCAGCCTGTTCAAAAAAGTATTCGGCATGCCGCCCGTTCAATATTTGGTGCAATTGCGGATCGACCATGCCAAACGGCTGCTGCTCGACGAGGAACGATCGATTTCGGAGATCGCCGAGCTTTGCGGGTTTTGCAATATTAACTATTTTGACAAAGTGTTCAAAGAAAAAAGCGGGGTAACGCCTATGGAGTTTCGCAAGCGTTATGTCCGGCAGGAGACTTAAAAGAGACTGCCCCGCATCGGGCAGTCTCTTGCTTCTCGAATCGCATATCGCCCGCGTCGCTACTCGGCGAAAGTGGTTACGCTTTTCGGCGCAAGCGTGTACGTAAAGCTGCCGCCGCCCGTCGCATAGCTTCCGATCGAGGCGATCTTTTCGGTGTCGCTCGTCCGGTATATCGAGACGTCCGAACCGCTCATCCCGTTGATTGTCACCGTTATCGGCTCCGTGGAGCTGTTGGCCGCAACGAGCGTCGCCTTGCCGGTCGTCATGTTTTTGGCCGCCGTCACGGTGACCCGATTATCGCCGCTTTCCGCCTTCACGTTGTAATCGCCCGGACGGATGAACCGGCTGAACTGTCCCATCGTATGCAGCCTCTTGTTGATCGCATACGTACGGTCCAGCATCAGGTTGACCAGTCCTTCCCGCATAGCGGCGGAAGTCGGCGCCGCAGGCTTCGTCACAAACAGCCAATACAGGTAGGAGCTATAGCCTTGCTCCAAGGCGGCATTGATCTGATCGGCGACCTCAAGCCCCCCGTTCATCGTGGAATCGTTCGGACTCGGCATGCTGTATTCCATCATGAACAACGGTTTGTCGAACGAGCGCAAGTCATAATTATACGCGTCATACGTATTCCACGTATAGAAGTGGGTACCGATATAATCCAGCTTTTGCACTGCCGCCGGGCCCATCTGATTCAATAATTTCCACGTCGAGCCCAAATGCCCGCCTTCGGGAGCGCCCAGCCCCACATCGATTCCATCCGCGTGGAAAGCGTCGTACACGGCAGACACCACGCCGGCGAGCTCCTGCCCCGTATAAATAGCCGAGGCGTAATCGACCAATGCTTCGGGCTCGTTTTGCATGCTTAGCCAGCGCAAATCGTATCCGTAGTCCTCCTTATATTTTTTTGCCCAGGTCCGCAAATATTCGGCAAAATCGTTAACATGCTCCGGCTTCAAGCGTCCCCCGCGAACGGCCGACCCGTTGTCCTTCATCCAGGCGGGCGGGCTCCAGACCGATGCGGCGAACCGCATGTCCGGATTTCGGCCGACGGCCTCATCGGCGAACCACCTTTGATGATGATCCGTATCGAAGTCCCATACCCCCGGCGACGGCAGTATCGTGGCCTGCAGCGCATTTCCCGGGTCGGGGTCGTCCTTCGTGAACGGGTTGACCTCCAGTCTGACGATCGAAAGACCGGCCTGGTCATCCTCCATGCCGAACAGTTGATCGAGAATGAATTCCCGGGTCGAAGCGTCGGCATTCATCAAATCGTGAACCGGGCCGTTGGCGGTTGCGCCGAATCCCCAAATTTCCTGCCGAACCTCGCTCGTATCGACATCGATCACATTTACTTTCCTGGATTCGATCGAAACGATTTTTTGCTCCGCATCCCAATGCACTGTCGCTTCCAGCGCATCCGCGACATACGACGCCGGAACCATCAGCACGCCGTCCTTCACGTAAGGCGGAGCGGCCAGACCGACGGTCGTCCCGTTCACATGGGCAGTCGGATCGCCGGCGGCAATCGTGCTCGTTCTCCCATTTTTCACGGCGGTCGCCGTTTGCGTCAGCTCATCCCACGTCACATCCGCTCTCAACGCAGCGAACGTTTTCGGCAATTGCAGGAACGGGATTTCGTCTTTGACTTCGGGCTTGGCGTTCAGGTAGACGACCGGCTTGCCGTCCACGACGATCCGCATCTCTTCGGGCGGGATTCGCGATGGCGGAATTTCCGTCGTTACCCCGGTTTTAACGAGCTCTACATCGTCGAAGTACACATCGCCGACAACTCCGGCGTATCCGGGAAGCGATATTTGCTCGACGGCAATTCCGTACAGGGGATCGACCCCGACCGTATAGGGCAGCGTTATTTTGACCCAGTCCTGGTCGGTGACCAAGGTCCGATGGTTCGTTCTGTCGTTGTAGTAGGACATGCTTCCGGTCAGGGTGCCGTCGATGTCGATGACGGAAATATAAAAGTATCCGGCGTTCACGGGACTGGCCGCGCCTACTTTCGCATATACGGACACGTCATACTGGGTTCCCGGGGTAACATCAAGCCCCGTAAACGCATCGTTGAATTTGATTCGGTTGTAGTGCCGGGTCCGTTCGGCGACATGAAGGCTTTTGCCGCCATAGACGCCGCGCACGACCGTATTGTCGAGAGACAACCCCCAGGTAGGCTGTCCGCCTCCGACTCCGATATTCGCCTGCTGCCAGCTTGAGGCATGATCGAACGTAATGAGCTTCGAAGCGGGCGGCGGCACTTCCGCAATCTCCACATCGTCGATATGGATTGCCGGCACCGTCTCGGTCCAGCTTCCGGAAGCGATCTGCTCGACGGCAATCCCGTATACCGCGCTGCCGGTCGTCAAGTACGGAAGCGTAATCTTCGTCCACCCGTCCTGACCGACCAAACATTTGTAATTGGCCGGATCGGCATAATATGGCGGGTCCGACGGGCCGCGGAACCCGGATACGTAACGACGGACAGGAAAAAGTATCCGTTCGACACGCTGCTGTCCAAAGCGACCTTGGCCCAAACGGAAATATTGTAATGCTTGCCCGCCTGCAAATCGAGTCCGTCGAAAGCGTGCGGTTTTTTTACCCGGTTATACGGTTGCGTCCTTCCGCTGATTTTGACGCTCTTCCCGGAATCGCCGCGGTAAACGGCGGAATCCAGACTGAGAACGGACGATCCGCCGCCGAGGGCCAGGTTTGCCTCGGAAATATCCGAATAGTCGTCGAAGGTGATGCTGACGCTTGGCAGGGACGATCCCGCACCGCCTTCCTCCGCCGCCGCGGAGACGATTCCGAACGTTTGCAGCAGCAGGCAAACGATCAGGAATAAGCTTGCCTGGCGTGCATACTGCCTTTTCCATGCCCGGTTCATTCGCAAAGCTCCTTTCCAACGCAATGGAAACGCTTTCATAAAGGCGAATTCGCTTGGAGCCTCCAGCCTTATGCTTCGTTTATTTCATTTTGTTCGTTTCGATCCATTGGTTGATCTTTTCCTCCGCTTCTCTTAAAGCGGTGTTCAGGTCTTTGCCCTTCATATAGTCTTCGAAGCTTTTGAACGATATATTTCGTACATCCGAAGAATCATATGGCGAGAAGGCGGGAGCGGGCGGCGCGGTGCTTTTGAAAATGGACTTCAAATTTTTTCCTTGCAAAAACGGCATGTCCGCTCCCAACGCTTCCTTCATCGCGGGATTTTTCAAGGAGGACAATCGGGCCGTCTTTCGCGCGCTCAGCAGCTGCACCTCGTCCGAGGTCACGACGCTGAGCAATTGCGCCGCCTGTTCCTTGTATTTGCTCGTTTGGGAAATCGTAAATAGTTGCGCGTCGACGAACGCATACAGATTCGGCTTTTCCTTGTAGCTGGGATATTGGACCAGATCCCAGTTCAATCCGTTTTTCGTCGCTTCCTCCAGACCGATATTGAGCAAATTGTTGTAGGGCAGCATCGCTATATTTTGCTCTTTCATAAACCAGTTCCGCGCCTGAAACGTATTCAGCTTTTCCGGCATGTTGTTCGGAATCGTCCATATTTCTTTGGCCAGCGCAAAGACGGTCCGCCATCCGTCCGAATTGATCGACGCCCGGTTCGTCTTGGCGTCGACGAGCGTAATCGACAAGGGCATCGCCAGTCGGGCGATCGTATCGGGATCGAGCCCCTTGTACGTGACGCCGCTTTCCACGCGAGACACTTTCTTGGCCAATTCGATGACGTCCTCCCATGTCATGCCGTCCTGCGGATAAGGAACGCCGAACTTGTCGAAAATCGTTTTGTTGTAGTAATTGGCGTTGAAGTGCGCGAAGAAAGGCAGCCCGTATACTTCTCCCTGCTCCGACGAGGCGCCGGCCAGCATCTGCGGATCGAATCGGCTTAAGTCCACCCCGTACGTTTTCAGTAGCGGGGTCATGTCGCCCAGCAGGCCGTACCTTTTGTATTTGCCGATATCGGCGATGTTCGTGTAAAAAATATCCGGCGTTTGGCCCGAAGCGAGCAGCTCTTCGATCGTCGTTCCTTTTCCGTTTTTGATCGTTTCAATGCTGATATGCGGATACAGCTTTTTCACCGGTTCCTCGATCAGCATCGTAACATCCTGGTCGCTCAACGAGCTGTTGGACAAATACAGCTTCAGCGTCGCCGGGCTCGTATTGACGGCCGGCTTTTTGGCTGCGTCCGCGGATTGGCTATTGTCGCCGGCGGCTCCCGGGCCGGTTCCCCCGCATCCGGTCGCCACAACGAACGCGGCGAGCGTGGACAAACCGGTTATCGCGTAACTCCTTCTCATCAGGCTCTCTCCCCTTCCATTAACTTAAAGCGCCCCGTGCATTTACACTATAACAGATAAACCGGGCTCGACTCTACGTAACTTTATTGCAAAAATTTATGTTTTTTTGCTATGCCCACAAACCGAAGGTTGAGAACGTTCGCGTACTTCGTGTATAGAAACGAAAAACGTTCGCCATCGATTCCGATCCCCCCGTCGCTGCTTGATGCAAAGGTTACCGGTAAAACCTCCTGTTAGTGTTACCGATCTGCCCTTGCTGGCTTTTTTTAGAAGGAAATCCTCCCGATATATTCGCCTGAGCTGCGCTTTTTGCCAGTGCATTGCCAATTTATCGGTAGCTTTTCCCGTTGATGCGAACCGACACCGATTTATAAACGAAATAGATGGAGAAATTCCGGTTAATCTAGAACGCCGGAATAGGTTCGGCATGACACTATTCGCTTTACCGATTGGCGATTTTTAAACCTAGCAAAACGCAAACAAAAGCCCCTTCGACGAAGGGGCTTTCTTTCTGCTTGCCTATGGTTTGCGGGCGATGGCGCCCGGCCGATCAATGCTCGACCCAGCTGTCCAAATACGCTTTCTGCTCGTCGCTGAGCGAGTCGATGCCGATGCCGAGCGACTCCAGCTTGAAGCGGGCGACTTCCTCGTCGAGCTCGTACGGCACGTTGACGACCTTGTTGCCGATCGCCTTGTACTGGTCGTTCACATACTTGAGCGACATCGCCTGAAGGGCGAACGTCATGTCCATAATTTCCGCCGGGTGGCCGTCGCCCGCCGCCAAATTGACGAGGCGCCCTTCGGCGAGCACGTACACTTTGCGGCCGTCCTTCAGCTCGTATTCCTCGATGTTGCGGCGAACGGTCCGTTTCGATTTGGACAGCGCCTCGAGCTCCGGCTTATTCACTTCGACGTCGAAGTGACCGGCGTTGGACAAAATCGCGCCGTCCTTCATCACTTCGTAATGCTCGCCGCGAATGACGTCGCGGTTGCCCGTAACCGTCACGAAGTAGTCGCCGACTTTGGCCGCTTCGACCATCGGCATGACCGCAAAGCCGTCCATATACGCTTCGACCGCCTTGATCGCGTCGATCTCCGTCACGATGACGTTCGCGCCGAGCCCTTTCGCGCGCATCGCGACGCCTTTGCCGCACCAGCCGTAGCCGACGACGACGACGGTTTTGCCCGCAACCACGAGATTCGTCGTCCGGTTGATGCCGTCCCATACCGATTGGCCGGTGCCGTACCGGTTGTCGAACAAATATTTGCAGAACGCGTCGTTGACGGCGACCATCGGGAATTTCAGCTGGCCTTCCTTCTCCAGCGCCTTCAGACGCAGAATGCCCGTAGTCGTTTCTTCCGCGCCGCCGCGCACGCCGGCGAGCAAGTCTTGACGCTCGGAATGCAATATCGTGACGAGATCGCCGCCGTCGTCGATAATGAGATCCGGCTTCGTTTCCAGCGTATGGATGAGCAGCTGCTTATACTCCTCCGGAGACGGATTGTACTTGGCGAAAACGGTAATGCCGTCCTCCACGAGCGCGGCGCATACGTCGTCCTGCGTCGACAGCGGGTTGCTGCCGGTAATCGTGACGTCGGCTCCGCCGGCTTGCACGACTTTGGCCAAATAAGCCGTTTTCGCTTCCAAATGGAGCGAGATGGCGACTTTCAGCCCTTTGAACGGCTGTTCCTTCTCGAAACGGTCGCGGATCCGGTTCAATACCGGCATATGAGCCCGCACCCAATCGATTTTCAAATGGCCGTCCTTCGCCAGCGACGGATCGGCGATTATACTGCGTTCCTTTGCGCTCAAGCTCATGTTCGTATTTCCTCCTCGACCTGTTTAGAAATATACTATTCGGTGACTGCCGTCGCGGGACAAAGGCGTTTCCGCCAATTCGCGAAGCCAGCCCCCGCCGTATTTGACCCAATATTGAAACACGTTGTAAACGCGTTCCTGCGGCTTGCCGTTCGGCATGACCGACATCCGGATGCGTTCCCAATGCCGCAAGGCGGATTCATGCTGGGAACGGAACCCTTCTGAAGCCTTCGCCTCCAAAAACTCGATCTGCTCGACGATTTTTTGCATATTCGTCTCCCCGAGCTTGCGCAGCCCCGGATTGATGCCCGATACCGAAGCGACGACCGGTTCGTACAGCGCGGCGAATTTCGCCTTCGTCTCCGCGAACAGCTCCTCGACCTGCAGCGAGCCTTGCGCTTCGAGCCAGGCGGCCTGCTTCTCGTCCAAGCGATGGACGACGTCGTCGAACTCGAGCCCGAATTTGCCCATCTGCTTCTGAATCGTTCCTTCCAGCAGCGTAAATTCGTACCTCGGCACGACGACCGGCATTTGCAGCCCGAACAGCGAAAAAGCGCGGCGCAGCAAGCCCCAATACGCGATCTCCGACGGTCCGAGCACAACCGACAGCACCGGAAACAAATAATCCTGCATGAGCGGGCGCGACATGACGTTGTTGCTCAGCCTCTCCGGCGAACGTTCGGCCAGCTCGACAAGCTCCCGCTCCGTGAACGAAACCGTCCCTTTGCGATCCGCGAACAGCTCGCCCTGCCTCGACAGCAGCAACCGTTCCCCTTCGTGATAAACGAACAAATGCGCCTGGCCCGGCTGAAGCTCGACCTGTGCCTTATACCCGAGACGCTCCAGCTCGTCCTTCGAACGAAGCAGCGTTTCGCTGAACTCGCCCTGCTTCCGCACGATCGACGCGAACAAGCCGCTTTCCAGCTTGCGCAGCTCCGGATCGTCGGAATCGACCAGGATGAGCCCGAATTCGCCGAACAGCCATGCCATGATCCGCGCGAACTGGCCGGTCAAGGTGGACGATGCGTCCGTCAGCGAGCGAAGCCGCTGCATCAGCTCCGGCTTAAACTCCGTATTCATGAGCGACTGCTCGAGCTGGCCGAGCGCATCCTCCCACGCCTCCGGCGAAATGGTCCATTTGCTGACCGACGATTTTTTGTTCTGGGCGGCGTTCAGCTTGATCTTTTGCGCGGCGAGCGCATCGGTCAGCACGTACGTATGGTTCGCCTCGTCCAAATCGTGGTCTTCCCCGGCGATCCAAAATACCGGAACGACTTGGCGGCCGAGCCGCTCCGACGCCTGCTTCGCTTCGGCAATGACCGTGATCGCCTTGTATACGACGAGCAGCGGTCCGGAAAACAGCACCGCCTGCTGGCCGCCGATCGCCACCAGCGTATCCCGGTCGCGAAGCGCCTCGATATGCCGAATCGCCGCTTCCCCGTTGCCGATCGATTCGTTGTAGGCGAGCAGCGCCTTCACGAGCCCGTCGCGATCCGCCCGGGGTCTCGATTCGTCGCCCAGCCAAGCGGCGCGCTCGCGTTCGCTCGCTTCGTTCCAAGGATTATGCTCGTACAGGGAAGCCACGGAGGCATATTCGTATATATAATCCCGCGTTATCGGCTGGGATGGCTCCAGGCGGAATCGTTCCACTCTCATACGGCATCCCCTTCTGTGCAATATGTATCGGATTTGCCGGCTGCAAGTCGCGGCATCGTTTTTTGCACAATACGATTGTACACGCAAGGACAATTTTCGTCAAAGAAGCGGTTCTTGCCGCGGAAACGGTCATAGAAAAGCCGTCTTCTCCGCAAACGCGAAGGTCGACGGCCCATCGTAACGGATATCGGCGCCCCCTGCTTAATCGGCCAACACTTTGTCGATCGCGTATGTCAATTCGCGGTACACGTCGGTTTCGACCTGGGCGCGAAGCTGCGTCTTGGCGAACATTTCGCCCTTCGACGTCGACACGTATTTCGGAGGCAGCTTGTTCAACGCGAGCGCCATAATGTCGCTTTGCTGCTTCACGTCCAGGCCGCCGAGCGGCTCCCGGTTCGCCATCAGCTCGTTCAAACAGTTGCGGACGATGTCTTCCATCATATTGTGCACGTTCATGCGATAACCCGCCCTTATGTAGAGTCACACCGATAGAATCGACTTGCCGAGCCCGACGACGAGAAACAGCAAGTACACGACGCTCAGCGTCAAAAAGCCGAACCGCCAAAGAAGGCGGAATATGCGCCGGTTGTCGATTTTCCCTCTGACCCGGTATTGGAAATTGCCGAGCAGCCCGTAGCCGATCAGGAAAAAGAGCAGGATGAGGAAAAAGCCGAAGCTCGAGCCGAGCAAATCGTGAAACAAAAACGAAACCGAACCGATCAACAACAGCGTCGTGACGTCCATCGCCAGCTTCGTCGCCTTTTTGCCGTCCCTGCGCCAAATATACGTTCCGATCCACAGCACGAAAAACCATAAAAACGGCACCGACGCGGAAAACGCATAAATATGGATCAACACGTTTACGATTCCGTTCAACCTGCACCACCCGGTTTTCAGCTTCCTCTATATGTTCGTTCTTGCCGGCCGTCCCGACCGGCGGCCGGTTCGGCCGCTTTCACCAACCGATAGATCGTCTCGTGCATGGGCGCCGGAATGCGCAGCCGCCGCCCGGTACGAACGATCGCTCCGGTAATCCAGTCGATTTCGGTCGAACGGCCGTCCGACAAATCCTGCAGCATGGACGACGCGTTATCGGCCGTCTTCGCGCATACGTCGATAAGCTGCTCCCACAAATCGTCCCGGGTCGGAATTCCGGCGCCGGTCGCCACGGCGATCCCTTCGTCCAGCAGCGTGCGCATAAGCCCGATCCGGTGTTCGCCGACGGGCAGCTCGCCGTTGCGGACGCGAAGCAGAGCGGTCAGCGGATTGACGACCGAATTGATCAGCAGCTTGTTCCATACGATCTCCTCCATTTGGTTCGACAGCGAAGCCCGGAATCCTGCCTCGCAAAGCGCATTTTGCAGCAAATTTTGCGCTTTTTGTTCGGCCGGGGGCGACATTTGCCCGCGATCTCCCGATTGCGCCGGTCCGATCCACGTGATGCCCGATCCGGTATGGGCGACCCGGTTCGGCGCCAGCTTTTTCGCCCCTTCCGTCGTCACCGCCAAATATAGGCGCTCCCGCGGCACATGCCGCTCGATCGCCTCCACATGTCCGACGCCGTTCTGAAAGCACAGCAGCCGTCCGCTATCGCCGAGCAGCCTGCTTGCGGGTTCGAGCAGCGAATCGGCGATATGCTTTTGCTTGACGGTAAGCAGCACCCAGTCGAAGGGACCGTTTTTTTCTATACCGGCCCCGGCCCGCTCCCCGGGCGCTTTCAGCCGCTCGAACGAGATCGCGCGAACTTGCATCGTCTTCTCGGCATCGCGCTCGACCAGCGTCAAGCCGGCGCCGGCGAGCAGCGACGCCTGTTCGTCGGTATGGGCGATCAGCAGGACGTCCGCTCCGGCGGCCGCCAGCTTCGCCGTCACGAGCATGCCGATCGAGCCCGCCCCGATGCACGCGATATTCATTTTGCCCATTCGCCCCACGTCTCCCGCTTTCGAATACAAACCCGACGCGCAAAAAAAGCCCGCCGTCCCACATAGTTCGGCGAGCCTTCCTTTATTTCCTTCGCAGCGACTCGAAAATCAGTCGATCCGCTCCAGGTTTCCGTTTGCGTCCATTTTGAACCGCGCCTTCTGCTCGTCTTCCTCCTCGGCGAGAAACGCGAGCTTCCGGGCCCGATCCATAATTTGAATGAGCGCCTTGTAATCGTCGTTCACGACGCGGTAATCGGTCTGCACGTTGTTGATTTGCTTATCGAGCATTTCCTTCTCCCGGCGCAACTCCTCGAGCTCCTCGTCTTTTTCCTTCAGCTCTTTTTCGAGCGCCTTGATCTGCCGGGTCATTTCCTGATAGGTTCCTTTCCATTGGCGCAAAAAGCGGATGACCGCGTCGATCGATATCGTTTCCTCGCTCACGCCGTCATGCTTGCCGGCCGCGCCCGCTTCCCCGGATTCCATAAGTGCGATCGACGAAACCGACGATCCGCTGACCGCGCTTTTCCGGTACTGGCTTCTTTTTTGCCGTTGCATTTTCGCGATCGAAATCGCGGCGTCGTATTTTTTGCGTACGCAGCTGTTCCAGCGGAAGCCGCAAGCCGCAGCGGTTCTTCCTATCTTTTCGCCTACTTCTTCGAAAGCGGCAAGCTGGGTTCCGCCTTCGCGAATATGGCGAAGCGTCACCTCGGCCAGAATGAGATCGTCTTCCTCGCTCCATGCATCTTGTCTAACCGCAGTCATGTACCAAAACCTCCCAACAAACTGATATCGCCACTACTTATCTCTATGCCCAAACTAGATTTCATAGAATCTATTTGATACTACTTGGTATTACCATTTTTTTGACCGCTCATACATGTTTTCGGGACGGGCGGATAAGCTAGGGATGGGCGACCGAAAAAGTTTGCATTTTCGTCACGAATGATCGTTTACATTTTGAAAAGGGAACGGTTATAATGGACAATAGGATTTTGTGTACATGACCGCTTCAACAGAGAGGGGGAGTAATGGTGGCTCGCATGTTCAGAGTGCTCGGATTTTGGACGCTCGCGATCGGTCTGATGGCGCTGGCCGGCGACATGAAGGAGATGGCGCTGCTGTTCTTTTTCCAAACCGCCGCTTTCGTCGTCTTAGGGTATATGAATTTGTCCGAACGTACGTACATTATGCTTTTCTGGGGATATATGATCCTCTCCTTCCTCGGATTTACGTATTGGTCGTTTTTCCAGATGGAGGTTTAATACGGCCCGTCCGCACAATACGCAAAAAGGTGACCTACCGGAGCATGTCTGTACATAACCGGTCGGATCACCTTTTTTTCGTTTGCACGAGCACTTTGAACAGCTCGGCCCCGCTGTCGCCGAGCAGCAGTTGGCGCACCGCGCGGTTCCGTCTCGCCTCCGGGCCGAACGGGTCGCGGCCGTCGTGCGCCGTCAGCATGTCCAGGACGCCCTCCTCCAGCAAAAACTGCCTTTGCGTCCGGAGCGTCCCGCCGGTCAGGCCCGCCTCCCGTCCCGCCCGTTCCAATGCCGTAAAATTGACGTGCGACGTCATATCCTGCTCGCCGGGATAAGCGAACGGATCGTCGTGGGCCGTATGGTTCCGGTAGCAAAGCAGCGTTCCGCGCATGCGATGCGCGGCGTACAGCTCGTCCGCCGTATCGCCGTAGTCGATCGTTATGACGGCGCCTTCGGAAAGGCGCTTCCCGATCCGCCCGATCCACTCCAAGGCGCCCGGGTTCGCTTCGACGAGCTGGCCCTCGCGCGGGACGATCGCTTCCCGCTCGATGTAAACGGCGGCCGGGCTTCCCGGCTCGAGCGGGAGCCGGACCGGAACGAACCGGTCCGTTCGTTCGTCCCGGCCGACGTGCCATTCGAGCAGTTCGCCGTTCCGGCGTTCGACGATATGAACGGGAAACGCGTCGAGCAGCTCGTTCGAAAAAACGATGACCGCTCCTTCCCCGGCTTCGTTCAACCAGTCGTCGGCCTCCGCGTGCCGCACCATGCGATGCCGCCGCAGCTCCTCCCGCTGCAGCCGGCGATGATACGGACTGATCTCGATCATGACGTAATCGAGCCGCTCGTACAGGTCGGGCGATCGGGCCGCGATCGTGTCCAGGACGATTCCCGCCAGCCGGCCGGTCCCGCCTCCCCATTCGACGACGGCGATCGGGCGGTCCGGGTCGTACCGCTCCGCCAGCCGCGACATGTAACCGCCGAGCACTTCCCCCATAATCGTTCCGACCGAAACGTTCGTATAAAAATCGCCGTCCTTCCCGACTTTCGCCGCCGGACGGTTATAATAGCCGAAGGGGACATGGTACAAGCACAGATTCATATAGTCGCGAAACGAAATCGCGCGCTGCGGACTGCGGTCGATCGCCTCGCGGATCGCGTCCGCGACCGGCGAAACGCCGGCATCGGCTTGTCGGGTCACGGCCGGACACCTCCATGTTCGTTCGATAAAATCGCTCGTACTTACAGTTATAGCAAAACGGCCGCGGCGTTTCCACTCCGCACGCATAATTCGTCCGTCCCGTCGATACATTTAGTACGGATAGGACGGGGGGACAAACCGATGCCGAAACGATGGATGGGCCTGATCGCGCTCGGCTTGCTTCTGTTTCATGCCGGCGCCCGGACCGCCGCGGCCGAGCCGGAATCGGGCGACAAGCGGCTGCTTATGGAAAAAGGGCTTGCCGTCTACGAGCTGGACCGCGAAATCGGGCGGCTGGAAGACGAACGGCGGCAGCTGAACGTCCGCCTGGAGGAGACCGGCCGGCAGGTCGAACAAGCCGCCAAGCAAGTCGAGGAGCGGAAGAAGAAAACCGGGGACGTGATCCGTTCCTACTACAGCGGCGAACGAAACGCCCTATGGGCCGCCGCGTTGAACGTCCGCACGTTTCAGGACGCCTTGTACGTATGGGATCAGCTGCAGTTCATTTGGGAAAGCGATCGCGACGCGATCGGCCGGTATATGGAACGGTACGAGGAGCTGAAAAAGGCGAAGACGGAGATGGAGGATCAGCGGCTTTGGCTTGAGGCGGCGAAGTCGGCGTACGCCGCCGAAAAAGCGAAGCGGCTGCAGGCGCAAGCCGAAGTCGACCGGCTGCTGGCGGCGAACGCGGAACGGTTGAGGCTGGAGAACGAGATGGAAGGCGTCCGGACGCAGTGGGAGGAGCGCGGCCTGCCGCTATTCGAGCGATACTTTTCGGCGCTGTCGGAATCGATGCAGCATGTGCCGGAACTGTTCGGGCAAAACGGCGGCACGGTATCGGTCAAAGGGCTATCGCCCAAAGTGACCGTCGCGGACGACGAGCTGAACCGGTTTTTGCAGAACAAAAGCAAGGAGCTCGCCGGGTTTTCGTTTCGCTTCGAAGACGACTCGGTGACGGCGGGCGGCAAATCCGGCGCGATCGATATCTCGGTCAAGGGGCGCTACGCCGTCGAAAACAAGCCGGTCAACGCCGTCAAATTTTTCATCGACCGTCTGTCGTTCAACGGGTACGCGATGCCGGACAGCACCGCGAAATCGCTCGAGCGAAAATTCGATCTCGCCTTTTATCCGAGCAAGCTGGCTCCGTTCCTCCAGGCGACCGACGTGAGCATCGAGCGGGGACGGATGACGGTGACGCTGCGGATCGGCTTATAGCGGGACCGCGAGGCGATGTCCCGCTTCATTTCGAAGCCGGCGTCGACGGCGGAACGGTCGTGCTCCATTCGGCCGTCGTCCGCTCGACGAACGTTTTGAACGAAACTTCGCCCTTCCATAGCTGGTCGAGCTGCGCCTGCAGCGCCGTCATCTGCTTCGCCCGCTGCGGGGCGTAAGGAAGCGCCTCGTCCTGATCGATGTAGGCGGCGACGTTTAGAAAGGCCGGATCGTTTTTGATCCCGCTGGCATAGGCGGCCGTTTGCGCCGGCAGCCCGTCGCCGACGCTCCAAAATCGGAGCGCCGCCGGCGTCGATACGAGGTCGCGAATGAGCTCGAACGCTTCCTTGCCGTTTTCCGTCCTGGCGGATATCGTATAGCTGGTGCCGGTCAGCCAGGCTCCTTTCCACAGCTCCTCACCTTTGGGCAAAGGCAGCTTGTCCATGACGAAAGCGGACGAATCGTTCTGCCTCCAGTCGGAAAACTTCGTCATATAGCCGGCGAGCTTCCCCGCCGCCAGCTGGTCCCACGCCTTCCACGCCGCGCCTTGCACCGGAAACGATTTCACGAGCGGCTTCGCTTCCTCCTTCGCCCCTTCCGGCTGGGCGAACAAAAAAGCTTCGAGCGATTTGACGACGGCCGGATCGGCCAGCTCGACGGGCGACGTTTTCGAAGCCGTTTTGGCGCCGCCCAGCATGCGGGCCAAACCGACGAACGAACGGGCGTCGGGCGCGTTGAAATAAATGCCGTATTTCCCTTCGTCCGGCTTGTGCGCGGCCTTATGTAAAGCGAGGAGCTCGTCCGCGGCCGCCGGCGGCTTGCCGCCCCATTCGGCCAACCGTTTCGCGTTGTAAACGATCACGTACGCGTCCAAATTTTTCGGGACTCCCCACAAGTAACCGTTCCATTTCACTTGGGCGATCGCTTTCTCCATCTGTTCGGCCTGCAATCCGCTCGACAGCATGCCGTCGACGGGCAGCAAATAGCCGAGGGCGGCGAACTCGCTTACCCAACTATTGTCGAGCAGCATCACGTCGGGAGCTTCCCCGAGCTGGGCCGCTTTTTTCAATTTCGTATACGCCGTCTCGTCCGGGATGTTCTCGAGAACGATCTCGACCCCGGGATGCGCGGTCTGGTACTGCTCCTTCAGCTGCTGCAGCAGCGCGAACGGCTTCGACGGCATGGATACCGCCATTTTGAGCCGCATCGCCTTCTTGCCCGCCGCGGGAACGGGCTCGTCCTCCGCGATTCCCTCTCCCGCGATCGGCTGCGAGCGATTGCCCGCGCCGCCGAACAGCGCGGTGGCGACGATGACCGTAATGCATGCGGCAGCGAGCAGCAGCAAATATTTCGAGCGGTACAAGGCTACTCCTCCTTTGGAAAACGACAATCGCGAAAAGGTTGCTAGTGCGAAAGACTTATTTTTCTTAATACTATATCAAAAAAGCGCTTTCGGGAACCTTTTTTTGCGCGTTCGTCGAACCGGAAGGCGGCGCGTCGCCGCCGTCCCTTGGTCGACACGGGGAGGCGGGATTGTTACAATATGGTAAACGACGCGAAACGGAGGCGCACTATGCGGAACTACGGTTTGGAGCCGATATGGCCCGAGGGCGGGGCGCGGGAAGACTTTGACGGATTCGTCGAAGAGCTGAAGGCGCTGGCCGCGCCGACCGACCGGGACGGGGAGCTGCTGATCGCGGACGGCGAACGGGAGCGCGACGCCGTCGCCGCGCTGCTGCGCAAGCGCCGGATCGAATTCGAGGAGTTCGAGCTGCTGCGGCTGCCCGAAGGAGCGGAGGCGACGCCGCTGTTCGTCGATTACGGATTCGTGTCCGATGCGGGAGCCGCTTACGTATACGGCCATTTATGCGCCGTCTTCCGCTTTGCCGGCGGCGAGGCGGACGCCGAACCGGCTCAGGCGGAGCTGCAAATGGAGGAGCATCTGATCGCGAAATTCAAGGACGGCGGGCACCTCCTGTTCGTCGCGGACCGGGCGCAAACCGACCTCCATCGCGGCATCGCCAAGGCGTACCGGTGCAGGCTGGAGTTCGTGTACGGCGGCGATACGCCGTAATCCCCGCGACAGGCGCCTTGCCCCGGGGAGACGGGACGAGCATATTTAGAAAATCGGTCGGAGGAAACCGCAATGCAGCGTTTATGTGCGACTTCGATGTCGTCCCCGTGCACAGCGAATCCAAAATCGCCGATAACGAGCGTCGAATCGTTATTTCGATCCAAAATAGCGGAAACGGGGCAATAAGAAATCTGTTGACCGACCGCCCCGATGCGTCGATCGGCTTAGAAAAACGTCTATCGACGTATTTCGAGGATGAGCGAAAACGGTCGGCTTCCGCAACGTAACGGACGCCACGACGCTTATTTCGCGAAAATCGGCCGTTTTCCAAACGTAACGGACACCACCTGCGCTTATTGGCTCCGAACACCTTCCAAAAGGGGGATTTTCGCCAAATAGCCGCGCCTGTGTCCGTTAGAATCAAAATAAGCCGAAATGAGGCTCGATAGCGGCCGCCATGTCCGTTAGACACTTGGAACTGAGGCCCGTCCCGCCGCCGCCCCATGCTCGCCCCCTTGCCCGAATCCCGACGACGCCGGCGCATTTCATACGCGCCGTATCGCCGTATCCCGCCGCCAAGCGAAGGTCGGGACGGACGGTCTTTTCTGTTGGTTGTGCCGAAACGGCGGCGGAGCGGGATGGAAATGCTCCCGCTATTTCCGGTCGTTTCCCGTTTCCGGGCAAAACAACGGGAAAACATCCCGTTACATTCGTCCAAACCGCGCTTTTCGCCGATTCGACGCGATTTTATCGGGAGCTTTTCCAGTTATTTCGAAAACGACGCCACTAGGAGAGCGAGTCAGCGGGAGGTTTTCCCGTTCGTTCGATTCCGGCGGCCCGGCAGGTTTCGGATCCGTCGGACGCGGAAACAAAAGGCGCTGCTTGCTGCATCCTTTTCGTCAAAAAGGAACCCGAAAAGATATACATTCTTTACGAACTAGAAAAACCGTCCGGGAACATACCCGGACGGTCCTTCGGACGTACAAAATCCGCAAAGAGCGCATACGTTGCGATTTCACCCGTTTCCGATCCGGATCGTAAAGCCGTCATAAGCGCACAGTGCTCCGTATCGTTTCAGCTACTCCTCCATCTCCTCGCGGGGATGCGCGCCGGCCCGATCCATCAATCGTTGCAGTCGTAAATCGTTCTCCCGTACGCTTCCTGCCGGTATTCGGTCGGCGACCGGTCGAACCGTTTTTTGAACTGCTTCGAGAAATAGAGCGGGTCGGTAAAGCCGACCGAGGCCGCGACCTGTTCGACCGTTAGCGGCTCGCGCAGCAGCAGCTTGGCGCGCTCCATGCGGATTTTCAGCAAAAACTGGGTCGGCGTCATGCCCGTATGCTGCTTGAACATTTTGGACAAATGCGTCCGGTTGTAGCCGAGCGTCCGCGATATTTGCTCGATGGACAGCGGCTGCGAATATTGCACGGTCAGCCAGCGAATCGTTCTTTCGACCTGCTGCTCGATCGGGCTTTGCTTGCCGCTTCGGCTTTCCGCCTCGTCCGCCTCGCCCTGGCCGTATTCGGCGAGCAGCATCCGCATCAATCCCCCGCTTCGCAAATCGCAGCCGGGCTTTCCTTCCGCCAGCATCCGCTCCATCTGATAATACAGCGCCGCGGCGCGCTTATGCCGAACCGGCTTCGCGACCGGCGAATGGCGGGTGATGCGAAGTCCGGAGAGCAGCTCTTCGGCGCGGTCCCCGCGGAAGCCGATCCAGCGGTACAGCCAAGGCTCGTCCTTGTCCGCCGTGTAGCGGAACAAGTCGCCGGGGAAGATGAAGAAGCTGTCCCCGGCCTCCAGCTCGTACGTTTGCCCCATAAACTGAAACGAGCCTTTGCCGGCCAAAACGTGATGGACCAAAAAATAATCGTGCACCTGCGGACCGACGTTATGGCCGGGCAGCGTATGCTCGCGGCCGCTGAACAGGACGGTCAGTTCGCCCTTGCCGGGCTTCGGATTAACCGAAAGCGAGAAACGTTTCTCCATATGATTGCATCGTCCTTTCCATGCTCGGAGCGCCGGATCGTGTTCTCTCTTTATTGAAAACGAAGCGCGCGAACAAATCAAGGGCTTGTTCGGGGGTGCTTTAGGAAACGGCAAAGTTCCATGCGTATCTCGCTTTTCTCCATATTCATTTTCGTCCGCGGACTTTATGATGTCTATTAGAACGAGACAAGGAGGAACTATTCGATGCCAAAAATTACGTTTATCGGGGCGGGCAGCACCGTATTCGCCAAAAACGTGCTCGGCGACGTCATGATGACGCCGGCGCTGCAAGATTTCGAGCTGGCGCTTCACGACATCGACCCGGTCCGGCTGAAAGATTCCGAAAACATGCTGAACAATTTGAAAGCGACTTCGGGCAGCACGTGCCGCATCGTCGCCTATGCCGACCGGAAGGAAGCGCTGCGCGGCGCCAAATACGTCGTCAACGCGATCCAGGTCGGCGGCTACGATCCGTGTACGATTACCGACTTCGAAATTCCGAAAAAGTTCGGCCTGCGCCAAACGATCGCCGACACGCTCGGCATCGGCGGCATTTTCCGCAACCTGCGCACGATTCCGGTCATGCTCGACTTCGCCAAGGACATCCAGGAAGTTTGTCCGGACGCCTGGTTTTTCAACTATACGAACCCGATGGCGGTGCTTACGAACGTGATGAACACGGACGGCGGCGTCAAGACGGTCGGCCTGTGCCACAGCGTCCAGGCGTGCATTCCGCACCTGTTCAAGCCGCTCGGCCTCGATATGGAAGGCGTGCAGGCGAAAATCGCCGGCATCAACCATATGGCGTGGCTGCTCGAGGTGACGAAGGACGGCGTCGATCTGTATCCGGAAATCAAACGCCGCGCCGCCGAAAGACAAAAAGAGAAGCATAACGATATGGTCCGCTACGAGCTCATGTTCCGCTTCGGCTATTATGTGACCGAATCGTCCGAGCATAACGCGGAATACCATCCGTACTTCATCAAGCGCAATTATCCGGAGCTGATCGAGCGCTACAACATTCCGCTGGACGAGTATCCGCGCCGCTGCATCCGCCAAATCGACCGTTGGAAGACGATGCGCGAAGAGCTCGTCAACAACAAAAACTTATCGCACACCCGTTCCCACGAGTACGCTTCGTACATGATGGAAGCGATGGAGACGAACAATCCGTTCCGCATCGGCGGCAACGTGATGAATACCGGCCTGATTACGAACTTGCCGAAGGAAGCTTGCGTCGAAGTGACGTGCCTCGTCGACCGCAACGGCATTACGCCGACCTACGTCGGCGACCTGCCGCCTCAGCTGGCCGCACTGAACCGGACGAACATCAATACGCAGCTGCTGACGATCGAAGCGGCGCGCACGCGCAAGAAGGAGCACATTTACCACGCGGCGCTGCTCGACCCGCATACGTCGGCCGAGCTGTCGATCGACGATACGGTCGCGCTGTGCGACGCCTTGATCGAGGCGCACGGCGACTGGCTGCCGAAGTTCCACTAATCGAACGAAAACGAGGAGACGGCTCCGGACGATTGCGTCCGGGGCCGTCTCCTCTTCGTTTCGCCTCGCCGCAAACCGGCGCGGCTACAGCAAATCGGCGGCCAGCTGGGCCAAATGGGACCGTTCGCCGCGCTCCAAATTGATATGGCCGGCGATGCCCTGGCTTTTGAACCGCTCCACCACATAAGTGAGTCCGTTGCTGTAAGCGTCCAGGTAAGGATGGTCGATCTGCTCGGGATCGCCCATAAGGACGATTTTGCTGCCTTCGCCGACGCGCGACACGATCGTCTTCACTTCGTGCTTGGACAAGTTTTGCGCTTCGTCGATAATGATGAACTGTCCCGGAATCGACCGGCCGCGAATGTAGGTCAGCGCCTCGACCTGGATGCTGCCCATGCCCGCCAATATTTTTTCGATATCGCCGGATTTTTTCGTATCGAACAAAAACTCCAAATTATCGTAAATCGGCTGCATCCACGGGCGCAGCTTCTCGTCTTTCTCGCCCGGCAAGTAGCCGATATCTTTGCCCATCGGCACGACCGGTCGGGCGATCAGCAGCTTCTTGTACTTGTGCTCGTCTTCGATTTTCATCAATCCGGCGGCGAGCGCGAGCAGCGTTTTGCCGGTGCCGGCTTTGCCGGTCAGCGTGACGAGCGGAATTTCGTCGTTCAGCAGCAGTTCGAGCGCCATCCGCTGCTGGACGTTGCGCGCCCCGATGCCCCAGATCGGCTCGTTGCTCAAAAATAACGGGTCCAGCCGTTTCGCCTCCGCGTTCGCCTTCAGCAGCGCCGATTTCGACGTGCCGAGCTCGTCTTTCAGGATGACGAATTCGTGCGGGTGGAACGAATAGCCGACGTTCAGATCGGTCACCGGCAAATACCGCGTGTTGTAAAAGTTGTCGATAACGCCCGGATGAACGTGGAGCGTCAAATAGCCCGGGTACAAATCGGTCGTGGATACGACCCGGTCCGTCAAGTAATCTTCCGCCGTAATGCCGAGCACGTCCGCCTTGATGCGGACAAGCGTATCTTTGCTGACGAGCACGACGGGACGCGGCTGCTCCTTCTGCTGCTCCTCCAGAAGGTAGTTCAGGGCGACCGCCAAAATGCGGTTGTCGTTCGTAATTTCGCCGAACAAATCCTGCAATTTATGAAAGCTCCGGTGGTTCAGCTCCACCTTGACGCTCCCTCCCCGCTCCAAGGCGATGCCGTCGTGCAATCGGCCTTTTTCGCGGAGACCGTCAAGCAAACGCGAAACGGTTCGGGCGTTGCGACCCAGCTCGTCGGCGTTGCGTTTTTTCGAATCGATTTCCTCCAGCACCACCGCGGGAATGATCACTTCGTTGTCTTCGAACGCGAAGACGGCCTCAGGATCCTGCAACAGGACATTCGTATCCAACACGTAAATTTTTTTCATGAGCGTCCCCTCCCGGCTCGGCTAATGGTTAAAGCCCACACATATTCGAATGTCGATACGGACAAACTAACCATGGCGAATTCAGGTACAGGTAGATAGGAGCGATGTTCAGATGCGAAAAGTCGTTGTCCTCGCGCTTGCGATCGCAATGACGGGCGGCTGCGGCAAAGCGCCGCGCAATGAGGCTTCCCCCTCTCCGGACGGGCAAAACGGAGTGAAAGTGCAGCAGACGGTTCCGGAAAAGCCGGAAATCCGCAACAGACAAGAGGTGACCGCTCGGCTCGAGGCGCTCGCGGCCAGCATTCCCCAAGTTCAAAGCGCAACATGCGTCATTCTCGGCAATACGGCGATTGTCGGCATCAACGTCGATCCGATGCTGGATCGGAGCCGCGTCGACGTGATCAAATATTCGGTCGCCGAAGCGCTGCGCAAAGATCCATACGGCGTGCACGCCTTCGTCACCGCCGACATCGACATGGCGGGGCGGATCGCGGAAATTCGCGAAGACATTCGCCAAGGGCGGCCTGTCGCCGGCTTTGCGGAAGAGCTCGCCGACATGATCGGCCGCATCGTGCCGCAAATTCCGAAAGACATTACGCCCCAGGGCAACCCGCCGGCCCGAACCGACGATGCCAATCAGATGGGCGGCAAGGAAATGTAACGCGGGTACGTTCGAATGACGGACATAAGCCCAAAAAGACGCAAAAAGCCCGGTTCCTTCGGAACTAGGCTTTTTTCATGGCGGCGAACACTTGTCCGTCCAGCTTTTCCGCCGCGCGTTTGTCGTACGTTTTCTCGTATTCGGGCTCGACGGAAATGCGGGAGCCGTAAAACATCGCGTCCCGAACCGCCTCGACCGACACGTCGTAGCAAGCCAGCTTGAAAGGAACGCCTTCCAACGCTTCGGTTACGACGGCCGCCGTGCCGTATACGGCATTTACTTTTCCGTCTCCGAAAAACGTCAGCGTCACTTTCGGATGCTTGGTCATGTTCGCCACGATGCGGGACCGTTGATCGATCGCGAAGCGAATCCGGTCGGCGCCGCCCGCGTACACCCACGAAATGGCGCTTACGCTCGGAAATCCGCTTTCCGCGTCGACGGTGGCGAGCAGGACGAGCTTTTCCTTTTGCAGCTGGGCCATTTGCTGCTCCGACAAAGCGGTAATCGTTTCAGCCATTCGTCAATCCTCCTGAGGTAACGGCTTGCCTTCAGTATACCATACGGCTTGGCCCGGGAGCCATAGCCGATTGTGCGGCACGGCGGCGTCCGCCGAGACGGCGGACGCCTTGTCACTTCAGCTGCTCTCGGAGAGCGGTTTGCGCGCGCTTCAGTTCGTCCGGGCGAACGATAATGTACGGGCTTTGCCATTCGCCTTCCAGATGAACATAGTTTATTTTATCGCGGTCCGCGGCCATATATGTCCGAATGAAGCTTTTGATTTCCGAAGCGGGCATGTCCGTGTCGACGCTGTCGCCGGCCGCTTCGATGACCGAACCGAGCTTCAGGACCCCTTCGACCGACTTCAGCTTGCCGATCATTTGGTCGATGACCTGCTGCTGCCGCTCGTTGCGCTTGATGTCGTTGGAGTCGGCCGCGTTCTGGCAGTTGCCTTTCCGGTAACGGACGAAATCGAGCGTCTGGCTTCCGTTCAGCAGATGCGTCCCTTCGGTCAGCCGGATCGAAGTTCCGTCCGCCTTGTCGGTATAGCACATGTTCATGTCGACCTCGAGCTTCAGTCCGCCCAGGTTGTCGACGATTCGTTCGAACCCGTTGAAGTCGAGGCGCGCCACGTAATCGATCGGAACGTTCAAATATTTGCCGAACAGCTCTTTCGTTTTTTTGTCGGCCGTCGCTTTGTTCGCGTGATGAAACGCCGCGTAATAGGCGTTCGCCTTCAGCTGCGAGTAGCCGCTCACCTTGATCAGCGTATCCCGCGGGACCGAGACGACGGTCGCCGATTGGCGGTCCGGGTTGAACGAAGCGATCATGATGACGTCCGTGTTCAGGCTCGGATTTTGCGGCCTCGTATCGGTGCCGAGCAGCAGCACCGTGACCGGATTGCGGTCGACCTGCCGACCGGCGGAAACCGCGCCGGACGAGCCGGCCCGGTCGATCGCCGCATTGATTTTGTACAGCACGTAGCCGGCGTAGCCGAGGGTGGCGACCAGCACGAGAATGATGATGAACAGCAGCGTTCGTTTCAGCGCCCGCCGTTTCGGCGGTCGCCGGGGCGATGTAGGCGGCGAGGCGTTGGCCTGCACTTACGGTCCCCCCTTTCAGTTGTATTTCGGGTTTGCCGTAATGTCGCCGAGCAGCTGCTCCGCGTGCTCCTTGTCGAACATGTGCAGCTTCGATTTGCCTTCCCGCTCGTACCGGATATGGATCATCGTGCCTACGACGCCCTCGATCCGGACGTTTTCCAGCATATGGTCGTCGCGCAATATTTCCGCGAAAAACGATTCCGTTTCCTTCGCCGCGTTGTCGTCCGGTCTGGCGTCGGCGACGATACGAATTTGCAGCCAATTGAACAAAGCGTCCTCCAGCTTCATGTTACGGCTCCTCCTTCAGCAAAATGACGGCCCATCCGCGCTCCGCGAAGCGGCGCAGCGAGCCCGCCAATCGGGCCGCATCGGTTCGCGCCTCGGCTTCGAGCGCGTCTTCGAGAGCGGCGATCGTTAACGGCGTCTCGCCCGGGTCGGGCAGACGACTCAGCATCGCTTGCCCGCAAGCCGACAGGCGCAGACGTATTCCGTCGAAGACGATGTCGCCGGGCGCCGACAAGTCGAACGGCTCCCGCACCGCGCCGCAAACCCCGCTGTCCGTTTCGCCGGCGAGCATGCGCGACTTGAACGGAACGAGCAGCCGGGAAAGATCGCCGGGCAGCATTCGGCGCAGCTCCGCCGCCGCTTCGCCGTCTTCATAGCTAATGCGTTCGGCGCCGAGCGTAAACGGCGTGCGGGAAATTACCGGCGCAAGCCAATAGCGGGCCATACGACAACGCTCCCTTCGCGCTTGTTGCATGACGGCTGCCGGTCAGCCGCGTCGCTTTGCCGGCTTGCGCCGTCGCGGCCGATCACATCGGGTCGGCGGCGCCCGGCTTTCCGTCGCCGTCGCCCGCTTGTCCGTTTTGCGCTTTTTTGCGGTTTTCCCGGTCGATCATCCAGTAGCGGACGCGAACGGTCAGCATAAGCGCCACGGCGACGCCGAGGCTGATCACGATCGGCAGCTCGAGGTCGAGCTGGAACAGCAGCAAAATGAACGCGCCGACGGCGATCGTCAAATAGATGACCGCGTCTTTCAGCAGCGGCAGCTTCCGCATGCGGAACACTTTGTTATAAATATAGATGAGAAACACCAAAATCAGAATATACGTCACGACCGGATGATCGAACAGCCATTGCTGCATTCGGATAGCCTCCCTGTACCGTCATGAGCCGAAAGGCCGGTCGAACGTCAGACGTTCGATTCGGCCATTTTACGGTTTTTCTCCGCTTTTTCCCGTTCGCTTTTGTTCAATATTTTTTTGCGGAGACGAATCGATTTCGGCGTCACTTCGCAGTACTCGTCGTCGTTCAAATATTCGAGCGCCTGCTCGAGCGAGAAAATGCGCGGCGTCTTCAGCCGAACCGTCTCGTCCTTGCTGGCGGCCCGCATATTCGTCAGCTGCTTCTCCTTGCAGACGTTGACGACAAGGTCGGTATCCCGCGTATGCTCGCCGATAATCATTCCCTCGTACACGTCCGTGCCGGGGTGCAAAAACAAAATGCCGCGATCTTCGATCGACAAAATGCCGTAGGTGGTCGCTACGCCCGTTTCGAACGAGACGAGCACCCCTTGATGGCGTCCGCCGACGTTCGCGCCGGCATACGGGCCGTATTTCTCGAAGGCGTGGTTCATGATGCCGTAACCGCGCGTCAGCGTCAAAAAGTGCGTGCGGTAGCCGATCAGGCCGCGGGCCGGAATCATGAACTCCAGCCGGACCGTTCCGGTGCCGCCGTTCGTCATGTTGATCATCTCCGCCTTGCGCGAGCCGAGGCTTTCCATGACCGCGCCCATGCTGTCTTCGGGCACGTCGATGAGCAGCCGTTCGATCGGCTCCATCTTGACGCCGTCGATTTCCCTGACGATGACCTCCGGCTTGGACACTTGCAGCTCGAAGCCTTCGCGGCGCATGTTTTCGATCAAAATGCCGAGATGCAGCTCGCCGCGTCCGGAAACGATAAACGCGTCCGGGCTGTCCGTTTCGTCGACCCGCAGCGATACGTCGGTTTCGAGCTCCTTGAACAGCCGCTCGCGCAGCTTGCGCGACGTCACCCATTTGCCTTCTTTGCCGGCGAACGGGCTGTTGTTGACGACGAACGTCATCTGCAGCGTCGGCTCGTCGATCTTGAGCACCGGCAGCGCCTCCGGATTGGCCGGATCGGCGACCGTTTCTCCGATATTGATGTCTTTGATGCCGGACAGCGCGACGATGTCGCCGGCTCCCGCTTCGTCGATCTCGATCCGCTTCAGCCCCTGGAAGCCGAACAGCTTCTCGATGCGGGCCTGCTTCACGCCGCCTTCGCGCGTCATGACCGCGACCGTTTGGCCTTGACGAATCGTGCCGCGATTGATGCGGCCGATGGCGATCCGTCCCAAATATTCGTTGTAATCCATCAGCGTGACGAGAAATTGCAGCGGCAGCGCGGGATCTTCCGTCGGGTGGGGAATGTGGCCGACGATCGTGTCGTACAGCGACTGCATGCTCGGCTCCTGCCGGTCCGCGTCCAAGCTTGACGTTCCTTGCAGCGCGGAGGCGTAAACGACCGGAAAATCGAGCTGCTCGTCGTTCGCGCCGAGCTCGATGAACAGGTCGAGCACTTCGTCGACGACTTCGGCCGGGCGGGCGTTCGGACGGTCGATTTTGTTCAGGACGACGATCGGAGTCAAGTTTTGCTCGAGCGCCTTGCGCAGCACGAACTTCGTCTGCGGCATGCAGCCTTCGAACGCGTCGACGACGAGCAGGACGCCGTCCACCATTTTCATGATCCGTTCGACTTCTCCGCCGAAATCGGCGTGTCCCGGCGTATCGACGATGTTGATCAAGTAGTCTTTGTACGTAATCGCCGTATTTTTGGCCAATATCGTAATGCCGCGTTCGCGCTCCAGGTCGTTCGAGTCCATGGCGCGCTCCTGGATCGCTTCGTTTTCCCGGAACGTGCCGGACTGCTGAAGCAGCTTGTCGACGAGCGTGGTCTTGCCGTGATCGACGTGAGCGATGATGGCGATGTTGCGGATTTTGTCTCTGGCGTGCATGATGGGTTGATTCATCCTTTCTGTTTTCCCCCGGGTATGAAACGATCGCGATGATAGGGCATCATGGACGCCGCAAGGGTGAGCGGCCGCGATTCGGACGTATCGAAACGGATTGGGACGTACGATCAAAATAAGCGTCGGACTTTGGCGCCGACGCTTGACACATTCTGAATTATAGCGATTCTGGCCCGAAAATGCAACAAAGGGCGGAGGTCGTCGCAGTCTAAACGGAGCAGGAGCGAACGATCGGCCGCATGTTCCGTTTCAGCGTCCGGGCATGCGGTCGACCGACCGCCGTCATGCAGCGAAACACCGCGTGCCGGGAGCTGCGCTCGAGGCAAAGTACTCCTCGTTTCGTCTGCCCCCAAAACGGTCCGCCCCTACACTCCCCGCCTTGCCGAGCAACTCGCAACCCTTTTTTCCTCCGTCCTGCCGAGCAACTCGGAACCCTACCCTCCTCCGTCCTGCCAAGCGACTCGGATAGATGAATTTTTTCGGCTCACAAAGCCGGACGAAGTATGGAAACGGGAATTTCTCCCGTTATTTCGACCCGGAATAGACGCCCGTCCGTTTGAACGGGAAAAGCTCCCGGTATTTTTGCGATTTTCCGGCGAAAAGAGCGAATCGGGGGACATTATCGGGAGAATTTCCCGTTCATGCGGCCTTCTGCAACGAAATCGGCCAAACGAACCGGAGGTTTTCCCGGTATTCACCCGCTTCCCGGTTCGGGGACGATGGCCCCGGCTCTTACCAGGAGCGGCGTTTGTTTACGATCATGTAAACGCCCAAGCCGATCAGTACGATCGCGATAAAATAGATGCCTACGGTAAACAAAATCGTCATCCCGAACAAAACGCCCGCGATGACGGCCAACGCGACGGCGGCCATCAGCGTGCCGCGCGGGCTGTATTTGTCGAACATATGAAACTCGTACAAGCCGACGGCGACCGCGAAAATGAAGCCCGGCCAAATGTACGCCATCAGACCCCAGCCGAAAAACGTGCAAAGGAAAAACAGGACGGAGATCGTAACGAGAATGCCGCCTGGAATCAGGACGCCGGAAGGCAAAGTTTTGTTGAAGTACAGCGCGTGCAGCAGCAGTCCGACGGCCAAAATCAAAGCCGGCCAAAACAGCTCCCAGACGAATCCGAACACGCCCAGCTTGCCGAGCAGCAAGATGACGCCAATGACTACGATGATGATGCCGACCGAAAACCGATTACCCGCCAAATGGCTTTCCCTCCCGTTTGAACGTAGGAGCGACGGTCGTCCGCAGCTTCCTCTTATATGAATTGTAACAGAAATTAGACAAAAAATGCTAGCTTTCGCGCGCGCGGCGAAGTCGGGCACTATCGCAGCGGCGGGCCAGGCGCGATGGCCGCGGCAGGGCCGGGCGCGAATGCGGCGACGGAGCCGAGCGCGATGGCGCGGCGGGCGCGATGGCCGCGGC